>CAYNNP010000014.1:0-54427 GCA_964398215.1 uncultured Pirellulaceae bacterium | reverse complement strand
CGGAGTTCGCCGCAGCTGGGACACTGTAACCGAAAGTAGCCGTCACTTTGTTTGGTGATCGGTTCGTAACAACAGTGAACTATTACCTACAATCGAAATCAGATGTAGTTACCGTGAAAACAACGATTTTTGCCGAGTCATAGACGGATCCAAGCTTGAATCCAATTCAACTGCAATCTGCAAATCAGCGATTCCAAATCCAAATCTTTGCGGTGCTCAAGCCATACGGTCATGACCAAGCGTGTTGCGTTAAGGCATCACTATGATCAATTCTGTTGCCAAAAAACAACGTTTTGGACGTTGTTGTTCAGCGATCGAACTGAAATCACAATTTTGGGGTTTGTCACCCAAATTTTTTGGATGTTGCTGGAAAATGAGTTGCATACTTTCGAGGAATCCCTCCAGAGAATGTAGCCGCCGTGACAGATTCGAACGCAATACCCGTTAACAAGAAATCATCTCGCATTGTCGAGTTAGACGTCTTGCGCGCGATCGCGGCGCTCAACTTGTTGCTTTTCCATTTCACTTGGGTTTACTCCTCCAAGTATGGTTTTGATTCTCCGCTGGGGGTCATGTTTCCCTTTGGCAAATACGGCGTACAGCTTTTCTTCATGCTCAGCGGGTTCGTCAACCTATTCGCATTACTACGCAAGAAACCTACATCAGCTGACTTTGCGGTAGGACGCGCCATTCGGATTGTTCCTTCTTTTTGGCTGATTGTACTATTCAACGTCGTTTTGTTGTCCATGTTTCCAATGTTGCAGCAAGATGTGACGGTGGGTGGAACGTTGGCCAATCTGACGATCATGCCACAGTTGTTCGGCGCAGAGTGCATGGAGCCTGTGACATGGACGCTGATGGTTGAAGTGTTGTTTTACGGTTTTCTACTGTATCTACTTCGATCCAAACGGTTGTATCAGCCACTCATGAGCACGATGATGTTTGTCCTTGCGATGTGCGTCATCGGTGGACTTGGCAACCAGTTCATTCAACAACATTATTCCGGTACAACGTTTGGCGAATGTTTTGCGTTTGTCGATCGACTGTGTTTCTTCCGCTGGATGCCACTGTTTTCGATCGGTATTCTGCTACACGAAATCAAGATCAAACGGGGCACGTTAAGCCACAATAGCCTGGGGATCTTTGCCAGCGCCGTTGCCTTTCATGTCATCGATCAGAAGCACCACAACCCAGTAGTCACTGTCATCTTGTTGGCGCTATTAGGGCTGAGTGCATTTGGGAAATTGCCGGTGCTGCGACTGAAACCATTGGTGTTCATTGGGTCGATTTCGTACTCCCTGTACTTGTTCCACAACAACCTGGGAACGGTCTTGATCCACTGGATGGAAACGATCGGTGTTAACTCCATTGTTGCATTCACAATTGGCACATTGGCGATGATTGCCTTGAGTGCTTTGATCACCTATCGATTCGAGCAACCCGCTTCAAAGCTGCTGCGGTCGCAATGGGCCAAATTCAAACAGCGCCCGCTGGTTGCAAAAACAATCAAGGCCATTGCATAACGCAAGTAGCCATAATGGGGGCTCTCATTTGGCATCAATGAGGTCACTATTCGCCTGCCTGTAGCAATCCGTGATGCTTCGTGCGACAATGCGAAGTCTTCACTGTTCCTCGAATTCAAGTTCATGAATGCAGATTCCGTGTCCTCATTGCAACGAGCAATTGCCGATCTCGAAAGAGTTTCTTGGCAAGAAAATTCGCTGCGGCGGATGTAACGAAGTTGTCGTGGTACCCGAAAGTATCGGCAAACCAGAAGTCAAATCGGCACCAGCGCCCAAGCCAGAGGAGTCGGGGGTTCTGGTCAAATGCGTCTGTGGAAATCAGTGTCGCATTCCAGAAGCGACGAGCGAGTTTTGTTGTCCTGAGTGCCAGCACCTGATGCGGATTCCCGACCCATCGGCGCCAAAAATTCCCACAATCCCAACCAACCCCGTCTTTCCATCAGGCCCGCTTGCATCGGCAAACGCTCCGAGTTCCGGCGACTTCAATCATCCCTATCAAGCCAAACGCCAGACTTCGCGAAAGCCCAGCAAATATTCTGACAAAGCGATCTTGTACACGGCCGTCGCTAGCGTGCTGGGACTAATCGTTGTGGTGGGGGCACTGATCATCAAAGATCTTGTGGCGGAGCCAGAACAGGAAGTGGCAGAAACCGCTGAGGTCCAGGACGAGACGGCGGCGACCACTCAGATGGCGTATTTCAATGAGGGCTATAGTGTCGAGTTGCCGCGTGGATTCAACGACCCAACAAAAGAAATCAACAATCGGGGATACACAATCTATCGCCGCCAAACCAAGGAAGGGTATCAGTTCACATTGGCGTTCATTCCCAGTTCAACGACTACCCGGATTTCGATTCCGCCAAACGATTTGTCAAAGGCGTCATTTAGAAGTGTACGAGGATTGGAAGTCGACCCAAATCTAAAAGTTGAGGGCAAACGCGTCTCGATTGACGGCATGCCTGCAGTCATTTTTCGTTACCACGAGAGAGAAACTTATCGCGGAATCAACTTCACATACTACATGCTTGCGATGGGCGAAGGACGCAAGATCGCAGCCAAATTCTCGGGGCGATACAACGGGTACGACGAAGACGAGGAAGACATTACCGAGCCCAATGAATGGTACGACTCGCTGCTGTCGATACGCACCGTCACAGCACGTTAGGATTTGCGGCCAATTGTGGAAATCCACTCTGCCGCAACGAAACTCGTTAACGCCTTGATTATTTGCGTGGCATATTTTTGTAAGCCGCTGGCCACGGTTACTGACGGACTGGTTGCGCTCGAAACCGGGGCTATCGCCCTGCGGCTCAGTAAATCAACAAACGCTTCACCGTTGCACTTATTTCACGAGCCGACCTTAACGAATCACAATCGTGATCGGATTCTTTTCCAAGTCGGAAATTTCAATCATCGCATCAGCGTAGCTTGGCGGACCAAAAGCGCCGCGAGCGTCTTTCGAAAACCCGTAGCGTTCGGTGGGTATACCAGTCAGTCCATGTTGGTTTAGTTTGCCGTCGCTGTTTTCGTCATGGTAAGCCTTGATTGCGAATGAGTCTGGCAAGACTGTTTTTGGAACCATCCAGATGACTTCTCCATTGACGATTTTGGCTTGGTCCTTGATCAAAGCTTGACCGGTCTGAAAACTGGCCGGCGAATCGTAGACCGCCAACATCAAAGCGCCCTTGTCGTTGGCAGCACCTGTGATGTTGATCTTCAACCGGTCCGGCGCACCATCAACCCCGATCCTATTATCCTGGACCTGAACGATCGCTCTTCCATCAGGAAATCGAACTGGCCGCATACTTGCTCGATGCTGCTGGTACAAGAGCCAGATGGCACCAGCAGAAAAAATGATCCCGGCAACGGCCAGCAAAAGATTGCCGTGGTTTTGCGTCCAAAGCGAGGTGCGGGACTGAAGCCGCTCAACCTCATCGTCATCGTAGCTATCGTCGGCCATGTTGCTCCTTTTTGATAAGCTTTGATTATCCGCTAAGTCAGTGGTTGAGTTCAACGCCAGCGATGTGATTTCGGGTACCTATATCGTAGTTTTGTTTGTTAGACTCAAAACTCGCGTCGATTTTGTCGTGAACCACCCCCAGTCACATGACGATTGTGAACAAAACGAATACATTCGCGTTGCAAGTCGATGAATTACGCAAGTCTTTCCGCACAGTGGATGCGGTAAAAGGCGTGACGTTTCAATTGCGAGACGGTGAGAGGCTCGCACTTTTGGGGCCAAATGGTGCTGGGAAAACGACCCTGATTCGGTGCTTGTCTGGTCGCTGTCGGCCCAACTCCGGAAGCATACGACTGCATGGGCAACCAATCGAAGGCACAGGTGTGCGCGATTCACTGGGTTTGGTGCCTCAAGAAATTGCGTTGTACCAAGACCTTACAACGCGGGAAAACCTGAAGGCGTTTGCCAAGTTCCACCGCGTCGCCAAGACCGCAATCAAAGACCGGATCGATTGGGCGCTTCAGTGGACAGGACTGGAAGACCGCGCGGATCATTTGGTTGGCGGTTTTTCAGGCGGAATGAAACGACGTGTGAACTTAGCATGCGGGGTGCTGCACTCACCATCGGTTCTACTGCTGGACGAACCAACTGTCGGTGTCGATCCGCAGAGTCGCGAGCGGATCTTTTCAATGCTGGACGAATTGAACAAAGCTGGTACATCGATTCTGTTAACCACGCACCATTTGGACGAAGCCCAACAACGCAGTGATCGGATTGTGATCGTTGATCATGGCCAGATTGTTGCTGATGGAACGATCGGACAATTGATCAAGCAAACGGTTGGCGATTCAAGGCTGGTTCGTGTACGAATCGATCGACCCGTCAATCAATGCAAGATCCTCAAGGACAGGCGATTTAAACTCTGTGACGACCGAACTGTGCAAACTCGAATCGATGATGTCTCGGATCAGCTTGGTATCGTTTTGCACGCTGTCAAGAATTCTGGGTGCGAAGTTTCCGATGTCGAAGTACACGCACCGTCGCTGCATCATGTGTTCCTGCACCTCACTGGACACGAATTGAGAGACGAATGATCTGGACAGTCATCCTAGTTAGCCTGCGGCGACTATTGCACAACCGAGTAGAATTGATCCTGACGTTTGCGGTGCCCATCGCATTCTTCAGCGTGTTCGCAATGATCTTTGGCGGTGGTGTCGGTAGTGGTAAGACGCCAAAGATCAAAGTCATCGCGGTCGACTTGGTCGATAGCCCACAAAGCAATGTGATCGTTGCGTCGCTTCGTGAGAACGCCGGATTGCGATTCATGCGGTCAGAGCAAGACGTTGCATTGACGCGAGACGATGCTGAAAAAATGGTTCGCGATGGCAGTGCAACCTTGGCAATCGTAGTTGATCAGTCCGAGCCGAGTGGTTTGTTGGTCAAACTGCTGTCGGATTCTTCTGATCAGGTTGCCAGCCAAATTGTTAGTGCTTTCGTCACCAAAGCCATCATGGTTTCGCATCAAAAAACGCCAGCAACTGCGAATCGAAATCCAAATCGGACACCTGCCGATGGCGTCCAACAAGCATCTGCGACTGAGCCAATTGCCAGTTCAGCGACTCCCAACATTGAGATCGTCGATGTGATGGGCGAAGGCAAAACCAACCCTGTTGTCAGCATGTATGCCGCCGGAATCGCAGTCATGTTCTTGCTATTTGGAGCAACTGGTGGCGGTGGAGCCCTGTTGGAAGAGAGAGAAAATCAGACTTTGGACCGATTGTTATCAACTGGACTGACGATGGACCAATTGTTGCTGGGAAAATGGTTTTACCTAACGTTGCTGGGCATCCTACAAGTCAGCGTGATGTTTTTGTGGGGCCAATTCATGTTCGGCGTGGACTTGCTGGGGCATCTGGATGGTTTTTTCATGATGACGTTGGTGACTGCAGGCGCGGCTGCAGCATTCGGGTTGTTTTTGGCGACGCTATGCAAGACACGAGGACAATTGAACGGATTGTCAGTCATTCTGATTTTGACCATGAGCGCCTTGGGCGGTTCGATGGTGCCACGATATGTGATGAGCCAAAACTTGCGTGATGCGGGCATGTGGACTTTCAACGCATGGGCGCTGGACGGCTACGACAAAGTCTTTTGGCGAGACCTACCGGCTAGCGAAATCACGCCTCAAATCATGGTGCTGCTCGCCAGCGGTGCCGTTTTCTTGGTCATGGCACGCATGCTAGCGTATCGATGGGAATTTGATTGACCGCGTTTTGGGTCGCCTTTCTTATACCTACCGGGCGAACCTTCCGTCTGCTGCGGTTGTTGGCGAATGATAGAAACCTAGATCAGGTCGCTGAATTCCCAAACACTTTTGTAGGCATCGAATTCTTCAAAGTAGTCGAACAGTTGTTTGTAGAAATCATTAGCACCCAACGTTGCACTGTCGGCGACCATGATTAACTTTCGTTTTGCTCGCGTCAACGCAACATTCGTTCGGCGCGTATCGGCAAGGAAACCGATTTCGCCTCGATCGTTGCTGCGAACCATCGTCAACAAAATCACTTCCTTTTCGCGACCTTGAAAACCGTCCACCGTGTCGATTTCCAAGTCGGGTGTATCCAGCCGATCTCTCAGCAGCCGGACCTGGGCAGCGTAGGGTGCGATGATCGCAATTTGGTCACCCGTTAAACCTGAATCCATCAGTTGACGAACCAAGTGGACGATTAAGTTCGCCTCTTTCGGATTCCGTTTACTTTCGCCATCCGGTTCCAGTTGTTCATCGAACTCAGCGCCAGCGGTGTCAATCATCGCCAGCGGCTGCCGAGTCAGTGGTGAATCTTCGACGCCTGGAAGGTCCGCCAACGTATGCGTCCGAACGCTCCTATCGGCAAGCAATGATCCATCGTAAAAAGTGTTCGAAGAGAACTGCATGATTGATTCATGCATTCGGTACTGTACCGTCAGCCGCCGAAAGATCGATTCGCCCTCGCGATTGATCAGACGCTGCATCGTCGATTCTCGCATGCCTTCCGCCGAAGCATGATCGCTCAGTACAGTCGGTGGCAATTGGCAATGGTCACCGGCAAAAACGATCCGATCCGATCGCAGTAGAACTTGCCAAATACTGGGCTGCGTACACTGACAAGCCTCGTCGATCACGGCCAAATCGAATTCGCGATCGCCCAACAGATCATCATCAATGGTCGTCGTAGTACAGACGACGTTTGCCGAATCCAAAATACCGCGAATCACGGCACGTTCCATGGCTCGGACCTGGCCTCGCAATTGGCCAACCTCGGCAAACATTTCGCGTTTTCGCCGTCGCGCATCGTGACCGCGCATGTCTTTGTTGGCCGCGCGGACCAATTGTTCGATCTCACGTTTCATCTCGCGGACCACGACCGTCGACGGATCATTGTCGACAAGTTCATCCAAGGTATGGTCTCGTAGCGATTCAAAGACTCTCGCGGGGTGCCCAACACGGACGACGCTGCGAATCATTGGAGCGATTTTTTCTAGGATATTATCGACGGCCGTGTTGCTTGGTGCGCACGCCAGTACTTTTTCGCCGCGCTCAACGGCTTGGAAAATGATTTCGGCTAACGTTGTCGTCTTTCCGGTTCCAGGCGGACCATGCAGCACTGACAGATCGGGTGCGGAAAGCGCGAACCGGACGGCTTCTTGTTGCGGCGGATTCAACATGCTTTTGAATTGAATCTTGCCAGGTTTGCCTTCACGCAATGCTTGGTGACCAAGCAGCATGTCGCGCAACCGGCCAGCGCGCTTGTTGGCCATCCGAGCGCTTGCCATCGCAGATAACTGTCGACGACGTGTGGTTTCATCTGGTGAAAGATCCAGGCGAAACAACTTTCCGTCGGGCCAATGATCGGTCGCGACCTGGATGACATTGTGTTTGCGTCGACTAACGACACCAGCAACGCCTTGATCTTTCAGATCATTGTTGTCAGACAAAACGACCGGCGATCCAACTTTTAGTCGGTTCATCGGCAAACGCTCGTCGCCGGGTTTGGCAAGATCGATCAAATAGCGTCCAGCCAATCCGGTTTTGTGATCGATGACTTGCAATCGCAAGATCGTTTCACCGGTACGCTCGGCATCGGCTTGATTTCGCATCTGCCGGCGCCGAGCCATTCGTTCTCGTTCGGCTTCACTTTCCAAGTCCAACCAGCGCGCCAAAATATCAAAGTATTCGTCCGTAGACGTTACTCGATCCAGAACACTGACGTTGGACTTTGATGCCACCTGAGCCTTGCGGGTTGGTTATCTAAACCAATGCATCCAGGGTTTGCTCAATCTTTGCGACGTTGATCGCACCACCCATGAAGTTGCCGTCGATTTCTCCATTCTTAAAAATCAACAACGTTGGAATGCTGGTCACTTGATAGCGCTCGGCAGCCTGCGGTGCTTCGTCGATATTTAGTTTGCCAACTTTGATGCCGGGGTATTTTTCTGCCAATTGATCAATCATTGGAGCGATACGGCGGCAAGGGCCACACCATGGCGCCCAAAAGTCGACCAATACAGGTGTCTCGCTTTTCAAAACGTCCGACTCAAAATTATCGTCGTTGAATTCTTTTACAGCTTCAGATGCCATTATTTTTCCATTTGGAGAGGTATATCTGCGATTTGCCGAATTGTAGGAACCCAACCAGTTGTGTCAATTTCACGCATGGCTCGATTCTCGCCGTTTTGGCAGTCAAACCGCTTTCGCCATAGAGTCATGCAAGAATCGGGCCAAAACAACCACGGCGAATTACGGGTTTTTTATCCGGTCCAAGCATCCGCGGTGACAAACCAGCGCGTTGGTGAAATCAACTGTGATGGATACAGCTCCAAATTCTTGTCTTTACCCAACACTAAGGCCAACGCCTGTTTTTTTGCCTCACCGGCTACAAGAAACCACTTTTCCGACGCCGAATTGATCGCCGGCGCCGTCAATGTGTACCGAAAGGCATCAAACTTCTCGACCCAGTTCTCCACAAACCAGCGCGATTCTTGAGCCAGCGCCTGGGTGCTAGGAAACAGCGAAGCGGTGTGAGCATCGTCCCCCATGCCTAGTAGAACCAGATCCCACATTGGCATTGTTTGTCCATCGAATACACCGCGCAAATGTTGATCGTATTTTAGCGCGGCCGCCTGGGGCGAATTGACATCTACCGGCACCGGGTGGATGTTCTGTTTTGGCACTGGCACCTTGGACAACAGTGCCTCGTGGACCATTCGGCAATTACTGTCATCGTGATCGTGGGCAACGTTTCTCTCGTCGCCCCAGAACCAATGGATTTTTTCCCAAGGCAAATCTTCGTCCGCCAACATCTGGTAGATCACTTTGGGTGTGGATCCGCCCGAAAGTGATACTCGAAAGACTCCATTGGCCTGGACACATTCTTTGGCAAGTTCGCAAAACGCCTGAGTGACTTGTTGATGAAGATCCGAGAGCGCCCCGATTGGCGTGATTGTTTGATTCATAAAATTAGTTTGTCGGCTATGAAAAAGATTCGTCTTTGCCAGGAAAGCTACCGTCACTGACGGATTCGCGAAAGTCCACGGCGGCTTTTTCGATCGTGGATTGAACGTCAGCCAACTTGCGCACAAACTTCGGTGTATAGCCAGTCGTCAATCCAATCAAGTCGTGCGTGACCAATACCTGACCTGTTGTTCCCGCACCCGCACCGATGCCAATCGTGGGTACCGATACCGCATCAGTGATAGCTTGGCCAACTTCCTGCGAGACACATTCAATCAGCACGGCAAAAGCGCCGGCCGATTCAGCGGCTTTTGCATCTTGGACTAACGCATCTAAATCACGTTGGACTCGGTATCCACCATCAACATTCACGTTCTGGGGTCGGAGTCCAACATGTGCCATCACAGGAATGCCAGCGGTCACCAAAGCTTCGATGCGCGAATGCTGCTCCGCTCCGCCTTCCAATTTGACCGCATGACACTTGGTTTCTTTCAGCACTCGTGCGCTGCATTGCAACGATCGTTCGATTGACATCTGGCCTTCGGGAAAGGGCAAGTCGACTACCACGAACGCGCGTTCGGCGGCGCGGCCGACCATTTCTGCGTGGTAGATCATCTGGTCCATCGTTACTGGCAATGTCGTCTCGTGTCCCTGAACGACCATCGCGAGAGAATCGCCAACGAGCAAAATATCGATCCCGGCTTGATCCAGAATTTTGGCGGTTGGATAGTCGTACGCTGTCAGCATCGAAATCCGCTGATCGCGATCTCTCATTTGCTGCAAAGTTCGTGTGGTAACGGGTTTAGCGACTGAGCTACGAGGGCTGGTGTCCGGCATCAATCAATCAAGTTCGTGGAGCCTGCATCATTTTCTTTCAGGCTAATCGTGCTGTGCTAAACTGGACAGTGGTGTGTAACGGCTTTAACCCACTGGAATTCAATAAACCGATGCAAAACTTCATAAAAACGAGCCTTTCGTATTTATTGCTGCCATGCCTCGTTTGGCTGGTCACTTTGGTAATGGCACCCTCTTCGTGGGCTCAACCGGCCAACGAGGTCACTAGGTTCAAGGGCAAGTTGAAAGACATGCAGCGCGGTGTGCTGATGATCACGCGCGACGATGGCACAGAAATAATGGTGCAACCACCCGAAAAGATCTCGGCGTTCACGTTTGTTGCCGACGCCAAACCCGAGTTCCTTCGACGCGGGTCGATGGTTCGGTTTTCCGGTACGTTCCAAGCCAACGGGACTCCAACAGTACCGATCAAGACTGTCGAGATTTTCGCGCCCGTTAACAAGAATGTGAAAGGTAACGAGCGAGAAAAGTTCGTTGCGGGTGTTTATCCAGACCGGCACGCTCAACCAAACGCCACCATTGCCAAGTGCAAAGTGGTCGGGGGCTTGGTCGGGCTCCTGCCCAACGGCGTGATGACAGTGCAAGCCGGTAAAAAGCCGGTTCAGGTTCAGCTTGCAAACGATGCTGTCTTCAAACTGGTTTACAACAACCTGACGTTGGCGAAACCAGGTGACAGCGTATCAGTGGTTGGATTCTACGAACCGCCCGACGAAACCAAAGTCCGCGCCGATACGGTGAAGATCACAACGGACAGAGTCTATGGTGAAGCTCCCGAGAAACCGGCACCTAAAAAACGCCGCACACGACGCAGCAAAAAGGATGACGCAGCTGACGCGGCAAAAAAAGACATGCCAGACGACGACAAAACAGACAAGTAGATTGTCTGTGCAGTGTCTTTACGCTTTCTGGTTAGGACTTTACTTTCGCAAGGTCGCTTAGCTGAATGGTTGCTCTGGTCTGTTCTTTTTCCAGATAGCCGCGACCAAACTTTACATTGACGTGATCCCACGGCAACTTGTCCATCAATTCATACTTCGTATGAACTTGTGTCTCGATATCGATCTCTGCGTCAGCAATTGCTTGCCACCAGCGCTGTGGATCCAAGTGTTCGGTCCAGCCATCCATTCTTGCACCGCGTTCCCACGCCAAGCGGATGGCTTTGCCAGTGCGACGATCTCCGCGGCTCAGAACGCCTTCCAGCAAACTGGTTTCAACGTTGTGACACTTGATATTCACACTGCGAATCTTGCGGCGCGCCCAAAGGTACTTGTGCGCCCAATGAAAGTACTCTCGCTGTTGCATGCCGTTCCATTGGTACGGCGTATGGGCTTTGGGGACAAAGTTTGACACGCTCGCGGTAACTCGGACATAGCGGCCTTTGACTTCTTTGCCCACCGTCGCGATTTGTTCAGCCAAATCCACGATACCGTCCAAGTCGACTGGCCGTTCGCCCGGCAAACCGCACATGAAATAGAGTTTGACCGCGTCGAATCCGTTCTGGAATGCTACCCGGCAACCTTCGACCAAATCGCTGTTTTTGATCTTCTTGCGAATTTGTTCACGCATGTCGTCGCGAGCAACTTCGGGAGCCAACGTCATCGAACTGCGGCGCTGTGTTCCGATCAATTTTGGCAGCGATCGAAGCTGTTCATTGACACGCAGGCTTGGCACGCTGATGTTCACACCAAGCGGTTTAAAGACGTCATGCAACGCGTGAACAAGCGGTTCAAAGTGCGGATAATCGCTGCTGGACAAAGACAGAATGCTGATCTCATTGAAACCCGTGTTGCGGTAACTTTCCAGTGCTCCGTCAACAATCGTTTGGACTTCTCGGACACGCAAGGGACGTTTGATCACCGTGCTCTGGCAAAAGCGACACAGGTGCGGACAACCCCGCATGATCTCCACAGCAATTCGATCGTGAACACATTCGACATACGGAACGATCGGTGAAGTTGGCAAAGGCGTGCCGTCCAAGTCGCGAATGACTGCCGGCGCGATCGTTTCGGGAACATCATTGCGCGTTCGCGTGATCGATGCGATACGGCCTTCTGCGTAATCGGGTTCGTAGAATCGCGGCACGTAAGCATACTCTGCTTGTTTGGCGATCGTCGCAAGCGCGTCTTCGCGTTGCTGCCTACCAACGGCACCGTCTGCGAACGATCCATCTTCGCGTCGATACTTTTCTTTTTGCTGAATCCATAGATCACAAAGTATCGGTAGGCTTGGTTCCCCATCACCGATCACCATCACATCAAAGAACTCTGCCATTGGTTCTGGGTTCTGGCAGCACGGCCCGCCCGCCATCATCAACGGATCGGCCATCGTACGATCAACGGCTTCAAGTGGGATGCCACCCAAATCGATCATGGTCAGCACGTTGGGCGAACTGATTTCGTACTGAAGACTCAAACCCACGACATCGAATTCCGAAAGCGCCGTAAAAGTCTCCAGACTGTACAGCGGAATGTCATGCTTGCGGAGCTGGGCTTCCATGTCGGGCCATGGTGTAAAAACACGCTCTGCACACCAGTCGTCACGACGGTTCATCATGCTGTACAAGACTTGCAGACCATGATGGCTCATGCCGATCGTGTACGCGTCTGGAAATCCTAAGCACAATTTCCCGCGGACCGAACTGTGGTCTTTGACAACAATGTTTCTTTCACCGCCAACATATTGGGCGGGCGTCTGAACGTGTGGCCAGACTTTGGATTCTAACAGTTGTCGTCTTTGATAATTGATCATCGTTGTGACTAATATTTGTGTCAGCTGGGTAATTTTCCAATCGGAAAGTTACGAATATTTCGTAGCTCAGAAATTCACTGAGCTGATCGCGGCCACCCAATTTAACGCAGTGTCTGTGATTGCAGAAACAGCAACCCAGAACCAGAGCTGTCCTGAAAAACACCGCCAACATTGGCTGGTGAAGTCAGTAACTGCCCTACAGCGCCTTGTCGGTCACGGCGGATAGCTCCTAGAGTGTGCCTTGCGGGGGTAAGTTGACGCAAGCCAATAAAAGGCAAAGATTGGTTGAAACAGAGTGTAAATCGGAAGGAAATCTAGTGAGCGAGTTTGAATCAGTCGGCAAAGTCGACGACTTTGAGGATGGCCAGGGGCACGCGGTGCCAGTTGACGGGCGAATGGTCGCCGTTTTTCGGCAAGGTGACCAGTGGCACGCGATCGACGACTTGTGCCCCCACATGGGAGCCTCGTTGGCTGAAGGCTATGTGGACGGAGAAACGGTCACCTGCCCATGGCATGCCTGGCGTTTTTGCGTGAAAGATGGAACCTGGGAGGACAATCCTCGTGTCAAAGTTGACTGTTTTGAAGTCAAGGTCGAGGGCGATGAAGTGTTTGTACGCGAGCGAGTACAAAAAGAGGAATAGGAAAATTTCATGGACCCGTTTGTCTTGCTCCAACGAGTCGTTCCGCAAAAAGCGTTGACCGTTTTGGTCGGATTTTTTGCGGATGTCAAATGGCGTCCTCTGAAAAGTTTGATCATCAGATGTTTTGCCGCAAAGTACAAAGTGGACTTGTCTCAGGCTGTCAGTGAATCGGGATCAGACGAACCAGCAACGCCAGCCCAGTATGCAAGCTTCAACGAATTCTTTACGCGGCAACTGAAACCAGATGCTCGGCCAATGTCTGACGTTGCAGACAGTATCGCTTCACCCGCCGACGGAATGATTTCACAAGTCGGCGCGATCGAGAACGGTCGTTTATTGCAAGCCAAAGGAATTGATTATTCGCTGGCAGAATTGCTTGGCGACAAACACACGGCGGATTTGTTTGAAGGCGGTGCGTTTGCGACCATCTATCTTTCGCCGCGAGACTACCATCGCGTGCACATGCCAATCGACGGATCACCCGAGTCAATGATGTACATTCCCGGCAAGTTGTTTTCCGTGAATCCACGAACAGCCGCCAATGTCGATGCGCTTTTTGCGCGCAATGAACGGTTGGTAACGATTTTCAAAAACGGCGATGATCCGTTTGCGTTGGTCATGGTCGGTGCAATGATTGTGGCAGGAATCGAAACGGTATTGACTGGGCGGATCAAACGCTGCAAACAAATCAAAGAAGTTCCATTCGAACCTCGACCGATCGGCAAGGGCGAAGAGTTTGGACGTTTTCATCTAGGGTCGACCGCAATCGTTGTTGTGCCCAAATCGATGAAAGTCCAGTGGGATCAGAACCGCACTCCCAACACACCAGTTCAAGTGCGCGAGTTGCTTGGTCGCTCATCTACCTAGTTCGCTTCCAGCCGCCACTCTGGCTCAATCGTTTTTGTTACGCGTCAAATTCAGGAAGTGAGTCCTGAGGGAGGAGCGACAAAAACGCTTTCTGAAGTTCGTTCGACTCGACAACTATTTTCGGCTAATTGTTCTTGCAATACCTCGGTGGCTTCGTCGCGCTAACTTACACAGGCTGCATCAGTTGGCCTTGAACACGTGCCCCTAGTCAAGTTTCCAGGTGGCAGGCAAGTTAGTTATTGCGAGAACGAAGTCGTTCTTGAAGATCAGAAAGCAAGTTCAATAATGCATTTTGATCAAGCTCGCCCAGTTCCTTAGCGGGTTGCTCTGCTGCGTTCAGCAGTAGTTGCAGTAGTTGGATCTTTCCAATCACAGCGCCCTGTTCGATTCCTTCGTTGCGTCCCTGCCCTCGTGCCGCGGCAAGTCTGGCTTCTTGGTCGTGAAGAAACTTCTGGCGTGCTTCGTAGAAACGACGTTCTTCGGGGGATCGTGAAATCATTTGCAATACCTCGGTGGCTTCGTGATACTCCGCTTCAACAAGGAGCTGTGAAAGTTCGTCCGCTTCAAGATCCTCGGCATGCCGCAGGAAGTAAAGCCATTTTGAATGCGAAGTCGACTTTTGGGTCTATTCCAAGTGGCATGACGATTTTCACAGCAGGAAGTGTCGGTCGCAAAGACGTAAGCCTAGCAGCGTCCGATACTCACACCCAGTCAATCTGCTGAGCCAACGACAAAACGAAATTGCGAGGTTTTCAGGTTTTTCATTGAAGGCAAACCACCAAAAGATGTTGGCTTCGTTTTCTGTAGGTATCATCCTGGTGAATACTAACCGCGCTAGTCCACCAAAATTCCATGAGTACGACGATGACTCGCTTTGCCTGTTTTATGATTGCCTTTGCCGCGATCGCTATCGAATTTGAAACCGTATCCGCGGATACGAAACCAAAATCAAAAACGGTCAATTTGTTCAATGGCAAAGATCTGACCGGGTGGCATGTTGATATTCCGGATCGCGACAAGAACCCCGACGCCAAAGCCAGCTTCATTGTCCGAGACGGGATGCTCGTCAGCCTTGGTGTGCCGAATGGCCATTTGATTACCGATGCGATCTACGAAAACTATCGACTTGAAGTCGAGTATCGCTTCGCTGCCAAACCTGGGAACTGTGGCGTGCTGGTTCATGCGTCAACGCCGCGTGCGCTTTATGGGATGTTCCCCAAGTCGATTGAGGCGCAAATGAATCACATGCACGCGGGCGATTTTTGGTGCATCGTCGAAGACATCAAAGTGCCCGATATGGTCAAACGGCGCGGACCAAAGAAAAACTGGGGCGTCACCGAAGGCAAGGGACGAAGAATTCTTAACCTGACCGATGGCTCCGAGAAACCGGTGGGCAAATGGAACTCCATGAACATCGAATGCGTGGGCGATGCCATCAAAGTTTGGGTCAATGGCGACTTGGTCAATCATGGAACCGATTGCACCGCGACGAAAGGACAGCTTGCCATTCAAGCCGAAGGATCAGAAGTTGAGTTCCGCAAACTGGAGTTGACTCCGATCACCAAACTATCCAAATGATCAATCTGCCACAGAGGATAAAACGATGAAGCGTTTTCGGTTCGCTCGGTTTTCGATTCGTGCGATTCTAATAACAGCGGCAGTGGTTTGCGTTTTCCTAACGATCTGGCATCGATCGGCAAGGCTTCAACGTGCAAGCGTGGAAACGATCACAGCGATGGGCGGCATAATTGAATACGAAAGTAGTATGATGCCAAAGTGGGTGGTTGATGCGGTTGGGGAACACTATTTCGAAACCGCACGCAGGGTAAAGATTAGTGGTTTTCGTTGGTCCAGGTCAGAGCGAGACAACTCGCTCGACTTCAAAGTCCTTTGCGAAGCGATGCAAGGGATGCCGCTGTGCGATTCATTGTCGCTGGAAATGGTTGGGATGAAGGACGAAGACATTGTCACATTGAAACCATTGTCTAGCCAGCTGAAGACTCTTTCCATTAGCGAAGTCGACTCGGCCTATGTTTCGCATGCCGGATTGGCGAATTTAAAGAACTGGGCACGATTAGAAGATTTGACCTTCAATAGCGCGTCGACAACGACTGCGGATCTAAGTCAGTTGTCTACTTGCGAACGGCTTCAGCGATTTTCTTTATGCGGAACATGGCTCGAAAAAGAACATTTTTCCGATCTTGGAAAATGCGCGTCCTTGCAGTTGCTTTCGCTTAGTGCATGCAATTTCAAAGGAAACGAATTAGCGGAGCTACGACCATTGAAACGCTTGGAATCAGTAACGCTAGTTAATTGCATGCCGGAGCCCTACATCGGGTCTTGGACGATCAGCAAAAGTGGCGAAAAGACTCCACTCGAACCGATGACCTTTCACTTTCGCGGCGGTGATCCTCAGTTTTTGCCAACACCTTTTGATCAACCAGGCTTTCCTATGGAAGATTACCGCAGTTGGCTGAAGAGCTTGCTGCCAGGAATCGACGTATGGGAACTTTACATGTCATAGTAGAGTTGCCCTGTTACGAATTGACCTGCAACTGGCGGTGGACGGGTTTGACGCTATGTTGTTTACGCATGGCATCAAAAATAGAAATCTTGGCTTACGATTCGACGCCCCTGGGTGTGCTTTGCTTGCGGCGACGCGAGGTGCTGCATGATCCGGGAACTTTTGTCACCGAAGTAACGCTCAATCACGAATTCCTGATGAGCAGTTTGTACACCGACAGCGAACGTGAATTGGCGTGTACGGCAATCGAAATGCATGGCGGTTCTGATCTCCGCGTATTGGTCGGTGGGCTTGGGTTGGGTTACACGGCGCATCAGGCTCTGTTGTCAGACAAAGTTGCCTCCGTAGAAGTCGCTGAACTTTTGCCCGAGGTGATCACGTGGATGAAGCAAGGGCTTGTGCCGTTGTCACCCTCGCTCTCGAAGAATCCAAATTTGAAGTTGACGAACTGCGATGTCTACCAACGACTTTTAGAGCCACCTGAAGACCAGTTTGATTTGATCTTGATCGATGTGGACCATTCGCCCGACGAACGCTTGGATGAACATGTGCACGATTCCAACGCGAAATTTTATACCGAGTCGGGGTTGGGGCTAGCGAAAGAACACTTGAATGACGGAGGCGTTTTGGGAGTCTGGTCGTATGCGGAATCTTCGCCGTTTTCTGACGCGTTGAGAAACGTGTTTGACGAAGTTCGCGTGCAGGACGTCAGTTACCTCAACGAGTTGGTCGACGAGCGCTGTACAGACTGGCTCTTCTTTTCACGGTGATAGTGCAATTTGTTAGACTACGGCTTGTTGATTTATTTGCGTGGCATATTTTTGTGAGCCGCTGGCGCTAGCCACGGGCCTCGAAGGTTTGCGTTATCACGACAAGGCCCGCGGCTAGCGCCGTCGGCTCAGTAAATCAACAAGCCGTCAAGAGTTTCGGCCATCCGGCACACAAAAGTTGCGGCCTACAATTCAGTATCCTATGCGAGTAGTTCGTTGATGACTTCGCCGCCAAACTGACTGAGCTGCTTGAAGCGTCCGGCGTGGTAGTAGGTTAGTTTGTTGTCATCCAGTCCCATCAATCGCAAAAGTGTGACATGAACGTCGCGCAGCGGATGGACACACTCGACCGCCTCGCCGCCGGTTTCATCGGTTGCACCGATGGTGTGTCCCATTTTGACGCCGCCGCCTGCCATCCACATGGCCATCGCTTTGGCATTGTGATCCCGCCCGTAAGACTTGCTGCCACCGCGCAGTCCGTTGTCGGGCGTCCTGCCGAATTCACCGCAGAAAAACACCACCGTGTCTTGCAGCATTCCTCGGCGTTTCAAATCCTTTAGCAGCGCGGCGATCGGCTGATCGACGCTTTTGATCAGAGAGCCATGAGCGCGCTGGATGTAGTCGTGACTGTCCCAGTTACCCGCATAGGCTTGCACGAATCGCACGCCCTTTTCGACAAGCCTTCGAGCCAGCAAGCATTTGCGAGCGAATGGGTCCGTTTTCTTATTTCCGATCCCGTACAAATCCAACGTTGCCTGATCTTCGCCTGAAAGATCCAAGATGTCAGGCACTTCGGTTTGCATCCGAAAGGCAAGTTCGTACGAGCTAATGCGTGCTTCTAGCTCGCTGCGATCAGGACGCGACTGCAAGTGCTGGCGGTTGAGTTTTTCCAGCAAGTCTAGGCTCTTGCGTTGCTCGGCGCGCGTTACATTCTCCGGCGGCAATAGATCCAGAATCGGGCTACCTGTGGGCCGTAGCGGTGTGCCTTGAAACTGGGCTGGCAAAAATCCGTTGGACCAATTTGCTGCGCCTCCTTGCGGATAGCTGGTTCTGGGCAGCACCACAAAACTTGGCAAGTTCTGATTGATCGCACCAAGTCCGTACGTCATCCAAGCGCCCACGGCAGGGTCGCCACCAAATCGATTGCCAGTGTTGATGTGGTAACACGCCGTTGGATGGTTCACCGATTCGGCTTGGGCGCCACGGTAAAAACAGATGTCGTCCACGCAGTCTTGCAAGTGAGTCCATTGATCGCAGATATCCGCGCCGCTCTCGCCAGCTTTAACAAAATCGAACGGCGATTTGACAAAGTACCGTTTGCCTGAGGACATCGCACTTTGCTGTTCGCCCGTCCGCGAAAACTCTTGCAAGTGTCGGCGGCTCAGCTCTGGTTTCGGGTCGAAAGTATCAATATGCGAGGGGCCACCTTCCATCATTAGAAAAATGAAACGCTTTGCCTTGGCGGGAAAGTGCGGCGATTGCTGATGTTCTTCGGCATGCAACATCGAACTGAGCGCCAGACTGCCGAGGCTGGCACCCAAGCCGTAAACAAAGTCGCGCCGTGACGGATAAGTATGAATCGTTTTCATGTTGAAATCAGTCAATGTATGCGAACTCGTTCATGTTAAAGATCACCAAGCAGACACTAGCAAGTGCTCGCGTTTTGGCGTCCAGGTCTGTTGGCTGCAGATCGGGAACATAGTTTTTGTACGCTGGCATGATTTCGACAAAGTCATACGGCTCGCCAGTTTTCTCCGCCATCACCGTGCGTGTTATCTGAGCTGGATACTTAGCGGCTTGATAGGTTTTTGCGGATTCAGCCTCGATCGAAGACTGCCAGTACGTTTGGCAAAGTGTTTGTTCTTTGTTGGTCGGCAAGCGGCCCAGTGCCAACTCGAAAGCGCGGTTGATCAATTTTTTCTGATCACCAGTTTCTTTCATCAACCGCATCGCAAACGCTCGTGATCGCTCCTGAACTTCGGTTGCGTTTAGCATCGTCAACGCTTGAGGAGCAACCGTCGAAGTCTCGCGCAGTTCGCAGGATTTGTCGGGGCCCGGTTGGTTGAATGTTTCCAGGAACGGATCGCGAACACCCCGGATCTTTTCTGCATAGACGCTGCGCCGATTGCGTTGCTTGGGCAGTGGATCGGGTTCATAGACAGACGCGGTTCCGCCCATGATCTGTCGCGGTTGCATGGCGACTTCTAAATTCAAGTCTGGTCGACAGGGAACACCGCCGACTTGAGGATTCAATTCGCCACTGGTCCAAAGCATTGCGTCACGAATTTCTTCTGCCGTCAATCGGCGCGGTTGAAATGCGGCATACAAATCTCGCTTGGGATCCTTTTCCGCTAGTTCAGCTGGAGCAGCATGGACACTGGATCTGGAATAGGTTTTGGATTGAACGATCAATCGATTCAAGTTCTTGATCGACCAATCGTTTTTCATGAACCAATCAGCTAGATAGTCAAGCAGTTTTGGGTGCGTGGGCAGACGACCAGTTGCACCAAAGTTATTGGGGTTCCCAGCAAGTCCTTTGCCAAAATGCCAAGTCCAAACACGATTGACGATCACACGGGCAGTCAGAGGGTTTCGCTGATCAGAAATCCATTTGGCCAAAGCGAGTCGCCGTTTGGCTTGTCCCGCATCGAAATTTGGCACCGGCATGCCTGCCAGTTGCACCGCGCTCAATGGACTTGGCATGACATTGTCGCCACGAGTAAACGCGTCACCGCCAGTCAGGATGGTGTCTTTCTCGATCTCGCCCTTGCTCCATGGTTTCGCAGGTTTGGGAATGCGTTTGCCGACGTTCTTTCGTTCGATGGTTTTACCTGTGTAAACCGCGAACGCGATGGGCTTTGTTTTGTCCAGTTCCCAGCCGTGCCTAAGAATGTTCTTTGCCATTCTTGCCAAAGAAGCTTCATCACCAGGGTCCAGGCCGTTGTCACCGACCTTTGCGGAAGTGGATTCCTGCTGGCGTTGTTTCGCAACACGGGCGTTCAGTTCATCGCGTTGTTTTTGATACGCAGCGATTTTTTCTTTCGTCCATTGGAAGATTGGTTTGAAACCAGATTTGTTTTCGGACTTTAAGAATGGTGTATCCCGTTCGGCAAACTGTGTGGTCGTGAATACTGCCATCATGCTGTAGTAGTCACGTGTTGGAATCGGATCGAATTTATGATCATGACACTTGGCACACTGTAACGCATGGCCCAAAAACGTCTGTCCAACAGAATCGGTGACGTCATCCAACCATTGTTGACGAGTGACGCGAAACACACTCATGCTGGTTTGTTCCCACGGCCCCATGCGTAGAAAGCCGGTTGCAATCACGTTCTCGGGATCTTGGTCATCGATTTCGTCGCCAGCGATTTGCTGATTGACGAATTCGTTGTAAGGCTTGTCTTCATTGAACGCGCGAATGACGTAGTCGCGATAACGCCAAGCATTGGGGCGTGCGTAGTCATTCGCAAAGCCAGCCGAATCAGCGTAGCGTGCCACGTCCAGCCACTGGCGGCCAAAATGTTCACCGTAGGCTGGGGTGTTCATCAACTTTGCTGCGTAAGTTTTGGCCGCCAACTGCTTGCTGCGCGAGTAATTTTGAAGGAAAGTTTTCTTGTCGTTGGAATCGACGGGCAGGCCGGTCAGTCCAAAACTGATTCGTCGCATCAAATGTCCCGCGCTCGCTGGCGGGGCCGGCTGAAGTCCTGCCTTTTCTAGCTTTCCATCGATGAAAAAGTCGATGGGGTTCACTTCGTCTGGCACTTGCTGCACATCCAAGGGGCGATACGCCCACAAATGCTCTGGTTTGTAGCGGCGGTTGGTCCAATCCTCGCTCAAGCCGCCTGATGTTTTGACGATTTCACCGCTAGCGTATTGAGCTTGGATTTCGGTGACCCGTTCGTCGCTTGGCCACGGCGCGCCTTCGTTGATCCAATCACGAATCCACCAAGTCTGTTCTTGGGTCAAACGCTCGGCTTCCTTGGGCGGCATTTCGAAGCCGGGTTCTTCGCGCGTCGTGACCCGATACAAGTAACTTTCGTTGCCGTGTTTTGGTATTAGAACTTTGACAGCAAACTCATCGCCGCCTGCGATCGCACCATCTCGCGAAAGCAGGTTCAACCCGCCTTGGATGTCGCTTGGGTCATCGCCATGACAAGCGTTGCATTTTTGCGCGAAGAGGTTCTTTACGTTTATCGCGAAAAGCAACTCACCTTTGGTCGGTTCGGCCGACTGACCAAAGTTCGCTATCGTGATCATCAGGAAAGTGAATGGGATGACAAACCGATGATCGATAACCATGGTGTGGATTGATCCTGGACAGGGTGTAGATGTCGTTGACTATCGGATTCTACACGAATAGACAGCGAGTTGTCCGTGAATTCAGAATCCTAGAGCCGCGCGGGCTTGGAGGTGGGTTTTTTCGCGCGATAGATTGTCGCGAAACCCCAAACTGTGGTCGCGGTACATCAGAATGGGATCCGCTTGCACTTCGATAAAGCCGTATTCACGTGGGTCATGCCCATTGCGGTGAAGTAGGATGGCAACGGCCACATCTCGCACCTGGGTTTTGACCCGAGTTTGGCGCGAGGCGATCAACTGCCAGACATGTGACGTTCGAGAGTCATCACAGCCTGAAATCAGATAACGGTTCATGTTTTCGATCTTCAGTGCATGCCCTGCCAGCAAGCCGGTTGCCAAGGCAGTGGGTGTCGATTGATTGCTCTGAAGAATTTTCTTGCATAGCTTGTGTGCAGTTGATTGGCATTGATACCGAACCGCAATGACCAATCGATCCTGATCGCTGCCTACATGTTTGTGCGATACAAGCCACGCATTGATAAGCGAAGAAAGTAGTTGCAGTTCGTCTTGGGTTTTGGTGTGTGGACACAAGCCCGAGTGCGACAAAGCATTCAAGATCCGAAATGACATGGGCGATTTGTAAACTGGTTTTGTTTCGGTGTCTAAGAACAAAATCAGGATCCATCTCGACAGATCATTCTTGCCGATTACTCGCGGATCAAGCGATTGGGTGCCGAAGTGCTGGAGGATCGATTCGGGATTCGATTCAAAATTCTCCAGCAAATGTGAATACCGTTTCGCTAAAGTCGCAAACGCGCGGCGCGTCGACATCTTCGTTCCAACCAGCTTTGAAAACCGCGCCCACCCTGTGAGCGTGATACTGTCGCTAGCGATTCGAGGGTTCAACAGGTATTGGATTTGCTGGTCGAAGATCGCGAGTTCGAAACGTGCGATGATCCGCTGTGAACTCAAGCGAATTTCTACGCTTTCGGACAACGATCCTAGCTGCAGTGCGCTTTTGATTGCCTCTGTTGGGCCGATTGACAGAATCGAATTCTGTGCCCGTTGTCTGGTGTGAAACGAATCGTCACCTAGTTGTAGTACAAGCCGTTGTTCCGGCGTGCCTTGCGGTGAATCTGCCTGTGCAATCCCCAAGAAAATGCTACATAACAAAATGAATGCACTTGCAAGGCGCGAGGTGATTGAGGTTCGCAAAATCGATGATGGCATGCGTTCTGCCGGGCCGATGTAGAAAAAGGTCGTTACACTTCTTCTCAAGCGTATTTTTCAAACTGCGTGTTCCTCATCATTTTTTGCTTCCAGCCGCTCAGTCTCGACCAGAATGCAGGTCGCAAAGCCGGTTAATCCGCACAACCCATAGAAAGTTGATATCACGATGCAAATCATCTGCTTCGAAGACCAGCACGTTGCTCGATTGAATCCGATCACTTTGGCTCGGCCTGCTTACGCAATTACATGTGCCAGCTTGAAGTTGATCGATTGGCTTCGGCTGCTCTCAGAAGAAACCTCGTCGAGTCTAAGTGTTTGCGTACGCCCCTATTTGCAGACGATTCAGCAGCTTGATGAAGGCTTGTTGCCGCCCACGCGATCCGAGTCCAGTGATATTCTTCTGGTGAATGCTCGGCTGGCTCCTAAAGTGGGCACACTGGAAGCATTGAAAAAAATCGCGGCATCAACAAAGTCCACAACGCTGGTCGACACGGACGACAGCGCCGTCGTGGCTGCCAAAATCCAAGCGTCCGATCTCGCGAAACCCGATTCCGCAGGGGCGATGACATGGATTGACCACCTGCTTGAGATTGCATCGGGAGTTCAACAATCCACCGAGTCTGATTTGACCTTGTTTCGGTGGCCACATGACGTCATCGCTACTCACATGAGCCAGATGCCGGCGGCGATGGAGTGGCGATTGAAAACCGGGGACTATCAACAGACCCAAGATGGCGTTTTTGTGCGCGAAGGCGTTCAGATTGGCGACTATGCGTCAGTCGATACGAGCGATGGACCAATTTTGCTGGATAAGAACGTACAGGTCGGCCCATTTTCGATGCTGGCGGGACCCGTGTACGCCGGAGCTGGTACTCGCGTGATCGAACATTCTGCCTTGAAAGACGGTGTGGCTTTGGGGCATACCGTCAAAATCGGAGGCGAAGTGGAAGCATCCGTCATCGAGCCATTTACGAATAAACAACACCATGGTTTCTTGGGGCACAGTTACTTAGGCAGCTGGATTAACCTCGGTGCAGGAACTTGTAATAGCGATCTGAAGAACACCTACGGCAAGATCAATATGCAGTACGGTGACGCCAAAATCACCACCGGCATGCAGTTTTTGGGATGCGTGATGGGTGACTACTCAAAGACAGCTATCAACACCAGTATCTTTACAGGGAAAGTCATTGGTGTGTGCAGCATGCTTTATGGTTTCGCGACCTCTAACGTGCCAAGTTTTGTCAATTACGCACGGCTATTTGGGCAAACGGCTCCGTTACCCGCAGAAGTCATGATCAGTACTCAGGCCAGGATGTTCGCAAGACGAAAGGTCCAGCAACGCGACTGCGACAAGCAATTGATTTTGGACATGTACGAACAAACCGCAGACGAGCGAGAGTCGTCAGAGCAATACGGACTTTGATCTGATCCGGGGTTCCGAACCGTAGCCAAGTCGCCAGACTTCGGGGCCCCGCACCGTAGTCGGAGTCGCCAGACTTCGGGGTTCCGCACCTGTACAAAACTGCCCATGCTTTTCTATGCGCGCGGTATACCGCTACGACTAGAAAATTCGGAACCCCCCTCTCAAGAATGGGAACGGTAACAAAGTCTTTGGGTTCAGACGCTGCCGTTTTTCGACATAGGGTTCAGCGAATCGTGATTTCATCTTTGAAATTCGCTACCAACCCATCTATTCAGGCCCATGTCCTACTCCCGCCAAAAAAAGAAACGCGGCGCCGCTGTTGTTGAACTGGCAATTTGCTTGCCCGTGTTGGTGCTTGTAACGATCGCCACGATCGAAGCTTGCCAAATGTACCACGTACAGCAATCGCTAAAAATCACTGCTTACGAGGGAGCCCGCATTGGCACAACGCCTCAAGCCGAAGTGACGAACGTTCGGTTTCAGTGCGAAACTCTCTTGGATAGCCAGGGAGTCAAGGGGTACACGATCGACATGACGCCTGACCCTACGGCGTTGGAAGAGGGGGACTTTTTCACAGTCACTGTTGAATGTGATTTCAATTCCAACGCGCTCACTGGCGGCTGGCTATTTGGCAACAAGAACATCACTCGCTCGGTTGCCCTTCGCTCTGATTGATCCAAGGAGATCCACAATGTTCGGCAGACACCGTAATCATCGCGAAGGCGCGACGATGGTATTGATCGTGATTTTGTTGCCTGCAATCTTGGCATTGTCGGCACTCGCGATCAACATCGCGCAAATGGAAACCGCGAACACGGATATTCAGATTGTTTCTGATGCTGCTGTACGGTCCGCAGGCAGGGTATTCGCCCTGACTGGTAGCAAGAATGATGCGTTGCAGGCTGCTCAAGAAGCTGCAAGCAAAAACCCAATTGGAAATTTTGTGCTGCCAATTCAAATGTCTGACCTCGATTTTGGGATCAGTCAAAGGAACTCTACGGACGAGAAATATTCTTTTCAAATTGGCACTCCTAGTAATGCTGTCCGACTAACAACGCAGTCTTTCTCCGATGGAGCAGGACAAGCGATTGAACCAGTGTTTCCGTTCTTCGGTTCCTCGTTTGAAGTCCGGCCTAGGCGAGAAGCGATCAGCACTCAGGGCACAATCGACATCGCGCTTGCTGTAGACCGCAGTGGGTCCATGGCCTACAGCGCTTCTGAAGTGGCAGCCTATCCGCCAGTGCCATCCAATGCTCCGGCCGGCTGGGACTTTGGCCAACCAGTGCCCCCGAATGCCAGATGGCTTGATCTGATTGCCGCAGTTCAGGTGTTCGCAGGGGTGCTTGAAAAATCGCCGCATGAAGAACTGCTCTCTCTAACCATGTACAACCATGATGCCATTGCCACTCAGCCATTGAGCAGCGACTACGATTTGACAATCGCGGACTTGGTCCAAGTTTCACATGCCTATCAAAAGGGCGGCACCAACATCGGCGAAGGCATGTTCCGGGCTTTGAAGACCTTGCAAGACGACACGTATCAAAGACCGCATGCTTCGAAAGTGATCGTTTTATTGACAGACGGAGTGCACAACTACGGCTGGAATCCACTTTCCGCCTCGAATCGCGTTTCAAACGCTGGAGCCATTTTATTCGCTATCACATTCAGCGATGAAGCGGACCAAGCCCTGATGCAAGAAGTGGCGGAGCGATGTGGTGGCGCACACTTTCATGCGGTGAACGGAGAAGAACTAAAGGAAGCGTTTCGGGAAATTGCACGTCGCCTACCAACTCTGATTACCAAATGACCCACAACGAATTGGCTATGCTCAAAAAGAATCATACTCGCCGCGGCGCTTCAGCCGTAGAGTTTGCGATGGTGCTACCTGTTTTAGTGCTCTTGATTTTCGGTGGGATCGAACTGACGCGAGTAAGCATGCTTCAGCATACGGTTGATCATGCGGCGTACATCGCGGCTCGGGATGCGATTGTGCCAGGTGCCAACGTGTCTGATGTGATACAGACCGCAGAAAATCATTTGCAAACGATCGGCGTTCAGGGCGCTACGATCACTGTCACTCCATCCGAGATTACTGATTCAACGACAGAGGTGTTAGTCAGAGTGGTCGCGCCGGTCTCAGGAAACTCACTGGTAGTTCCGAATTTTGCGTCAAGTGATGTGATTGGCCAAGCACGTTTGTTGACAGAGCGTTCGCCTGGGCAGATGTCCAATAGTCTTCCAGAGCCTCCACCGCCACCACCTGATGACGACGATGGTGGCGGAGCCGGCAGCGGCGGGAATGACGACGATGACAACGATCCGCCACCACCACCCTCAGATCCTCCTCCACCACCACCCCCACCTCCAGCGCTTTGAGCTCATTTGATCGAGCCATCGCCTGAATTCTGGTAAATCCAGCTACATTCCAAAATTGCAAGTCCGTGCGCGGTCACGTTGTGACTTGCAGCCTTCCGATATTTCGAGCTTGATCGATCAAGCTCGCTTATCGCTTCTTTCAGAATCCAAGGCGGCGTGATTTCGCTGGACTCAAATGAGAAATCGATCTGATTTCCTAGCCGGTAATCACATTGATTCGCTTAAACAACTGCGTTTTTGCCGTTAGTGGTCCCTCTATTCGCGCATCATCCGCCTTTGAATACGGTTTAATTCCGTATGTTTTGGTTTCCCGGATCGAAAACACACTTGGCTTGTTTAAAATCGATTCACGGACATGGAAATGAATGATTTCCTGCGTTCGAGCTTCAATGGAAACAAAACTCGATTCAAGAAATTTAAGCAAAGGTTTGACATCATGAAAAAGGTCGCAATTCTTCTGCTTTGCGTCGCATCCACGACAACAGCACATGCCGACGACCCTGTCACCAATGGTGGCGTCGAACTAGCGGCTCCGCCGATTCACGGTCAAGGAGTTGTTCCGGTCCAGCCGCAAAACTTAGGCGTTCCAACTTACGAGCAGTGGATCCAGTCACTGCCGCAGCCTGGAACCTTGCCCTCGCCACAAATTCATCACGGAATTCCACTTCACACTGGGTCTCCGATTTCGACCGGAATGCAATCGAACAGTTTTCACCCGCAATCCCATTTACCACAGCCATCGCAAGCCACTCCGCAATTCCAAGGCCATGCGATGCCCATTCCACAAGAATCCTACCCAGCGCCAATCTCGGGCTACCGAAGTGCGAACTCTTTCCAAGGGCCCGTTTCGACAAATGTTTTGCTGACGAAAAAAGTCACAGAGCTGGAAAGCGAACTCGCTTCAAATGTAGCAGCACTTAAAGAGCAAGCGGCAGCGATTGAATCTTTGAATGCCCAAAAACAGAAACTGACAGCCGAGCTAAAAGCGACGAGCGCCAAGCTTGCTAAAACACAAAAGACGGCCGCCGTCTCGGAACGACAACTTGCCGAAGTTCAACTTTCGATGCAAGGATTGAAGTTGAGCACAAAAAAGGCTGGCGAAGAAAACAAACAGCTTTCAGAAGCCCTCAGTTTGAAAGAAGAATCGCTGGGCGAAATGAAAATGGTCATGGATAAAGCCATGAAGACCGCCAAAGAAAAACACGCTGCTCATGAAAAACAGTTGAAGGCGAAAGTCAAGGAACAAGAACAACTAAAAGAGCAATTGGCCAGAGTCGAAAAAGAAAACCAAGGCCTTGCCAAGGCGATTCGTGAGCGCGAAGAGACGTTAGCAGGTATGGAAAAGTCCATTGCTGAAGAAATGAAGATGGCAGCGACGAAACGCGAGGGCGCCGAAGAGAAATTGAAGGCAATGAGCACGGAGCAAGCGCTTTTGGAAAAGAAGTTGGCGCAGTCGATTGCCAAACTGAAGGAAGCCGAGACCAAATCTCGCGTCGCTGCAAAAACAATGTCTTCGCAAACAGAAAAACTTGCGGCAGAAAAGACCGAGCAGATGGCGAAGATCGCGGACATGGAAAAGATGATCGCTGCTTCCGAGGCCGCCAAGGACAAAGCCGTCGCTGACTTGAAGAAAGCAATGGGAAGCCGCGGTGGTAAGCGTGCACAACAAGCTGAAAAGAAAGCCATGGAGGCAGTAAAACGGGCTCAGGACGAAAGCAAGCGAGCCATCGCAAACGCCAAACGAGCAGATGAGCAGCACGCAAAAGCAATGGCCGAAGTTCATAAGAAACTTGAAGTCATGACGGCAGAGAAGAACAAGGCTCTAGCCGATCGTAAAAAGCCAATGCCAAACCGCAAGGAAATCGAAAAGCAACTTGACCAACTGCGAAAGCGTGCTTCAGAGATTGAAAAGAAAGCGGAGGAAGACCTGAAGAAGGCGCAACACGAAACCCGTCGAACTCGTGAAGAGGCCGAGCAGGACATCCAAAAGGCTCAACATGAGGCACGACAAGCTCGTGAATCCGCTGCAGAGGCTTCCAAAAAGGCTAAGAAAGAAATCGAATTAGCTCACAAGAAAATTAAGGCACTAGAAGCTCAAGTGAAGAAGCTTGGCGAACGACGTTCCAAGAAAAAGAAGAAGCAGCAATAGCCGTCTTCGATCGTGCTGCCTGCGGGTGGACAACCATCAAACTTGACCCTTCTGAGACAGTGTCCCAGAAGGGTTGTTTTTTGATTTTAAGTACGCCGCGTTTTGCCACGGTTGTTTCATTCTGCTGCAGGCAAAGCAACACTCAAACCTAACAATGTTGCAAAACATTCAGCTTCGGTGCTTTGGCATGAGACCTGCATTGTTGTAAAGAATATCGAGTAGTGCTGTTGTTCGGCACTGCGCGTCTCTCTTCTATCTAAACAGGCATTGCTATGAAATTCAGGCTAGTGTTGTTGGCGGCGTTGTGTGTTGGCGTTGGCAATGGAGTTGCGTCAGCGGGAGAAACCGATTTGCCCGTTGATCTATTCGCCGCCATGGATCGTGGTGAAATCGATGTGAAATTCATTCCAAAAAATGAAAAGCACGCCAACGTCTTGATCACCAACAAAACGAAAGAAGTTTTACAGATACGACTGCCAAACTCATTTGCGGCTTCCCCAATTCTGGCACAGTTGGGGCCGCTTGCAGGTGGCCCCGGCGGCGGTGGTGCTGGCGGAGGGCAAAGCGTTGGCGGTGGAATGAACGCCGGAGGAGGTGCGCAGCCAGGAGGAATCGGTTTGGGAGGATTCATGCGTGTCGCGCCACAGAAAACCCGCAAGCTGACTGCCGTGACTGTCTGTCTAGAACATGGGAAACCGAATCCCAATCCAAAGATGGCCTACAAGATCATGCCTACAACGCAGTACACACAGGACGAACGAATTGTGCGAATGTGTGAACAATTGGCGGCAGGAGAAGTCAACCAAAAAGTCGCACAAGCTGCCGCTTGGCACTTAGCAAACAATCTATCTTGGACCAAGCTGCGTCAAGTCAATCAGCTGCAATCAAGATACCTTGGCAACGTACCGTTCTTTAGTAGGTCGGACCTAGAGCGGGCCAAAGAATTGATTCCAAGACTAGGCCCCGCCAACAAAACACCCAGCAAGTCTTACGTGGCTACACAGTAGCGAAAGTCGTCAAAACTTTCGGCGCTGCAGCAGGTGCACACATTATTCAGAAACCTTTGAGCCGCAGGGCGATAGCCCCGGTTTCGAGCACAACCAGACCATCAATAACCGGGGCTATCGCCCAGCGGCTCACAGAAATATGCCGCGCTAATAAATCGTTTAACCGGCACACGCGTGCGTCTACGGCTACCGGTTAAACGAAACAACGCTCTTACCCGCCGGCGATCGCGGGTACCAACAAAACTTCGTCCTGCGGCGCCAGCTCCGACTCGATGCCGTTCAAGTCGCGAATGTTCTCGTCATTGACGAACACGTTCAAGAACGAAACAAGTTTGTTTGGTTGAGAAAACAGTTGGTGTTCCATGTTGGGATATTGGGCAACCAACTGCTTTAGAGCACTACTGACAGTTTCCGCATCGACTCCGATGGCGCGGTTATTGTCAACCAATGGTCGTAGCGCGGTGGGAATCAGGATCTTGGGCATGATGTTGCTCGGGTGCGGAATCCATGAGTTGAATTTGAACATAGCGCGGGTACTCTTGCCCGGCTTATCGATTCTAGCATTTTTTGCCGTTGGAATCTCCACACACAGGACAGTCAGCGCGCTGACGGACCTTCAGTGTTTGAAATGTCATCTCGCGCAAATCCATTCGCACCAATCGACCAGTCAACGGTTCACCAATGCCTCCGATCACTTTGATCGCTTCGGTTGCGCCCATGCAAGCCACTGTTCCGGACACAGCACCAAAAACCGGGAATTGCCGTTTCCAAGTCGGCGGCTCGTCAGGAAATATGCATCGCAAACAAGGTGACTGACCCGGGATGACGGTCGTAATGTGTGCATCAAATTCATACATCGCACACTCAACGAGCGGTTTGTTTTGCAAAACGGCTTGGCGATTCATGGCAAAGCGTTCGGGAAACAGCGGGGCACAATCGACAACCAAATCGCATTGCGAAACCAGCTCGGCCGCATTTTCTTCGTTGACGTTCTCGCCAACAGCGACGATTTCTAGCCGTGGATTCAGATCCAAAAGCCGCCGCTTGATACTTTCGATTCGTGGTTTGCCAAGCCAATCATGAGTCATCAAAAGCTGCCGATTCAAATCGCTTGGCTTGACGTTGCCCGCGTGAGCCAAAACCAACTTGCCAACACCGGCGGCTGCCAATTCGTAGGCAACAACACTGCCAACTCCTCCCACGCGCGAAATCATGACGGAGGCGGCTTTGAGTTTCTGCTGGCCAGATTCCCCAAAATCAGGCACCCACATCTGCCACTCATAAGTGGCTCGTTCCTGGTCAGTTAGCTTGGGCAGAGGATCAGTCATGGTGGATTTCTTGCTGACTTCAGCGGCTTGTTGTCAGCCGCAGAGAAGAATGAACGAAAACGGCAACCGGATTGCACGCGAGCTAGGCAACATCACAATACAACTTTCGCGTTCGGTCGGCGTCCAATGGAATCGGGTTGAAAGTACCCGTCCACTGTTTGAGGGCATCTTCGACAAAGTGATCGATGCCAGTCTTTGGAATTTCCAATTCGTTCAGAGACGTTGCCAAGCCTGCTTCGCGCATCCACTGCGTCACCATCTCTGCTAACACCTGCGGCGCCTGACTAGCATCGATATCCACTTTCACATCACGAATCAATTCAGCATACCAATCAGCGTGAACGGTACCGTTCATGCGAATCACAGCTGGCAACATCATCCCAACAGCTTGGCCATGAGTGATATCATGTCTTGCTGTTAACGGATTGGCCGTGGCGTGTGCGGCTCCCAACATTGAAGTTTCGATTGCCATTCCGGCAAAGCAAGCGCCCAATTGCATTTGGCTGCGAGCTTCCACATTGTTGGGTTCTTTTAATACCGTCGAAAAACCGGTTGCCAGCAATCCGAATGCGCGTCGCGAGTAGGTGATTGAAATCGGATTGCGCCGGCTTGTTACAAACGTTTCGATGGCATGCGAAATCGCGTCGATGCCAGTCAGCGCGGTAACCATTGGCGGCTGGGTAACGGTCAAGTTGGGATCCAAGATCGCGACCCGACACGCTGCACGTTTGTCGCCACAAGCCATTTTGACATGTGTTTCCGCATCACTAATCAGCGCGAACGATTGCGCTTCGCTGCCAGTGCCGGTTGTCGTGGGCACAGCAATCATCGGCAACATATCTGTGGTCGCTTTACCAACGCCGTGATAGTCATGAATGCGACCGCCACAGGAATAGACAAAGTTAATCCCTTTGCAACAATCCATGCTACTGCCGCCGCCCAGTCCAACTAACAGATCCGGTTGCACATCGGCTGCCTTCTTCACGCCGGCATCGACCATCGCAGAGGTCGGGTTCTCGCCAAAGTCGTGAAACGATTCGACCTTCAATCCGCTTTCGTTCAAAGATTTGAGCGCTATCTCGTGATGGCCCGCGTCGATGATCCCTGGATCGCTAACCAGCAGCACCGTCTTTGCTCCAAGCTCAGCAGCCAGACTGCCCAATTGACTCACCGAGCCTTCGCCGAAGACGAAACGTGTTCGAGTTTGAAAGTCAAAAGGCTGCATGGCGGGTCTGATTGGGATCACGTGTGGCGGACGGGAATCGCCCTGATAGATGTTTAACACTTTAGATCCTTGGGAAGTTTCCATCCATAGCCAAAGAATTCGTGGCTTCTTTGGCAACTGATTTCGATCGAGGTCAAATCTGAAAATTCACTTCTTCGCCAGCAACTCGGGTGCCCGAAGAGGTGCCACGCACACGTAATTCCGGCTTTTCCAACACTACAGTCGTATGCGGTGAGACACTTTTCGTTACCCATACACTTGATCCGATCACACTGTCGTGCCCAATCACAGTCCGTCCGCCAAGGATCGTTGCATTCGCATAGACAACAACACGATCTTGGATGGTAGGGTGCCGCTTCTGCCCTCGAATCATTTGACCATCTTCATCGGTCTTGAAGCTCAAGGCTCCCAGCGTCACACCTTGATACAACTTGACCCGCTGACCAATCTGGCAAGTTTCGCCGATCACAACGCCGGTTCCATGGTCAATGAAAAAGAAATCGCCAATCGTCGCACCGGGGTGTATGTCGATCCCCGTTTGTTTGTGCGCCCATTCGGTCATCATCCGAGGAATGAATGGCACTCGTAATCGGTGCAGTTCATGTGCAATCCGAAAGACCGTGATGGCATCGAAACCCGGATAGCAAAAGACAACTTCATCAGTCGTTCGGCACGCAGGGTCGCCATCATAAGCAGCTTGCACGTCATTGGCCAAGACACGTCGCAGCGATGGAATGCTCTTTAGCAACTCGATCGCCATTGCTTGACCCTTGGCTTCGAAATCCACATCGCTTTCGCAGTCGTTGTGGTTTTGTTCCACACGGTCTTCGTGCCGAAGAGCGCGCGCGATCTGGACTGTCAATTGATCGTGCAATGAGTCGATCAAGCCACCGACGTGATAGCGAATGTTTCCTTCATGCAAACCGACCTTTCGTCGATAGCCCGGATACAAAATGTCTTTCAAGTCCAGCAAGATGTTGACTACATCACTGTAGCTTGGCAATTCGCAGTGACCCAAGTGATTGATCGCATCGTCTTTCGTGTAAGTCGCGACGATTTCCTCGGTCAAGGTCGGTAGTTGCTCTTTTAGTCGAACGTCAGATGCCACGGCGCAAATCTCAAATCAGGTTGACTCATGTGTTTTGACCATTGTTCGCTGATTCCGGCTGGGTGGCCAGCGACCAAATTGGCTTTTCATAAAAACAAACAGCCAACGAAGATGCACTTCGCTGGCCATTTGGTATTTCATTCGGTTGCTAACAGCGCGAAGCGGTTAACGTCCAATCGTTGGAGGGTTGTCCAACAGAAAATCTCTTGGGCCGCGAACCGTATAATAGGGGTAAGCGACTTGAGCAGTCGGAGCACCACCGGGTCCTTGACCGACGCCTTGCATTGCTTGTCCAGCTGTGTGACCAAGCAATCCTGCGTTCAAGTGTCCACTGTAGTCATGTCCGCCCTGCTGCCATCCCACTGGTCCGGGAATGCAACCGTTGCGACATCCGCCACGCCCTTTGCATAGTCCACAAATACCAGCGACCTTGCTACAAGCGCCACTGATGCCTCCGCCGCCACACTTGCCAGTGGAGCAACTGTTGCATCCACCACTGTCGCCGCATGAGCCACTATTGCAGCTTCCGGTATTGCAGCCTCCGCTGTTACAACGTGTGTTGTGATGAAGACATCCGGTTGTTCCAATCAACAAACACGCGAACGATCCAATTATCAGCCATCGAATCATCGTTGAATCCTTCTCTCGTGTCGCTGAGCACAGCGACGATGTTTTGAATTGTCTTTGCAACAACACTTCGCTGGATCGCAACAGTATTGGTGCCTGATCTGAGGAATCGGCACCCAAGCCAATCACATGCACACAATCGGCCCAACCAGGACAGACAGAATGAAATCGCAAGCGCATGAACTTCGCAAATTACCAAGCTTATTGCTGTCAATTCGTTAACAGAACGTCTCTTGCATTCCGGCCGCGCCGATTGGTACCTGAAGAGAAACAGTTTTGATGCAAACCGCAGGAGCAAAAGAAAATGTCACGTTTCTTGCCAGCAATTATCGTCGTCGCTTTTTTGTTGTCGTCAGCGGACTCCGCGCAAGCACAAATCACAAATTCGCGAACTCTGTCAGCATCCACTGATCGCTTTGCAAACCTGCAAGAACAGTTGATCAATCGACTGCGCGCCACAACGCAGGACAAGAAAGATTTTCTGATCAAGGTCGTCCAGTTAGTAAAAACTGGCAAACTGAACGCAGATCTTGTCGTCGCGCTTGAACGATACGCACTGAGACGACACCCTGCGTTTCCATTTCCTTACTTCGAAAGAGCACTGCGATTCGAATCGGCCAAGCGAGGTGTTACCGTTCCAACGATCCAGCAAGTCCGATCGACCAGGGTCCCATTTCCTCCGCGCAGAACCAGCAGATATTAGTCAGAAAGTCGATTCCAGTTTGCTCGCAACGTCGACCTACTCCACCTGGACATTGCCAAGGTCAACGGCCTTGTCGACCACTTCGAATCGGTAGTTGGAGACACCGGGTCCTTTATAATTTCGGACGGTCATCTCATATTTGCCTGGAACGATATCGTCGATCCGAAACTTGCCGTTCTGGTCAATGGTCGCGAAATACTCAAGACTTGAATCACGCTTTCGCTCTCGTGCCATGGTTTCGGCAAACCATTTCTTTCCTGGTTCAGTTTGCTTCCATTCACGAAACCACTTTTGTTGCGCTTCAGGGTTTGCAATGCCTTGCGGGATCGGAGGTTCTGGGACTTCTGGAATCCAGATTTGGATATCTACCTGCGCGTGTTTCCAGTCCATTGTCTTGGCGACTGATTCGGGTGTCGCGAGTTGACCAGTCACTGGAGAACCAGATCCACCAATCTGAACTTGCGTTGTCTTTCCGGAAGTCAGTTGGACCGGAACGATTGGGGTTGATGTCACTTCGGTTGCACCCTCGTCAACCATTCGAATGATTTCTCGCGTCACCCAAGTCGTGCCTTCCGGAACACGATCAACGTGAAAGACACCTTCGTCGTTGGTTTGCGCATTGAAACTCATGGAGATGTTCGGTGTTTTCCCACCCCACGAGCTAATCGTACTGTTCCTAATAGAGATACCAACATTCTTGGCGGGCTTAGAGCCAATGAAATACTTGCCGTCGATTTTTGCCCATGGTGTCAGCTCAACAGTCTTGAGCGTGTCACCGGGAGCCTGTTTGAGATGGGCGTATCCGGCATCAGCGACAATCACAATCTCGAAAGGTGATATCTGTGGCGGAAACGCGAATCGGCCAGTTTCGTCAGTGGTGCGTTGGACGGCATTAAAAGTCGACCTGTCTTGAACTCGCCCATTTCTAAACATCATTTGCGTACCCGAAACGCCCAATACAACGTTTGCTCCCGTGATAGGTTTACCCGTACGGTCTTGTACAACCGCGGCGACATCTTGGCCGCGTTTCATTTTGAAGAAGAGCTTGATGGTGCCTTCGTTGCTTTGGATCGCTCGCGAAACTTGTGGCAAATAGCCTTCCGCATCGATGCGTACAAAATGAGCAAAACTCTCTTCGTCAATATGTTTCAAACGATACTTGCCGTCGCGTGCCTGAAGCTCTTTATCCGTCTCCCATTTGATCTTTGATTTTTCAGATTCCTTTATACCTGGAACAACGCGAAACTTAGGAAGCAGTTGCTTGGTTTCTGAGTCGGTAACCAGCCCCGTGACGATCAAGAAACCTGGCGGCTGAAAAACGTACTCTTCTGGTCGCGCGATGATCTTTTGATATGACATCTGCATGCCATTGGGATGGCAGATGTCGGCTTGGAATTCGTCCAGTGGCGCCTCGTTCCACTCCCAGACTCCGTTTTGATCGGTGTATTGGTTGCGGTGATCAAATTCAAAATACTCGAATCGACCCTCGCCCCAACGCTGAAAAAATATCCTGGCTTTGGGAAGCCCTTTTCCTTGAGCATCGACGACACGAATTTTTACATGTCCGCCTGGTTGCATTTTGAAATCAACTGAGTCCATTTTGTCATGTACACGGACTTGAGCCATGTCGACGGCTTTGCCTTTCGCGGTCACGACGACCCGCGCATTGCGATCGTCACAGCCGTGAATTTCGTATTTGCCATTTTCGTTTGTTATCGCAGAACGCTCGTCGTTCAAGAACTTGGTTCGTAAAAGTGCGCCTTGGATTGGTTTGCCATCGGCATCGGTTACCGTTCCGCGAATCGTCAATCCACGTGGCAAGACAATCTTTTTCGTTGGCGCCTCTCCAGGCTGCAGTTCAAACTCGTCGCGTGCAAGTCCCAAACGATGCGGCTTGTATTCAGAGTGTGTTAATTCAACCCAAACTGATTCTTTGGAATCTGGCACCATGTCGAAATCCCAACCACCGCTCTCGTTGGTTCCGATTCGCGTGTTGACACCCAAGTTGCGTTTGTCGCCCGCTCGCTTTCGATATTTGATGCTTGGTCTGACCACGACACCAGGAATGGGATCGCCATTTTCGTCGACAACGATTCCGCCAACTTTCCAAGCCGGTTCCAGTTCCGCAGTGAACGTCTTAGGAATCAGATCACCAGCATCTACAGGGTCCCAGTAGCCCCAGTACGGTCCGTATCCTGGCGCCTTGATCCCGAACATCAGTCGGTCAATTTTGCCGGGAAAGTTCATTGCGACTTTTCCATCGTTATCACTCTGAACGTAGAATCGATTCTTTCCACCACGAATGTACGTGCCTTGCACAATGGCTTCAGGATCGATGCCGGGAATCATGTCCCAGCGAATTTCAGCATTCGGAATCGGTTCGCCTTTGGGGCCAACAAATGACACAGTAAAGTCTGCTGGCGCGTCGACTACGTTTTTTGTGTCTGGTTTTTGCGCGGGCGGATCCGGCTTTTGTGGTTCTGGTTCTGGCGCAGCTCGCAGTTGAGGAATCAGCACCAAGCCAAGCAGCATCACGGTCATGATCGCCCACCAATGCAGGTGACTGCCGCGTGGACGCTTTTCGTTTAGCAAGCGAACCACGCGTTGCCGGCAGGTCTGCCGAGACCCAAACCCCAGAACACTTAGCGCCGCGCTGCTATCGATTTGGCCAACATCCATTTGCTGGTGAGCGAACCGCAGTGTTTGCACAAATGCCTCGCTAGCGCTAAGCGAATTGCGGGTTGCTCTTTCCTGGTGGATCGCCCATGACTCGGCTAAGTCGTCACACACGTATTCGCGTTGCTGATCAATGATTCGGCTTGCGATCCAAGCGATCGGATGAAAGAACCAAAGCATGCCCACAATGCGTTGAAACCAAACAACAATCAAATCGCGACGACGCACATGTCCCAGTTCGTGCAACAGAGCCCAACGCAAAGACTCAGTTGATATTGAATTGGCGAACCCTGGTGGAATGATGACCTTTGGCCGAAGCACGCCAGAAACCGCTGGCGCGGCAACGCAATCCGATTCAATGAATCGAACCGATTGTCGGGTTCCTGATGCGACAATTAAATCTTTGATCGCGATCGATCCAATTCGATCCGCAAACTCAGTGGCGCTACGAAGTCGTCGTGACAATCGGCGCTGCTGACGAACGAAAACAGCAAAGAGCGCTGTGACAACAGCGGCCCAGCCAAACATGAGGTAAGACTTGACGCTAAATTTCGATTTCGTTTTAGCCTCGTGCGTGATGACTGGTGCGGCACTAGTGCCTGCTACTAGAACTGGATGGCTGGACAGATCGTTGCTACTGCTAGACTCATTCCGCTCTAGGTGCTCGGCGCGCAGCGAATCGTCGACAAAGGAAACTGGCGGTCGCTGCGTCACAGTCATATCGCTAGTCGGTGCCGCGTGCATGCCCGCATGCCGCGCGACGATATTCGTTGGCGACCACTGAGCGATCGATGCGGGTACCGAGAACGTGATCGGTAAAAGTAGTTTCAGCGGTACCAATAAGAACAACCAGTAGCCGATTTGCGGTTGCACACGTCGTCGAATCGCCCACCAGAGCGTCACCAACAAAACGAACAAGATCGTTGTTTCGATCAACAACCACAGCACACCGCTGAACCAAAGTTCGCTAATCACGTTTGCTTGCTGAATCCAAGGCTGGGAGATCATGTCACTGCCCTCGCGTACGTTTTGATTTTTTCTGTTTCGTTTCTTTCTTCATCGCTGACTTCTTGGCATCGATCAATTTTTGCAGGTCATCAAGATCCGTTTCGTTTAGATCCGTGCTTTTGACCATGTGAGCCAAAAGTGGCCCGGTTGCTTCAGCGATCGCGTTGGTCAGCAAGGTGTCCGCCGCTGATCGCAGCGTGCTAATCGCGGAATTGGCAGGCCGATAAACGAAACCGTTGCCAACACGCGTTGTCGACAAATAGCCTTTGTCCACCAAGCGTTTCAGCAGCGTTTTCGTGGTGGCCGGGGACCAGTCATGCCGCTCGGCCGCGATCGTGTAGACCTCTCGCGCCATGGCTTTGCGGAGCTCCCACAGGATTCGCATGACTTTCCATTCCGCCTTGGAAAGGTCGCGTTTTTCGGATTCAGTCATACATTGGGACTCCAGCAAGATCAGCCAAAGAGCAAACTGTAATCGACCCGGCTACAAATGTAAACGATATTTTCTAGCAATGTGGATTGAACACGATTCTTGCTACGATGTTTGAAAATTCAGCCATTGATTCACATCCATGAAATCTGAACGCATGTCCGATTCGCGACCAAACATCATCTTTATCATCACCGATCAACAGCGATACGACACGATCGCATCGCTTGGTTATTCCTATATGGATACACCTCATCTGGATCGCTTGGTCAACGAAGGCGTTGCTTTCACGCAGTGTCATGTGACTGCTGCATCGTGCGCTGCGGCCCGTGCCAGTCTCTTTAAAGGCTACTTTCCACATACGACCGGCATCCTAAAGAACGCGGATCGTTGGCGACGCAGTTGGATCGAGCTTCTGAATGACTCTGGCTACTACTGCACCAATATCGGCAAAATGCACACATGGCCATTCCTGACGGAACTCGGTTTTCATGAACGCTTTGTGGTTGAAAACAAGGACCGCTATTTGGAAGGCCGCTATTTTTTCGACGAATGGGACAAGGCGTTGCGATTCCGTGGGCTAGTCAAACAGCAACGCGAGTTTTATCGAAAGCGCGATGACTATGCACAGTCCTTGGGTGCGTTCGACTGGGAACTACCCGAGGACACACACCCAGATGTATTTGTGGGCGACATGGCGACTTGGTGGCTGGATACAACCCCAAAGAAAGATCCATTGTTTTTGCAGATTGGATTTCCAGGCCCACACCCGCCGTACGACCCCGTACCGCGATACGCGAAACCTTATCTGGACAAAAAACTGCCTCTGTTGCCGATCACTGACGCCGAACTGCAGGGGCAGCCGCCGGCGCTCAAGGAGTTGCGCGTTCACAATAGCGGGATCGATCACGATAGTGTCATCATGCCGATGGAACCGACTGACCAGCAGCGTCATCGACAACGCGCCTACTATTTGGCCAACGTCACAATGATTGACGAAAAGGTTGGCCAGATCATGGACGCACTGGAGCGGAATGGTTATCTGGAAAATTCGATCGTCATTTTTACTAGCGACCACGGCGATTGCTTGACCGATCATGGCCAAAGCCAAAAGTGGACGATGTACGAACAGATCACTCGTGTGCCGATGATCGTTTGGGCGCCAGGGCGATTTGCCCAGTCCCAGACCGTCGACGCATTGGTACAGCAAATGGATCTTGGGCCAACGATTTTGGATTGGGCCGGAATCGAAATCCCAGCAGACTGGGAAGCCGTGTCGCTATCGGGGGCTTTTGATTCAAACGAGTTCCATGGACGCGAATTCGTCTATTGCGAACAGGTTCAAGACGCAGTTTTGACTGGCTGTAAATTCATGACGATGGTGCGTGACAAAACACATAAACTTGTTCACTTTCTGGACGAACCAGAAGGCCAGCTATTCGATTTGCAAAGTGACCCAGACGAAGTCAATAACCTTTGGCACGAGCCAGCGGCTGCAACACACAAAGAACGATTGTTGACGGAACTCAGAGAGTGGCGAATTCGCAGCGGTGTTCACACCAAAGATTGGTGCCAGGACCATCGATAGCCGCCCAGGCAATGTTATCGCCTGACGGATTTCGTTAACGATGCAGTTCGATCCATTGACGCCCGCAGCGCGCATCAACATTCCCTGGCAGGTTGTACCGTTCTTGCTTGGAGGATTGCAAAGAGCCTACAAGCCGAATCCAATGCTCGCTGGTGTAGCCTGCTTGTGGCCACTGTCTTTGTAACCAGATCGCTTGCAGAGCATGCACGATGATGGCGCTTTCGTCGCCAGACATTCTTCGCAACTTAATATGCGATGTTGTCATCTCGGCATTTCGCTGAATCCAATTTTCTGCGGCTTGATCCATCACCGTCTTCCATTCGCGCTGGGATTCGATCAGCCGACCGATGGACAGTTCAGCGCTGGGAAATTCACTTCGAATCAACGGCAATAGTTTTTGGCGAATCCAGTTACGGCGGTAGTCCGTGTTTTCGTTGCTGGAATCCTCTCGCCATGATTGTCCGATTTCGATCATCGCACTGCGAATCAATTCGCGTGATGCGTTTAGCAGCGGCCGAGCCAACACAAGATCTTGTCCCAGTACGTCTTCGCCCATCGCGCGGAAGGGCGCAATCCCGCACAAGCCTTTCGGGCCAGTTCCTCGGAACAGTTGATGCAGCAGCGTTTCGACTTGATCATCACTCGAATGTGCAACCGCAACATAGCGGGCTCCCGTTTGTTGCGCAGTCTCACGAAGAAACGCAATTCGCGAATCTCTCATGCTGGCTTCATCCTGCCCGCCAAGTTTCGCGTTTTCGGACACAAACGATAGTCCAAGATCGCTGGCAAGCTGGCGGACGAAATCAGCATCCCCATCGGATTCTGCTCCTCGTAATCCATGATTAAAGTGAGCGGCTACTAGGAATCCAGAGGCCCCGTTTCGCTCGGTGATCTCCGCGAGCGCTCGCAGCAAGCAAACGCTGTCAGCCCCTCCACTGCAGCCGATGACAACTCCGACTGACATCCAGTTCTCGGATCGCCATGCTAATTCCACGGATCGAATGACTTGCTGCCAAGGATTCATATACAATTCGCTGGTTGCCGTGAAAATCGAGCCCATTGGACACAATTCGAATGCTGATTCTGATAGGCTCTAGTGGGCGGAGAACTGTTCCAATGACCACTATTGATGGTCGGACTCGCTAAATGCGGTTTGTTTTGTTGATCAGTAATCCGCCCAAATTACCAATAACTACGGACAACGAAATCACCCTTTGCAAACCAATCTGGTTTGTGATTGTTGCGGAACCACGAATCCATGTGGACAATTTTTCTGATCATCGCTTTGCCGCGTCTTAGGTGGATCGGGCATTTGTTTCAAACAAATGTCACATTCACAAATCGATTTCGACGCGCGTCTTCAGCCACCGATGATAGCTCAGCAACAATTTCAGGTGGACGGCACAACCGTTTTTCTGTCAATTCATTGGCACGAAATTCGGTTGTCACAATATGTGACCAACAGACCCCTCTTCCTGACGTAGGGTGGTTTTTGCGTTCTCGAATACTACGAGGACACTGCAATGACAACCATCTTGGCTTTGATACTGGGACCTCATCTTTCGTTCGCGACCATCTCCGACTTTGGCTTGCAAAACAAAGAAACATTCATGGTCTGGTCGCTTGCTGGCGTATTGGCCGGCGCGGTTTTGATGATGGGCTACCAGCGTTGGCGATTTTCGGTTCGCAAAATTCGCTGGCAGGAGCAGGCTGACGAAATTCTAAACACCGCAAACCGCGAGAGTGAATCTTTGCGGGCGGAGATGTTGGTTGACGCGAAAGAAGCATCGCTGAAGTTGAAAACGGAGGCTGAGCGTGAAATCGCAGAACTGCGCAAGCCTCAGGCTTTACGTGAACAAAAGCTTGATCGACGTCAGGAAGTCTTGGAGCAACAAGAGGACGCTCTGCGCAAGCAGCAGCGCGGGCTTGAGAGCAGCCAACTGCGTTTGGATGCGCAGCTTCGCGAAGTGGCAACTTTAAAACAACAGCTTGAAGCGAGTCAGAACGAACAAAGCCAGATTTTGCAGCGTGCCAGCGGAATGTCTCGGGAACAGGCCACGGCGCAGTTGATGGAATCGCTATCGGTTGAACTTGAGCATGAACGCGGGTCAGCGTTGATCAAGCACAAGAAGCTTCTTAGCGAATCAGTGGACCGCCAAAGTCGCGACATGCTGCTGACCGCAATGCAACGTTTTGCCGCCGCGCACACTTCCGATTCGACCACGAGTACGGTTGATGTTCCTACCGATGACATGAAGGGCCGGATCATTGGTCGCGAGGGACGCAACATCCGCGCATTCGAGAAGGCGACCGGGGTGGACGTCATTATTGACGATACGCCGGGTGTTGTGATTGTCAGTTGTTTTGATCCCGTCCGCCGCGAAGTCGCACGAAGGTCACTCGAAAAACTGATTCTCGATGGCCGTATTCACCCTTCAAAGATCGAAGAGATCGTCAACGATACTCTGCAAGAAGTCGAATCGTTGTTGCTCGCAAAGGGCCGCGAGGCAGCGGACGAAGTCAACGTACCAGGATTGCCGACTCGATTGATTCAGATGCTGGGTCGACTGCACTTCCGTACTTCATACAGTCAAAATGTGCTTCGGCATAGTATCGAAGTTGCTTTCATTTCCAGTCTGATTGCCGAGATGCTGGGCATGGATGCTGATATTGCCAGGCGAGCCGGTTTGCTGCATGACATTGGTAAAGCCGCTGATCATGAATTGGAAGGTGGCCACCCGAAGATTGGTGCCGACATTCTGCGGCGAAACAACGAGTCACCCGAAGTCGTCCATGCTGCGTTTGGCCATCACGATGAAATTGTTTTAGAACATCCCTATACGATGATCGTGGCCACTGCAGACGCATGCAGTGCAGGACGTCCGGGGGCACGAAGAGAGTCCTTGGAACGTTATGTCAAGCGAATGGAAGAACTAGAATCGATAGCAACTCGATTCGATGGCGTTCATCAAGCTTTTGCGATTAGCGCGGGCCGTGAGCTACGTGTCATCGTCAGCAGCGACAAAACATCGGATCAGAAAGCCGCAACGATCTGTCACGATATTGCCAGAGCTTTTGAAAAAGAACTGACATATCCCGGCGAAATCAAAGTCACCGTGCTGCGCGAATCCCGATTCATTGAAACGGCCAAGTAAGCACCGCTCGTGAACCGCGCGCTTGTGTTTCACGCGATTTCTGTCGCTCATATCTGAACGAAATTCATCTTGGGCTGGTGTTCGAAAAAACAGTACAGTCCATCGGATTGGCTTTCGAATTTGGCGACCATAGTGCCACTGCGAAAACAAGTGGACAGCCAAGCCAAGTTGATAACGAAACCCAATTGGGGCGAACAGGTAACACTTAGCACAGGGACGTGAGAGTGAGCAACGATTACACGCGCGACAAAGTGGTCGATTCGATCGAAGACCAGACGAAGCGACGCCGCTCAGGACGATGGCGACGCAAACGCTACGTCTTGCTGATCGCGTTCGCGGTCTTGCTTGGCATCGTTTTGTGCTTGCCCAGTTTTATCAGCCATTCGCCGATTGGACGTTCGATCGTGTCCAGCACGTTGTCTGGCTATGAACTTGATGGCAACGTCGACTCCATTCGAATCGGGTGGGTAACGCCACTGCGCGTCAACGGTTTAAAGATCAATGGCAAGCATGCTGGCAGCAAGATTTCCGTTGAACAGATCGATGGGCCAACGACAATCCTGGGTGTCCTGACTGGCGGCACATCGGACTTGGGCGAAATCACTGTCCGCGGTGTGAATGTACAATGCGAAATGAGCGAAGGTCTTTGTAGTCTCGAAAAAGACTTAGCCGCGTTACTCGTACCTAGCGAGAGTGACTCTGCGTCTACCACTGGAAAATTCCACATCCAAGATCTAGCCGTTGCGGTCAAGGACAGCGTATCTGGATCGACCTGGATCGTCTCGCAAGCCAATGCGGAAGTGGACCTGACGGCAGCATCAACAGCCGTCAAATTCGCTGGAGTTTTGGCCGGCCCCAATGACGACAGCGGCTCGATCCAAGGCTCCGCGCAGCTGGAAAACGAAGCCGACAAAATTGCATGGAAATTGAACCTGGAAACGGAATCTCTGCCGCTTTCATTGCTGACGCTTGTTCGCCGACGACTCCCCGAAGCCACTGCAGCGATGCCGCCTCAGTTTTCGGGTGATGCATCGGGAGCCATCCGATTGACCGGCGCAACCAACGGCAACATACATTCATCGGTCGACGAATTCGAGATCCGCAATTTGTATGCGGTGGACCCAAATAACCCCAAGCGAGTTTGGCGAAATTCACGAGCAACACTTAACGGCGATCTGACACTGGAAGAAACCCGTGTCGTTGGCAAAGAACTGACAGCCACGACAGATTTTGCGGCCGCGACACTTAACGGTGCATTCTCAAGTTCATTGACGCTGGTCGGCGCTGACGATAATCCGCTGAAGTGGCTGGATGCTTTGGATGGCAATGCGCAAGCTCATATCGATCTCGCCGCTTTTCAGAAAGCATTGCCAGGCATTCTGCCAATCAAAAATGAAGCCGAAATTTTATCCGGTCGCGCAACGGCAACGGTGCAAACAGCTGCCAGCGACATTCCCAAAAGTAAGCTCACATTCAAAAGCGATACGATTCGTTGCCGGGCTCATGGTCGAGCGGTCGTGATCGAACCCGTCAGTTTCGAAGCCATGGTTGCCAATATCGATGGACATATCAACGCTGAGAATTTCAAGCTAACAAGTTCTTTTGCATCGGCTGTTGGCAAAGGCACGATGCGTACCGGCGAAGCGACGGTTGCGGTCGATTTTGGCCGGCTTTCATCGATGCTTCGGCCGTTGATCGATCTGTCGGATGTCCGCGTCGCCGGAACCGTGCAGGGAAAGATTGGCTGGGACGCATCGGCGGACAACGTTTGGCGATTGAATGGCAACGGCAAAGCATCCAACTTGCAGTTATTGCTGCCGGGTGGGAAAGAAATTCGGCGTTCATCTCTGGATGGCACAATCGCCGCGGTCGGACGATGGTCGGGTGAGACTCTGGAAGAACTTTCCGGGACCAATCTCTCGGTCAAGACGAATGGGCTTAGCTTCCAAGCTGACCTTACTCACACAGTGCCAAACCCAACACTCACTGAACAACTGCCGTTTCGCATTACTGGCAACGGACGTTTGGAAACTCTGACAGAAATCGCTGGCCCTTGGTTGCCAAGTGATTTGCAACGCACACAAGGCGCCTTTGATGTTGTCGCATGGGCAAACCTATCGACCGTCAGTGGACGGATTACCAAAGCCAACTTGAATTTGACTGAACCAAGAATTGCATACCAAGGAACGTTGGTCGCGCAGCGCTCGGTTCGCTGTGACTTTGATGGAAGCTATGACTGGCCATCGGGCGATTTGCATAGTCAAACATCCAATCTGACCACCGATGCGGTGCAGTTAAAAGTGGTTGGCGATTTGAACGCAGAAGTGACCGACCTGACCGTCAATTGGTCAGCAGATTTACAGCAGCTTCAATCGTCCGTGCAAACAAAATCCGTTCAGAATCCACAGCCACTGGCAGTGGGCGCGAATCGGGCTCCGCAGGCAAGTAGTCCGTATCAATTCATGGGAGCCTGCAGTGGACAAGCCAAAATCACTGCGGATGACAACTACTGGATCATTGAATCCGATACGAAAACGAACCAACTGACAATCACCGAACCAAAGCCAGTTGCCGCGAATTTCAGTCCACTTCCAAGTCGCTTTGGGCCGCTCGCTTCAGCCGCTCCGATTTGGTACGAGCCAAGTGTGCAAGTAAAAGGAGCGACCAAGATCCATCGCACCAATGGCGAGATCCTGGCCGAAAACTTACAGGTTTCAACCAATTGGCTTGCTGCCACATTAAGTGGACCAGTCAAAACCAGCGCGGCTGGAATGACAGCACAGCTCAGTGGCCAGGCTCAAATCATGATGCCCGACGTTGCCAAGAAATTGACGGATTTGTGTGGGTCAAAAATCGACCTGCAAGGCACTCACCAAACGCCGATTACGATCAACTACAGCCAGCCAACAAGCGGAGAGATTGCCTATCAAGTCGCGACGAAAATCGGTTGGGATCGTGGTGCTTTTGGCGGAGTCGATTTTGGGCCTGCTAATATTCCACTGCAAATCGATCAAACGACTGTGTTGATTCAGCCAGCAATGATCCCCGTTGGCCAAGGCCAACTGAATATTGCCGGGCAGGTCTTTTACAACTCCGGCCCAATGCGAATTCAGCTGAACCCTGGATTGATTGCACAAGACATTCGCATGACTCCAGAGATGACCGATGCGTGGCTCAAATACTTGGCGCCGCTTGCTGCCGATGCGACCCAGCTGGATGGATCGATGAGTGTCGAAGTCGATGAAGCCATCGTGATGTTCGACAATCCGCTAGAAAGCCGAGTTCGTGGGCGACTAGGAATCCTGGGAGCCGAAATGCGCACCGGCCGATTGGCCAATCAGATCATCAACGGAATGGATCAATTGAAAGCGCTCGCGAAAATGCGTGCCAATGCCTTTGGTGCTCAACAAGATCAGCCTGCCGAATCAAAGACGTTGATCACAATGCCAGCACAAACGGTCGAGTTCACATTTTCGCGTGGCATTGCCCAACACCAGCGACTCTATTTCGATATCGATCGTGCCCAGGTCATCACCAGTGGAACGGTCAACGTAAATGGTCCGCTGAATTTGACGGCTCAAGTACCGCTGGATGCCAAATGGCTAGGCAACGACCTGAAAGGTTTATCAGGTCAACCAGTAGTGCTGCCAGTAGCGGGCACATTGACTCAGCCGCGTTTAGATTCTCGCGGAATTCGTGAAATCATCACCAAACTCGGCACCCAAGCTGTCCAACAAAAAGCTGACAACTTTTTCGAGCAACAAATGAACAAGGGCATCGACAAGATCTTTGGTCGCTAAGCCAAACGTAGTTTGTAGTTTTGGCTTTATCCCGGATTTCCGCGTGAAGGCGATACTACGAACACAAGCGTTTTACGAGGTTTCAGTGATCAAGGTTATTTGCCAGCTTTGGCACTCGGTTGATCACGATTCGGGCCGCGTTTGATACTCGGGCTGCGTTTGATACCTTATGTGGACAGCTTGTCCATCAAAGTAAAAGGTAACAACGTGAAGCTTACAACGCCCTTGATCACCGGACTGATCATTCTTTTCCCAGTCCCTTTGGTCGCCCAAGATTCTCCGCAAGCAGCGAACAAGAAATTGCAGTATCCAAAAACGAAAATGGCCGACGTAGTTGATGATTACCACGGTCACAAAGTTTCCGATCCGTATCGCTGGCTTGAAGACACCGAGAGTGAAGAAACCGGCGAATGGGTAAAGGCTCAAAACAAGGTCACCGGTGCGTACCTCGAGTCGTTGCCGAGTCGCGAGCCAATGCGCAAACGCCTGGAAGAACTCTGGAATTATGAACGCTACGGTTTGCCCAGCAAGAAAGGCGACCGTTACTTTTATTCGCACAATGATGGCTTGCAAGATCAGAGTATTTTGTACTCCGCTAGCTCACTGAAATCTGATCGCGAGGTATTGATTGATCCCAATACACTCAGTGAAGACGGCACGGTTGCACTCGCTGGTACCGCGACCACCAAAGATGGAAAACTGATCGCTTACGGATTGGCTGATGGTGGTAGCGATTGGCGGACTTGGAAAGTTCGTGATGTGGCGACCGGCAAAGATCTTGAGGACGAAGTTCGTTGGGCCAAATTCAGTGGTGTTGCATGGATGCCCGACTCAAGTGGCTTTTTCTATTCTCGCTACGACGCGCCAGTCGACGGACAAGAACTAACGGCCAAGAATGAAAACCAAAAAACGTACTTTCACAAACTGGGAACGCCTCAGTCCGAAGATCAATTGATCATGTCCCGCCCCGATCATCCCAAATGGGGTTTTGTCCCATTGGTGACGGACGATGGACGCTATTTGATAATCAGCAACTGGAAGGGCACTGAACCCAAAGAACAAGTCTTCATCAAAGATCTCCGTGATCCAGATTCAGAAGTCCAAGACCTGATCATGGGTTTTGAAGCTGAGTACGGTTTGATTGGTTCGATTGACGATACGCTGTATTTCGTGACAGACAATGGCGCGCCAAAGCGGCGGGTGATCGCAGTCGATGCCAAGAACCCAAAACGCGACGCTTGGAAAGAAGTGATTGCTGAAACGGATGATGTGCTTCAGAGTGTTTCCTTGTTTGGCGATACGTTTTACGCAAGTTGGTTGAAAGACGCGCGCGGCAAAGTCACGCGACACAAGATTGATGGATCTTTGATCGATGAAGTGAAACTGCCTGGTGTCGGATCGGTTGCTGGATTTGGTGGTGACCAAGACGCCAAAGAGACTTTCTATTCCTTTACGAATTACATCACTCCAGCGTCGATCTACCGGATCGATTTGACCAGCGGAGAAGTTTCCTTGTGGAAGCGGCCAGACGTTGCGTTGGATATCGATAACTTTGTTACCGAGCAACTGTTTTGTGAAAGCAAAGACGGGACTCGTGTGCCAATCATTGTGACTCGACACAAAGACACAAAACTCGATGGCACCAACAAGACGCTTTTGTATGCCTATGGTGGATTCAACATTTCGATCACGCCATCGTTCTCGCCCGCAAATGCGGCTTGGGTTGATAACGGTGGGATCTACGCGGTCGCCAACCTTCGTGGTGGTGGCGAATATGGCCGCGAGTGGCATGAAGACGGGATGCGTCTAAAAAAACAAAACGTCTTTGACGACTTCATTTCGGCCGCCGAGTTCTTGATCAAGAAAGGTTACACACGAAGTGAGAGCTTGGCGATTCGAGGTGGCAGCAACGGCGGGTTGCTGGTTGGTGCGGTGATGACCCAACGCCCCGATCTGTTTGGCGCTTGCTTGCCAGCAGTCGGTGTGATGGACATGCTGCGATATCACAAATTTACAATCGGCTGGGCTTGGGCAACCGAATATGGCAGCAGCGATGAAGCGGATCAAATCGAAAACCTGTTGTCGTACTCGCCGCTGCATAACTTGACCAGCAATACGAGCTATCCAGCGACGATGGTGACCACCGCCGACCGTGATGACCGAGTCGTGCCTGGACATAGCTTCAAGTTTGCCGCCGCTTTGCAGGCCGCTCATACGGGCGACAACCCAACTCTGATTCGCATCGAAACCCGAGCGGGTCACGGCGCGGGGACTCCTGTCAGCAAACGGATCGAAGAGTACGCTGACTTGTGGTCATTCCTGTTGGCAAATCTGAAGTAGCTGAGCACCAGGAGCCTGCGCTCCTAGAACTCACTTGTGATTGACTACACTTCGCTTGGCTCAACCAAGCTAGCCAGTACGTCGTCAATCAAAAGCTCATTGCGTTGTCGATTCAAAAAGTAGCTTACTTTTTGAAAACCGCAGGCCTGCAACAGTTGCAGCGCCTGCTCGTAACCATCGGCGACACGGCTCGCGATGTGCGCGTCGGCACCGATTGTCATTGGAATGCCACGTTGATGGATTTCGCGCAACATCGTTGGGTTCGGATTCATTTCCGAGATCGTTTTATTGACTCCAGACGTATTCAGCTCCATGGCAACGCCAGTCTTGGCGATTCGGTCCAAGGCATCGCATACGTCTGGCATGATCGCGTCCAAATCCCACTCCGAAGCCGTGAAGTTCTTGATTAAATCGGGATGCGCCAATGAATCAAACAGTCCCGTTTCCGCCGACTGTGCCAAGTGCCGAAAATAGGTTCGCTGGACTTCCAGCAAATCATCTTGCCAGTAAGCTGCACGCCATTCGCCAATTTGCGGATGTACCGAACCAAGTACAAAATGAAAATCAGCGGACGCGAGCTGATTCTCAACGTATTTTTCTTGGCCCTCAAAGTAGTCGGCTTCCAAGCCAAGCCGCACATCAACGGTTCCTTCCCAGTGAACTCGAGCGGTTTCGACCAACCCCACGTACTCGTCAAACTGGTCTTCGCGCATTCGCACGGCCGCGGAAAATCCATTGGGCATGGGATTGTGGCAGGTCACGATCAGCCCCTTCAGACCACGTGATTGCGCGACCCCGGCATACTCAATGGGCAGACCTTGGGCGTGCATGCATAGTGGCGTGTGTGAATGAGATTCGTAAAAAATCGGTTCGGGCATCAATCGTGCTTTAGAGGCGAATGGGTTGGCTACTTTGGTACCGCTTCAATGGTATCCTAGTGCCCTGTCAAAGATAAGCTCTGTGTGTTTTGCACATAGAACCGGCGTTTCACCATCAAAGCCAATTCCCACAATCATCTATGAGTCCTGAAAGCGACTACGGCCTGAGCCAGGGCAAGGCAACCAATACTGTCGATCCGCCCGATGTTGATTACTTGCCGCCTATGCCCAAGTCCTACCGCCCTCGAATCGGACTAATTGGAGCGGGAGGGATCAGCGAATTCCACTTGCGAGCCTATCAAAAATGCGGGTTCGAGGTTGTCGCGATCGCAAGTCGAACACGCTCCAAAGCAGTTGCTCGTCGCGATGAATTTTTTCCTGAAGCACGCGTTTACGACAACTATCAATCGATCCTTGAACGGACTGACATCGAAGTTGTTGACGTTACAACCCATCCGCAAGATCGCATCGCTATTCTTCAGCACTGCATTCTTGCTGGCAAACATACGTTGAGCCAAAAGCCGTTTGTTCTGGATTTGGATGACGGAAGGCGACTGGTCGATTTAGCCGACACCCATAGCGTCAAACTAGCGGTCAACCAAAACGGACGCTGGGCGCCGCACTTCAGCTATCTACGCGCGGCGGTGGCAAGTGGATTGATTGGCAAAATTACATCAATCGACTTCTCACTACAGTGGGATCAAACTTGGATTGCTGGGATCAAAAAGTTCGAGAACATTCATCATCTGATTTTGTTCGATTTTGGGATCCATTGGTTTGATATCACAAACTGTCTGATGGGCGGCCAGACGCCGGTGGATGTTGTCGCTCGGGTGAATCATTTCCCAGATCAGTGCTTTCGCCCACCAGCAGTAGCCTCCGTGATCATTCAATACAACGACGCCCAAACGCGAATGTCTTTTCATGGGCACACTCGATTGGGGGAGGAAGACCTGACAACCGTGGTCGGCACCAAAGGCACGTTGCGATCGCGTGGGCCGGGTCTGAACGAACAACCAGAAATGCAGGTTTTTCTGGAACATGGCCAGTGTTCAGTGCCCCTGTCGGGTTGTTGGTTTGAATCGGGATTTCAGGGGGCAATGGGCGAATTATTGTGTTCAATCGAAGAAAAACGTAACCCACAGCACGGTGCACGCGACAATCTGAAAAGCCTGGAACTCTGTTTTGAGGCGTTGCGAAGCGCCGATAATGCGTAAACTTGGCGGTCCGCACGCGCGGATCTCAATTGTATTGAATGACATTCGAATGAAATAATCTGGATTTCTTACTTAACGGGACAAGAATGAAAATCGCTTTGCTGGTCTCAATGACCGCCGCCTGTTTACTGGCCACATCGTCACAGGCACAGGACTCCGCAAGCCTATCGTTGAAAGGTAAAAATACGCGTCCGGTCGAAGTCGGTACCGTCAACTGGGACCGTGACCTGGATGCAGCGTATACGAGCAGCCGATCGTCTGGAAAACCCGTTTTGGTGTTGTTCCAAGAAGTGCCCGGTTGTGCAGGCTGCCAGAAGTTTGGACGCGAAGTGCTTTCACAACCGCTGTTGGTCGAAGCGATTGAGGATCTGTTTGAGCCCGTGGTTGTTTACAACAACAAAGGCGGTAAGGACGCACAGATTTTGGCTCAGTTCAAAGAGCCAGCTTGGAACTATCAGGTCATTCGATTCTTGAATGCCAACGGCCAAGATATCGTTCCTCGTAAAGACAAGATCTGGAGTACAGCGGGCGTTGCCACACGAATGATCGAAGCTCTGAAGGCAGCGGATCGCCCAGTTCCCAAATATTTGACAACGCTGGCACCGATCACCGATAGCGACAACCGCGCATTCGCCGCTTTTTCAATGCACTGTTTTTGGACAGGAGAATATCAGCTTGGGAAAATCAATGGCGTTGTAGGTACCGAAGCCGGATGGTTGAAAGGACGCGAAGTAACGTTGGTGCAGTTTGACAAAAGCAAACTCTCGCTCGAGAACCTTGCTCGCGAAGCGGCCAAGGTAAAGTGCGCCGATTCGGTTTTCACACGGGATGGGAAATCAATCGCTGGTTTACCGGGCGGCAAACTGGACAAGTCCTACCGAGTTGCTGACAGCAAGGACCAGAAGCGACAAATTAAAAATTGGAACGCGATCAAGAACGTCCCTGCACTTTCGCTGATGCAATTGACGAAAATCAATGCATTGGCGCCAGACGACATCGCTGCAGCAACGGCTTGGCTCAGCCCTCGTCAGCAAAAACAGTTGGCGATGCCTGCGAATGCCAGACGCTAACCTTGGCTAGGCACAAGTTGCGTTACCAAGCGTGATATGCCCACGGCCCGACGCCAGATTCGTTGGGCGGTACATGCACGAACCCATCGCTGCGCCCGAGTGAAACCAAGTCACCAGAGCCCTTGCTGGGTACAAGCTGTGCTTGACCATTCCCAGTCAACTTGACCAGTTGCATCCAGTGCAGTGGGATCGTTTTTTCAGTCGGTTCCGTTAGCCGGACAGTGGGCGCGGGTGGCAACCACTCAATCTGCCCACTGATCTTTGCCAACAGTGGCAATGCCATCCGCCGACAACCGAGCGTTGCGCTGACGGGATTTCCCGGCAACCCCATGATCAGTTTTCCATCGATTACGGCTCCCAGGATCGGTTTGCCAGGCCGCAGCGGCAAACCATGAAAAATGATCTCGCCCCCAATCGCCTTGATCGCGTCTGGAACATAGTCATAGTCGCCCATCGATACGCCACCGGTCGACAACACGACGTCAGATTGTTGTAAACAATCCGCCAGCATCTGTGCTGTTGCATCTCGGTCGTCTTTTGCGTGTGCAACGTTGACAACATCGATCCAGGGCCGCCCACTCAAGCACGATACAAGAGCGGCTTGATTGCTATTTCGAAGCTGCCATGGCTTCGGGGCATCATCGGTGAACAAACCCACTTCGTCACCAGTCGTAAGAACACACACGCGTACCGGGGCAAAGACCGATGGACTTGAAACGCCAAAATTCGTCATCGCAGCTTGCTGGGCAGCCGTCACCAAAGTGCCTGACGGCAACACGCTTTCTCCAGCGGCGATATTTTCGCCCGCACGACGAATGTGATCTCCAGGGTTCGCCTTTTTTGCACGATCAGTCAATCGAATCGACTTGCCAGATTCGTCAACGTCTTCACGTTTGATGACGACCTCTGCTTCGGCCGGCACAATCGCACCGGTAAAGATTCGCATGGCACAACCAAGTGGCATTTCCGGTGGTGGGCTTCCAGCGGAACATTCACCAGACACGGGAACGGCCTCGTCACCTTGCAGTTCGCTCATTCTTAGTGCGTAGCCATCCATCGCAGAAACGTCTGCAGCGGGGCTATCTCGGTCCGCTTGGACGTCTTGCGCGAGCACGCGCCCATGAGGATGCTCTGCCGCCCACGATTCATCTGCCTGAGTATTCGACAACCGCTTGGCAAGGGCAGTGAGGGCATCGTCTGGGTGATCGAAAGCAAAACTTCGTGGCATGTCTAGACCGAGCGGGTTTGGCGCGAGAGTTGGATTGCAAGCGATCAATTTAGAACACATTCACCGCGATGGGCAGGTCATGGACCGACGCCTCCCAGGGAATCCAACGCGTCAGTTTTGGTGTTGCGCTCTTGGGGTAGGCCGGACCGAGCAAACGCTGCAATTGCCGGAACTTCG
>CAYNNP010000013.1:35978-55160 GCA_964398215.1 uncultured Pirellulaceae bacterium | reverse complement strand
GAACCGATATGGCTCTTGGCCTGATCAACAAATTGGACGGAAGGCAGGTGGTCGATAACACAATGGTGCTGATGGAGTATTCATGGAATGAGGACCCAGAACAGGATGATTTTCGCTACATTTGCCCATGCTCTAACGACAATTCGCTCTAGCTCTCCGCTGATGCTTGACTAGTCGTAACTTGGCTGTTGATTTATTTACGTGGCACATTTTTGTGAGCCGCTGGCGCTAGCCATGGGCCTCGGAGGGTTGCGTTGTCACGACAAGGCCCGCGGCTAGTGCCGTCGGCTCAGCAAATCAACAACTCGCCAAGAATTTCGGCCGGCACATTGCTCGCTGGGCTAGCAGAACATTTCGTCGTAGCGACCCATTAAGATAGGCGACACGCCAAGCAAGGTTTCTCATTGTGCAATGGGACCTCGTGCCTGGAATCTCCAAGTCGGGTTACTCATGAACGGTTGTCTCTTTCGTTTTCAGCTCACCGTGTTGGCCATTTTGGGATTGGGCATCTCGTCTTCAGCAATCGCCAAAGACCCACGTTTCAAGACGCTTGCTCCAGGACTGTCGGTCACTCGCTTGAAGGTTGACCTGACCAACATCGATAGTCTTGCCTACGGACCTGATGGCAAGGCTTATGCGGCAGCCTACAACGGCCGCATTCATGTGCTGACGGATACCAACGGCGATGGTGTCGAAGATACTTCCAGTGTTTTTTGGGACAAGGCTGGTGATCTACTGACCCCAGTCGGAATCCTTGCAAACGAAGATGGCGTGTACGTTGCAGCGCGAGGCAAGATCGCTTTGTTGAAGGACACTGATGGTGATGGCAAGGCCGACAAGAGTGAAACGGTCGCGTCGGGTTGGGTAAAAGAAAAATACAACGGCGACACACGCAACGATGCAGCAGGAATCGCAATCGATCCCGACGGCAACCTGTACTTTAGTCTCGGATGCATGTCGTACAACAAGGCTTGGTTGTTAGACAAGCAGGGAAAGTCCCAGTACGATCCGACCAGTGAACGAGGCGCGATCCTGAAAGTGTCGCCGGATCGCAAACGCCGAGATCTCTTGGCGACCGGACTGCGATTCGTTGTCGGCCTCGAGTTCAACCGACATGGTGATTTGTTTGCTACCGATCAGGAAGGCGATACGTGGTTTCCCGGTGGCAACCCGCGAGACGAATTGCTGCATATCATTTCGGGTCGGCACTATGGGTTTCCGTTTCGTCATGCGAAGTACTTGCCGGAATCGATTGACGAACCAGAGATCGTCGGGTTTTCACCGCAGCATCAATCGACTTGCGGATTCCGCTTTAACGAACCGCGCAGCCATCGCAAACCGTTTGGCCCTGCATTCTGGCAAGATAATGCGATCGTGACTGGTTTTTCGCGCGGCAAATTGTGGCGAGTGCCGCTGGCCAAGACTCGATCAGGTTACGTGGGCAAACAAGTTCAGTTTCTTGCATTCGAATCGCTACCTACCGACGTCGCGATTTCGCCCGCTGGTGACTTGTTACTGACGTGCCACAGTGGAAGTCCCGATTGGGGTGCAGGGCCTGCCGCCAAAGGACACTTGTACAAAATCAAATTTGATTCATCGGTGCCGCAGCCAGTCGCAGTATGGCCTGCCAATCCTGTGGAAGTAAAAGTCGCGTTTGATCGCCCCGTCGATGCAATCCCGCAAACACAAGACGTGAATCTGCAAGCGGCAATCGAATATGGTGATTTCGTCTGGGAAGGTGATCGCCACGAATGGATTTATCCCGGATACGAGGTCGTCAAAGCTGCTAAGGCGGCGCGACGTCGGGCGCTGAAAGTAGGCCGCGGGCGGCTTTCTGCTGACCGCCGAACGATCACGTTCAACACCGCGCCGCATCCCAGTCGCACTCGTTATGCAGTGACGCTGGACAGTTCGGATTCGGATACACATGTTGAAATGTCCTATGACTTGGGCGGAGTGCATGCGCAGTGGACACCAGTGGGCAAGGATCAAGCGGAATGGACCGGCTGGCTTCCGCATTTCGACACCAACGTTGTTCGTGCGATGATGGCAGGATCCGCACAGCACGAACGATTGCTCGACTTGTTGAAACTTCCGGGGCAACTGACGCTCAAGTCACAGTTACTGCTGCCCGGCAACGACGTGCACTTGGAGTTGCAGTGTTCGGGGAAATTCAAAATGACTTGCGGAACCGAATCTGCGACAGCAATGCAACAAGGAAACCGGCATGTCGCAAAGCTGTCAGTGCGAGCAAATTCACCGCGTCAAGAAACCGCTCCGCGCGGCGGACGCCAAGAGGTACTGGCTAGTGAAGTGCAACCGTTGTTGATTACTGTTCAAACCGGTGGCGACTTTGTACTGGACGGATCTTATCATGCTGATTTTGATCCCCATGAACGCCCGCTGCGGCTGAATCATTTATTCGTTCCGTGGGCGCCTCGCACAAGATCGTCCGAGTACAACCAAACGCCATTGTTGGCAACGAACCGAAAACTGCCGGGCGATTCCGCACGCGGGCGTGAGATCTTCTTTGGCAAAGAAGCAAATTGCGCGGCCTGCCACACTTACAACGGCAAAGGTGGCAAAGGCGCGGCGGATCTTAGCGTCAGTGTTCATCGGTCGCCGGAAGCAGTGCTTCGAGACATCGTCCAGCCTAACGCGGCGATCAATCCGGACTACGTCAGTTATTCGCTGTTAATGGCAGACGGCAAAGTCCTGACCGGTCTTTTTCAATCGGCTGACGACGACGAAATTTTGTTGCTGGATCAGGCAGCCAAGACGCACACGGTTCGCCGTTCCGAAGTCGACGATATCCGTGCGAGTAGCGTATCGCTGATGCCAACGGGGTTTGAAAAACTTGGCACCGAAAAACTGCAGGACTTGGTCGCGTTCTTGTGCAGTGAAGACGCGGATGCAAAACGGGCTGGCCGGGCAACTGGTGCGATCGTTCATGAAAGTTGGCACGGTCTAAAGTCCGATGGTTTACAAACTCTGAAATCCCATCCCGACTTTCCAGCCAAACCGGCCGAGACGCATTTGCTAAGTGCCTTTGAAGGTCCCAGCAATTGGAAAGATAACTATGGGTCACGGATCCGCGGTTACGTGCATCCGCCCGAATCGGGTGACTACACGTTTTGGGTGGCCGCAGACGACTTTGCCGAAGTGTGGATCAGCTCAAGCGACGACCCAAGTAAAAAGAAACGCATCCTCAGGCAAACTCAATGGACACCGACGCGCAATTGGGACCAGTACCCTGAGCAGAAATCGAAACCAGTGAGACTTCAAAAAGGCAAGCGGTACTACATCGAAACGATTCATGTCGAAGGCCGTGTTGACGATAATTTGGCAGTTGGCTGGACCCTTCCAAGTGGAAAACACGAACGTCCCATCCCCGGCAACCGTCTTTCGGCGCCCAAGTAACGACCACTCAATCGTTGCCTTGTGCGGCTTTGAAAACACCGTCTTTCGTGATGTAAAATCACGCGAAGGCGATTGCAAAACTGCCATTTGCCGGGCTGATCGCGATCTTTTTCGTAATTCTTCTAAGATAGTTGCGACGCTTGAGGCAATTCTCACGACTTAGTTCTGTTCCCACCGAGATTCATGGATTCGCGTCTGACCCCTCTAGAGACTTCGACCGAAGAACTGGTGCGTCTTGCGCGCAGCGGTGATCAGGGCGCATTTGCTGGATTGGTAAATCGTTTTCACCGCGTTGTGATGGGATATGTCAGTGGAATCGTGCATGACCGTGATGTGGCTGACGACGTCGCGCAAGACGTTTTTTTGGCCGCCTATCAGTCATTGGATCGGTTCAATGAACAAAGCAAATTTTCAACCTGGTTGATCGGAATCGCACGAAACAAATCCATCTCAGCGCTTCGGCAGATCGCCACACAACGAAAACGCGAAGAGGCTGCTGGAAATGAGATTTTGTTGTCGCTGCGAGCTGAATACTTGGAGCAAATAAAACAGAGTCAGAGACAAGAACAAATCGACGCACTTCGCACATGTTTGGATAAGTTGCCGGCGGAACAACGCAGTTGGTTGAATCGACATTATCACGATAACGAAAGTGCACAGTCGATCGCAGTTGATGTTGGACGCAGTGGTAGCGGAATGCGAATGTTATTCCTGCGGTTGCGCCACGCACTTTACGACTGTATCCAACAACAGTTGCATACGTCCACGACCTCATTCAAACGTAACGATTGATCTAAGATGCCACCGTCAAACGAATTGCAAGAACTTTGGACACGCCTTGTCAGCGGCACTGCGCTTTCCAGCGCAGAAGCCGATGAGCTGGCGACGTTCTTGCGCGATGCCGATGCACATGAAGTTCAGTGGATGCACAAGGATTTAGCGGTCGATGATGGTTTGCGAGCGATACAAGGCATTCGATCCGCCAAAGAGATCAGCGAAGATCAAACCGCCGAATTCCTTGACCGTGTACTTCAGCGACTGCCACCAAATTCAATCATCGACTCGACCGAATCCACAACACCGGCACGCGTGGCTCCGCCGCCTCGAGTCGTTCAACCGCCACCGATGGTTGAATCCGTCACGAAAGCGAATCCAGTGCATGTTTCCGATCATCAAGAACGCGCCGCGAAGCGAACCGGGTTACCAAAATGGGTCACGTTGGCGGTGGCTGCAAGCCTTCTGGCTGTGGTCGGCTTGACCGTTTGGATTTCAAGCGGTGATGGAAAAACAGAAAACGCGATCGCTGACAATGCAAGCGTACCAAAGAGCAATCCAAAACCAATTCCGCCGACTAGCAACCTACCAATCGGTGAATCGGATGCTCCACAGGTGATCGATCAAAACCTTGTGCCGATCCTAGCCGATTCTTCACCGCAAAAAACCGAACCCGGCGCGCGTCCGCCTGAGAACAAAACCGATACGTTGGCCAACGGCGACAATTTGAATCGCAACACGCCCATTCAGTCTCCCGAAAAAATCCCTGAACGAGTTCCCGATCAACCACCGGTGTTGGATCGACCTGAATCTCCCAGCATGAATTCGAACACGAGGTTGATCGCCACCGTTTTGCCATCGCCTGATGCAGTTTGGCCAGATGGTTTTGACCCAACGGCAGCTGGCGTGTTGGGCCCGATTGAATTGTTATCGGGAACGGCACGCTTGCGACTGGAGAAAGGAACTGAGTTGACGTTGCAAGGTGCGACGAAGATTTCGGTCGTCGATGGCAACCACATTACTTTGGCAGACGGCGTTGTCAGCGCGACAGTGCCGAAACGCGCCGTTGGCTTTGAGGTCGACGCGCCAGGCGGGCGGATCATCGATCTGGGCACAAAGTTCACTGTTCAATGCTTGCCAGACCAAGGTTATACGTTGGTCACGGTTTCCGAGGGGAAAGTGGATACGATCCAACCGCCGATCAAACCTCGCGGCAGGCCTCGAAAATCACGGCTCACTGCGGGCCGGACAAAATGGTTGCCAACTGACAGCGGAAAAGCATACGACTGGGTGTTGAATGTTCAATTCGGCGGACGGCAACCGTCAGAGGTCACGATCGACGGCAAGTCGTTAGATCTTTCCCAACCGAGATCTAAAACGAATGCGACGATGTTGGTAAATGCAGCCTTGGAGAGTGCTCGTGAGCAAATGCGATTGGTCACACGAGGCGAACGCTTTTCAGGTTTGGTCATCGTCAACGATGCTTCCGAATCAGTTGTGAATAAGCGGCAGCTTGCCTCCGCCGGCTCATTCATTTCCGAGCAAATTCAAGTTCGCGGAAATACGGGGCCAAAATTGTTGTCACCAGCAGAGATGATGCAGGAATTTCAATCGCGGATGAAACAGATGCTTGGTACTCCATAAAAATTGATGCCAGTTTTCAATTTTTCTGTGACGATTGGCGATTTGGCTACAACTCATAGCCGTCTTCCCCGAAAACAATCAGTTTGGGTCAATCCTCATGCGTTACTTTTCCAGAATTGGTGGCACTTTCATCGTCGCCATTGCGTTATGTCATTCAGCATTCGCCGGTGACAACGACCCACTTCGGTTCGCGGAACCAGAGCGGAATTGGACCGACGCCAGCGGCAAGTACCAAATCGCGGCCTCGCTAGTCGGCTATCACGACCGAACCCTGATCTTGGAATCGGCCAACGAAAAGCAAATCAGAATCTCGGTGGACAATATCAGCAAATCGGACCAGCGATACACGCTGAACCGAGTGTCCCAAGCAAGGCGAAAATCCAAACCCATTCAGCCACGCAGCGCTTCAGAAAGGAAAGCCACCCAGGCCGCAGCGCCAGAAAAACTTGCTATCCCGTCACGGCCTGCATTACAAAACACATCCAAGTTGTATGGAATCGATTGGCATCCCATCGAGCAAGCAGAACGGGTGGCGACGATAGAGAAAAAGCCAATCCTTTGGTTTCGCGTGTTGGGCGACATGACCGGATTTATGTGAAGCGCGGGACACCGAATGAGGACCGTGTCGTTCTCAGATGCTAAAGTTCAAAACGCGCTTGCCGATAACTTTCTATGCACGTTGACCAACACCCAAGGCTTGGACAGTACCGGTAAATCTTTTTCACATTCGCCACAGGAGCCACCCGGGCCGTGTGGTCGAGGCGCCGGTCGCCAGAATGTGCAAACGATTTTTCTGACTCCAGAAGGCAAGATGTTTCATGTGGCCACCGGGTTTTTATCGCCCAACGATTTGTTGGAAGAAATTCGTTTCGCATCCAGAACCTTCAACACATTGAAATCTAATTCCAATCCGGTTCAAACCTTGGTAGCCGCGCAATCAGCCCGAATGCGAACGATGGGTTTTTCTGAAAGCGATCTTCAACGACAAGATCCTTTTCAAGATTTGACGACCGGATTCAGCCCTTCTGATTTAGGAATCCAGTCTCCCGTGTCAAACATGTTTGGCGATGTCGCAAAGAAGCGTGTGTTGCGAGACACAAAGTATGTCGTTGGGCGACCATTGATCCATCGCGATCAGTTCGAGGCAAATCCATCCGAATTGGTTGGCCAGCATCCATCTTTCTTTGGAAGCAACGCTGCGATGAATATGCTGGGCGGCAACATGGGATCCAGTACCAAGCTTTAATGCTAAATGAATGCGTAGGGCACTGGCAGATTAAAGGAACCACGGATGAACACAGATAGACACGGATAAGAAAGCCTTGATCGAAAGGCCGGTACTACGAACACAAGCCACTACTAACTAGCGCTGCGTTTCAACTAAAAGTTGGGGTGTCGCCTTTAGTCGTGAATCCTCGACTCGGAGAGTCGAGCTACTATGGGTGCGATCCTAAATTTAAGCTGTGACGCAGCACTAGTGATCGTTTTTCTGAGGTGGGACCATCGATTGTCTGCAACGAAATCCTGAAGATTTTGACAGTGCGCGAGCACGAGACGGTTCAAGGTTGAATTTGTTTTCCACCTGACGCGTCGCTTTTCAAACAGGCGTCCAAGATCCGCTGAGTCTTGAGTGTAAGTTCGGCGTAGCTTGGATCGACATTGTTATCGACAACCGACTGCCCAAACGTGCGAACCATATTGACTTCGGCGGCGTTGGGTTCGCCGGCAGCGTACTCGGGAACCGCCCGGCGATTGGTGTGCCTGCGGAAATTCCAACGACAGTTGTCAATTTCCAAAACGTGCTGATGCTCGTTCCAAACTGCTTCCGCGTCGTAAAACGGCAACACATAGTCCTCGACAGTCAGGTAACCCTTGGTGCCCGACACGATTGCGGTCTGTTGATTCTCGGTAATGAACGAACAGTAGAAACTTGCTGACAGTCCATCGGCAAACTGCAGTTCGGCTGACAACTCGCCGGGGACTTTGCCATCGGAATCGTCGCCTTGCAAAGTTGAAATGACTCGCGCGGATACATTTGTCGGCATCTGCAAATCGGCTGCCCATAGAATGAACCGAATGCAGTACCACCCCAAGTCCCCCAGGCAACCTTGTGGTTCCAGTTCGCTATTGGTGCGAATGTTGTGGCGCTGGAATTCTGTGTCACCAGCAAACGAAAAATGCGCGTAGATCCGGCGTAGCTTTCCAACAACATCACCGGCTGCCAAAGTCTCGCGAATGGCTGCCAATCGCCTGCTGTGATCAAACATCACACCGTCCATGAATTGCACGCCTGCCATTTCGCATGCTTCAATCATTTCGGACGCATCTTTGGCGTTGATGGCAACGGGCTTTTCGACCAACACATGTTTGCCTGCTTCAGCGGCCTTGATCACCCATTGCTTGCGGATCCCGGTTGGCAGTGGAATGTAAACCGCATCCACATCATCGCGTGCGAAAAGTTCTTCGTAGCTGCCGACGGCGACTGCTGGTGTGGCGAGCGGGACTTCACTTTGGCACTCATCAATGAACTGCTGCGCCTTGGCAGTGGAGCGACTAGCGACGGCCGAGACGCGTCCATTGCCGCTAAGCGAAATCGCTTTCCAACACTTGCGCGCGATTCCGGCAGTACTTACAAATCCCCAACGACATTCCGAGTTGCTCATTCAAGTTTTCTCCGACGACAGTGGACTGGCAGATGCCAGCGAAGTGGTCTCAGAGAATAGCAAAAGCAGCAGCTGGGTGCAGACTTTCGGCGTTATGCCAGAAAGCACGCACGGGCTGAGATCGCCGAGTAAGACTCTCGGGCTGGTCGATCTGGTGCGGCCTGAGCTCCGCGAGCAAAATAGGGGATATAGCGTTGGGGTGTTACTTCAACCCTAGCGGGCTCCACTGTCGTCCAAGTGGATGTTGCTGCGATGAGCTGGAAAACTGGAATCGCAGCACAAATTGAGACTATTCGCCGTGTTTTTAGGTCTGTGCGCCTGTGAAACCGATCGCTAGAATACGCGGCTCGAATTTAACTGTTTATACAAGAGATCAAGCTATGTATGCCATCATCGTCGACGGTGGTCGTCAATATCGCGTTCAACCCGGCATGGAAGTCGATGTGGATTACCGAGATATCGCTTCCGGAGAAAGCATCACTTTTGAAAAAGTGCTAGCTGTAAGTGGCGATGACGGCTTGAAGCTGGGAAGCCCAACTCTTGACGGTGTCAAAGTGACCGCTTCTGTTCTGGGACCAAAGCAGGACAAGAAGATCTATGTGCAAAAGTTTCGCCGTCGCAAACACAGCAAGAAACGCACAGGCCACCGGCAGATCCACACACGTGTCCGAATCGAAGAAATCGCTGGCGCGTAAAGCGTCCGATAGGTTTCGTCACGACATTGATTCCTCCCGGCCAAAAACAGGGGTAGCAATCTAGTGTCGCCACGGCTTGATCTGGACGACTATGAGTTAGCTGATGTGATCGGCGTCGGTTCTGTAGGAACCGTCTACCGCGGCACGCACCTGGAGACTGGCCAAGCGGTTGCCATCAAACGTTTGCACGAAAGCGTTGCAAAGAATGAATTGATTCGCGAACGATTCAAACGCGAAATCAACATCATGGGCCGGCTGCATCACCCGAATATCGTGGCCTATGTTGGTGGCAAAACGGTCGGCAAAGACCTCTATTACACCATGGAATTGGTTACGGGTGGCAGCGTCAAGGAGATCGTTGAACGGACAGGCCCGCTGCCTTGGCAAGCGACTGTTGAACTGGGAATTCAAGTTTGCAGCGCCTTGCAGTTTGCTCACAACCACGGTGTTGTTCATCGCGATTTGAAACCCAGCAATCTATTCGTTTCGATCGATGGAATTTTAAAGCTGGGTGATTTTGGAATCGCGCGCGACTTGAATCAGCGTGACCTTACTACCGCTGGAGTGACCGTCGGTACTCACGCCTACATGGCGCCGGAACAGATCAAGGGTGACGATCGAATTTCAGGGCAAGCCGATTTGTATGGGCTGGGCTGCTGTCTTTTCGAGATGATGACGGGCCGGCATGTGTTCTTTGGCGAAAACAGACTGCAAATTTTTGACCAACACTTGAAGGCCGATCCGCCCAGCGTTTGTGAGCTGAATGCAACTTGCCCCAGCGAATTGAATCAACTGATCCAATGGCTGCTAAAAAAGAACCCTGAGGATCGGCCTTTCAACGCACGGCAAGCGCAGGCCTCGCTGTTGCGAATGGTGGAAGCCGATCGAGATCGCAGCGACAGTCAGCTGCTGCTTCGCCGCCGAATCGAAAATTTCATGGAATCGTCCATGCAGCCAGAGGTTAGCTGGGCCAAGATTGGTGCCCTACTGGTGATCTTGGCCATTTTTGTCGTCATCGTGTCGATACTTTCTGCGAATCCATGAACGCCGGCATTATCGGTAAAAAGCGGTGTTTTTTTCCTGCTGGCACCCATGATTGCCCTGTGGAACCACGGGTGTTTGGGTACGCTAGACGTCACCTGTGCGTTCGAAGGGGTTCGCCCGCACTGGTAACCCCAATTCCCTAACGCAAGTTTTTGGATGCCCAAAACATGATGCGAAAACTAGTCTCACTTGGATGCTTCTTGGCGATAGGTACGGTTGTAGTTGCGGCCGATCTAACAACGATTGAGAAGCGCGCCCTTCAGTCTGTCCAGAACTATATTCGAAAAGCTGGTGCCGATTTCAAGTCCAGCAATTTTGAGTCCTCTGGTCAGAATATTCAGAAGGCCATGAACCAAATGAAGATTGCGGTCAAAGCAGGTTCGCCTGCCTTGTATGACGAATTGCAACCCGCCATGAAACGAATCACGCAAGCTCACGCGATGCTGGAACTGGAAGGCATCGAGCTTCCGCCGATCCCAAAGCTGAAACGTCCCGAAGTAAAACCCGAAATGAAAAAGGAAACGCCCAAACCAGCGGCTACTCCTGATGCTGGTGGCGTCAGTTTCACTAAACAAGTCGCACCGATTTTGACCAGCAAATGCGGACGTTGCCATGTTCAAGGCAATCGTGGCAATTTTACGATGAATACCTTTGCGGCTTTGATGAAAGGTCCACCAGAGGGCGTTGTCGTATTCGCGGGTGATACCGTTGGCAGCCGGTTGATCGAAACCATTGTGACAGGTGACATGCCGCGCGGCGGTGCAAAGGTCAGCCCGATGGAACTCAAAACCTTGAAAGACTGGATCAGCCAAGGTGCAAAGTTCGATGGCAGCGACCCTACGGCGCCAATTGGTAGCGGCAATGCTCCTGCACCAGTTCGCAATCGAAATCCGAAAGTCAATTTAGCGACCGGAAAAGAAACGGTTAGTTTTGCAACCGATGTCGCGCCGCTGTTGGTAGAGAACTGCAGTGGTTGCCATATTGGTGCGATGCGAACTCGCGGCGGATTGAGAATGGATACCTTCGCGCAATTGTTGCGAGGCGGTGACAGTGGGGAAATTGTCATGGCTGGCAAAAGCGCGGACAGTTTGCTGATCAAGAAACTCAAGGGCGAAGGCATCGAGGGCGAACGAATGCCAGCTGGTGGCAAGCCGGCCTTGGCTGACAAAGAAATCCAGTTGATTTCGACCTGGATCGATGAGGGCGCAACGTTGGATGGAATGAGCGCGACGCAGCCGATTGGCGTGATGGCACAGTTGGCTTGGGCATCGAAAGCGTCTGCAGCTGAACTGAGTGACAAACGAAAAGAGCTTGCCACAGCGAGCATGAAACTTGCTGCGGCTGGAGGCACTGTCAACAGCGAGATCAGTGAGCACTTCATGGTCACCGGAACGGCCTCGCAAGGCACACTGAAACTGGTTGCCGAACAAGCAGAAATGCAAATCAAAATTGCGCAGTCGGTTGCGAGTGGCAAATCAGGCGAAGACTATTTTCGTGGTCGCGCGACGATCTTTGTCTTGCCTGGTCGATATCAATACAGCGAGTTCGCCAAGATGGCCGAGCAGCGGAGCGTTCCACGAGACTGGAGCAGCCACTGGAAGTTTGACGGCGTGAATGCGTACATCGCCGTCGTTGCGACTGACCGCGACGAAGCAGAATCCATCCAACAGCGACTTTATTCACCGATCATCGCCTTGGCGGTTGCGACCCGGGGCGCCGATGTGCCACGTTGGTTTGCCGAGGGGGTTGGGGCGGCGATGGCCAACCGCAAAGGCAGCAACGACCGCGACGCCAAATTGCGTCGCGAGACTGAGACCGGTGAGGCGTTGGCGGCGATGAAAAACGCAAAGACTTTCCTTGAAGGCAAACTATCGCCTGTGCAATCAGATCGGATCGGCGCTGCGATCGCAGCAACAATGCTGGATCGAACTTACCGCAAATCGTTTGACCTGTGCCTGCGTGAACTTGCTGCTGGCAAACCGTTTGCCGTCGCCTTCGCGACAGGGTTTCGGTATCCGGTCGAGGCGTATGTGGAAAACTGGACGAAGTGGGCACGAGGCGGTTGAGCCGCGAAACGGGCGAATCACTTTTTGCTTTTTGCGTTTAGCTTTTAGAAAACATGGCACCTTGTCGTTGTTCACCCTTTGGCGGTAGAACAGACTGATCGTCCATACACGGTTCACGTTGCCATTGGCCAGCATTGCGTATCTTCATCGCAAGACGCATTTGCCAGTCGTGGTTGACCCAAGCCATGGAACCGAACACCACTTTTAAAAATCCAATGTCGGCCCAAGAAAAGACTCTGCAACAGTACCGTCAATGGATGCAACTCAGTGCAGTATCGGGGGTGCTGCAGTCAGCTCGCTCGCTTGGAATATTTCATCAGCTGCGCAGTGGACAGCATACCGCAGACCAATTGTGCCAGGCGCTTTCGCTGACTCAGCGTCCCACTCAATTGCTGTTGGACTCTTTGGTCGCCGTCGGCATCATTGAAAAGTACGACGATGACTATGCACTCTCGCGTGCCGCACAGTTATTGTGCCAGTACGACGAAGATCTTGGCGAAAGTCGCTGGAAGAAAATTGCTCAAGCGGCCAAGGGCGAGAATACTGGCCAAGGGCAAGCCGAAGCGTACTACGACCACAATGCGGCAACCCAATGGAGTCATACAAAATCTGCAATCCAAGCCGCTGAGATGTTGGACATTGGCGAGGGACAATACCAAGGGCTGGACATCTTGGATTTGGGCTGTGGAAGCGCAGTGTGGAGTAGCGCGATGGGGCACAGGGATCCCAAATCGAAAATCACTGCCGTTGATCATCCTGGCGCCTTGCAATCGGCGCAAAACACTGCGAAATCGATCGGCCTGGGTGAGCGTTTTACGACGATCGCCAGCGACCCGATTGATGTTGAACTGCCTACGGAAAGTTTTGATGTCGTCCTCATCGCGCAGCGCTTACACGCCTTGGGTGCAGAGCCTGCGGTTCAATTATTGTCCCGCGCGGTGGAAGCCTTGCGTCCTGGTGGCCGGTTGATTGTGATTGATCTTTTTCGTGGCCCTGGCAAAATCAGCTTGTCAGAATCGCTCGAAGCACTGAAGCTTGAGCTGGACACTGAAAACGGAGCAATGCGAACGCTAAAAGAATCTGAAGCCGCATTTCGCCAAGCTGGAATGGATAGTATTCAGTTTACATTCCTCGCCGCCAGCGAAATCAACCTCGGCATGATGGTCGCATTCAAGCAAGAATCCCCAAGTTGACCTACGCGTTCATCTGATCGAGAACGTGCGCGAAAAAGATCGCTTTTGCGCGAACATAGGATTCAGGATTTCCACGCTTGCTTTTCCACTGACCAACTTTGGCAGATTCGTAGCGGAGTTGAGATTCATTGTTCGCCAAAAGGTAGTCCTTCAACCGAATCATTTGCCCAGCGATTGGATCTTGATTTTTTGTTAGGTAGACGTGGTGAGTTGTCTCTCCGGACCGTGGCTTGATCAACAGTGTTGCCGTCGGAATCCATGAAGGCGTAGCGATAACTCGGTAGTTCAAACCTTCGATGCATCCGACCGCGTCTGCAAAGTCGTCGTTATTCGCAACCGTTGCCAGCACGTCTACGATTGGCCTGGCGATCATGCCTGGAATCGCCGTGCTGCCAACATGCGATACTTTCGATACACGTCCTTCACATGCCAGCAAAATGCTTGACCGCGTTTGCTGGAATTCTTGCTGCCATCGAGAATCGAAATGAGTAAGGCGAATGGTATTGTTCACGAGCGATTGCCGATTAACAGAGAGGATCGATTGGGGTTCAGAATACGCGAGTGACAAATCGCTACCGATTTGCGGACAAATCAATCCGAGCGCGGTATCATGAACGGCTTGGTCTAGCATACCTTCAGGTCCACAAATGTGGCTACAAACGGCGCCTTTGCGAAAGAACTGAATCAGAAAGACGGATCTTCATTGGTTCGGTTTGTGGTGAATATTTGGCAGATACCTGGCGGTGGAGTTAATTTCTAAAACTGGAAATCTTTGTACAGGAAGCTCAATGAACCGTTCGCTTTTATCGATGTTAGTCTTGTTAGTGATGACCGCTACCGTATTGGTTATCGCCCAGCCCCCAGCGGTTCAACCAAAGGGTGACGACGAAGTTCCCGCGGCCGCTTTGTTGACAGAGCGCGGAACGCAACTCGCCACGAGGCTCAAATGGCTGCGCAACGCGGAGTCCAACCTTGGCAAAAAGCATCCATCGTTGGCCGACATACGCAAACAAATCGCTGATATAAAAGAAGAGCTGAAGGCCTGGCAACCTGGCACCAATCCATTCTCCAATGATTCAGCTAGTGGAATCGCCAGACAAATCCCAACCATGAACGACGAAGACTTGCGTCAATTGGTCTTACGACTTACCAATGAAGTCACCGAACTGAAGACTCGCGTCGAAAAACTTGAGCAGCGCCGATAGCGCCTTTATCTATGATCAAATTCTCCTTCTGGTTCGTAGCGAGCTAGAATTTTGGTGAAGCACGCAAACCACAATCATTTCTGTTCAGGCTGTCTTGCAAAATGCTGATTTTGAATTTCCGCCTCGCCTTGGTGCTGTGGGGCGTCTTGGTTCCTGCAATCTCGCTTGTTGCCGACGAGATTCAGTTCAACCGTGACGTTCGGCCAATCCTGTCCGACGCTTGTTTTCATTGCCATGGCCCCGACTCTGCGCATCGCGAGGCCGATTTGCGGCTTGATGTCGCTGATGGCCGCGACATCGTGATCCGTGAATTGGTTGATCGAATCACGTCCGATGATCCAGATGTTGTCATGCCACCGCTTGAATCGGGAAAAGAACTCACGCCTGAGCAAAAGGAAATCCTGAAGCAGTGGGTAGCGTTGGCAGCCCCGTACGAAGCTTACTGGGCATACGTGGCTCCTGTTGCATCGCCACAAAAAACTGCGATTGCTGCGGGTTGGTCAAACGATCGATGGGATGATTACATCGCAGCAAAAATTGCCCAACAATCGCTGACGCCATCACCCGATGCAGATCCAGCGACGCTGATACGCCGAGTGACACTCGATTTGACGGGTCTGCTGCCGACCGCTGATGATCTTGACGCATTCGTTTCCGACCCAAGTGATCTTGCCTACCGGCGATACGTTGATCGCTTGCTGGCTTCCCCGGCGCTGGGCGAACGGATGTCGGTTTACTGGTTGGATCTGGTGCGATTTGCCGACACGGTTGGTTATCACGGCGACCAAGACCACAACATCACGCCTTATCGCGATTATGTAATTGATGCGTTCAACTCGAACATGCCCTTTGATCAGTTCACGATCGAACAGCTGGCCGGCGATTTACTACCGGATGCCAGCCAGGATCAACTGATCGCGTCAGGCTACAATCGACTGTTGCAAACGTCACACGAAGGTGGCTTGCAGCCAAAAGAGTACTTGTCAATCTACGCCGCCGACCGAATCAGGAATTTATCGGTCGTTTGGATGGGGGCAACGGTTGGTTGCGCTCAATGTCACGATCACAAGTATGATCCGTTCACAGCAAGAGACTTTTACTCGCTGTCAGCATTCTTTGCAGATCTAGACGAATCCCAGCATTTCAAAACGGGAACGAATTCACTGCCCACAAAACGCTCTCCAGAACTGAACGTATTGAGCAAGTGGCAGCGTGATTGGCTAAGTGAAATCGATTCGGCCCTCTTGTTAAACCCCAACAACAAAGAGTTGCAACGACAAAAAAAGCGATTGGAGAAATCTCGGCGTCTGACCATGGTTTCGAAATCGATTTCGCCCCGTGAAGTCCGAGTTTTACCGCGCGGAAATTGGCTGGACGTTAGCGGTGACGTGGTTTCACCAGCTGTTCCTGGATTCATGAAACAACCGACGTCGAACGGACAACCCTCCCGACTGGATCTCGCCAAATGGTTGGTTGACGACGACAAGGGAATAGGAGGCCAGACGGCACGCGTGTTTGCCAACCGGTTTTGGTACCTGATGTTCGGACGCGGAATATCTTCGTCATTGGATGATTTTGGTGGGCAAGGACAACCGCCGACACACCCCATGCTGCTGGACCAAATTGCAATCGATTTTGTCCAAAGCGGTTGGGACATCAAACAGCTTTTGCGACGAATGGTGCTCAGTCGAACTTATCGACAAAGTTCTTTTGCCAATGAAAAGACACTTCGGCGTGATCCGTATAACCTTTGGTTTGCGCGTCAGTCTCGTTATCGATTGCCAGCCGAAATGGTCAGGGATTCGAGTTTGCAACTTGGCGGATTGCTGGTGCGAGACGTTGGTGGTGCGAGTGTTAAACCCTACCAACCAGCTGGTTACTATCGGCATTTGAATTTCCCAGCTCGCAAGTACAAACATGACCAAGGTGCTAGCCAGTGGCGGCGAGGAGTTTATGTTCACTGGCAGCGGCAGTTTTTGCATCCAGCAATGAAGGCACTGGATGCACCGAGTCGTGAAGAGTGTACGGCTCAGCGACCAAGATCAAACACGCCGCTCGAAGCGCTTGCACTTCTAAATGATCGGACATCGATCGAAACGGCCGTAGCGATGGCGCAGCGACTGATGAAATCGCACACGCCTGAATCGGATTCTGCGCGTATTCAACGAGCGTTTCGAATGGCAACATCGCGCCAACCGGACAAGCACGAGACTGCGGAACTGCTAAGCCTGTTTCATACGCAGCAATCTCAATATCGACAAAACGCTGCAATGGCTGACGACTTACTGAATTCGTGCAAAAACTTGCGGCTTGATGCGGACCTTGACCGCCCACAGTTAGCGGCTTGGACGAGTGTTGCACGCGCGATCTTGAATTTGTACGAAACGGCATCACGGAATTAGTCATGTTCAACCCAATCCACTCCAGTCGCAGAACCTTCTTGTCCGGCACGGGCATTGGCTTGGGCGCAACGGCGCTTTCGATGATGTTGCATCGCGACAGCACGTGTGCCAACGAGATCAATGCGGCGGGGACAAGCGGCCTGCCGCATCATGAACCCAAAGTCAAACGAGTGATCTTTTTGTGCATGGCAGGCGGACCATCGCACCTGGAAACGTTTGACTACAAAGAGGAACTTGCGAAGTTGGACGGAAAGCCGATGCCGTCGTCTTACACCAAAGGCCAACCAATCGCACAGCTCCAGGGCCAGGAACTAAAATGCCAAGGGCCACTGACAAAGTTTGGCCAATATGGAAAGAGCGGACAGACCGTCAGCGATTTCCTGCCTTGGCACCAAAAGATGGTTGACGACATTTGCGTCGTCCGATCAATGGTTACAGAACAGATCAACCATGATCCTGCTCACACTTTCATGAATACAGGAACGGCGATTAGCGGCCGGCCGTCAATGGGATCGTGGGTCACGTATGGCTTGGGAAGCGAAAGCGAAAATTTACCTGGCTTCGTCGTACTGACAAGCGTTGGTGGACGTAATCCGCAGCCAATCGCGTCTCGACAGTGGTCCGCTGGTTTCTTGCCCAGTCGTTACCAAGGCGTTGAGTTCAGCAGCAGTGGCCAACCAGTCAACTATGTCGATTTGCCTCCAGGGGTTTCTGCGACATCGCAAAAAAGCTTGATCGATACCGTGGCGTCTCTGAATCAACATCGTTTCAACACGACTCAAGATCCCGAGTTGCAAACGCGACTGGCTACCTACGAAATGGCCTATCGGATGCAGACATCCGTTCCAGACTTGGCTGATTTCTCGGATGAATCACAATCAACTTTGGACATGTACGGTGCAAAACCCGGTGATGGGACTTATGCCTCAAACTGCTTGTTGGCTCGCAGACTTGCTCAACGTGGTGTCCGGTTCATTCAACTTTACCATCGCGGCTGGGACCACCACGGTGGCTTGGTCAAATACATGAATACTTGTTGCCGCCTGACTGACCAACCAACATGGGCGCTGCTGACCGATCTCAAACGTTTGGGGATGTTGGACGATACGCTGATCATTTGGGGCGGCGAATTTGGACGGACTCCAATGTTTCAAGGCAAGGGCGGCGCCGGACGTGACCATCACATCAAGGGCTTTTCGATGTGGATGGCCGGCGGTGGCGTGAAGCCCGGTCATAGCCATGGAGCAACCGATGAACTTGGCTACCATGCAGTCGATGATGTCGTCCATGTGCGTGATCTGCACGCCACGATGTTGCACTTGCTGGGCATCGGACACAACAAGTTGACCGTCCCTTTCCAAGGCTTGGATATGCGGCTAACTGGTGTTGAAGAAGCAAGCGTTGTTGATGGCGTGCTGTCGTAGCTCGCTTAGCCGCCAGTAACGATCAGTAATTGCCATGCCGCTATGGCAGTTCTCGAATACCTAGCATCGGGGGCTATCGGACTCGTTGTAGCGATTGACGCAGTTGTGCCGCGGTCAACTGTGCGTTTTTCGTCCATATTCGTGAGCTATGATTTTTCAACGTCAGGTTCTAATTGCACTCAATCGTTGTTGAATTCGTAACATGAAATACTCCATTAAGCGTCGGCATGTCTTAGTTGCCATCGTCGCTGCGACTCAAGCGGTCTGCTTGAGCGTCGGCATGATGCTGTTTTCGGCGTGGTTGCATCAATCCGTGCAAAACACGATGCTGAATCAAGTCCTGCATGACAATGTTCTCGTCGCCGGTCAAATGTCAAAGCTGATCGACCGAATGAACGTCGATGACTTGCGCGAGAATGTCGATTCATGGACACAACTGCAAGATGCTATACGCGACCTGACACTACCCAACGATGGATTCGTTTGTCTTGTGGACGCGGATAGTGAGCAACTGCTTTGCCACCCAGCACTCCAGGACCATCCAACCGCACCGCAGGAAATGCCAGGCAAACCTGGGGCAGAAACGGGCATGCAAAAACCAGCGATGCAGAAGCCTGGGATGGTCAAGCCTGCGATGCAAAAACCCGCGATG
>CAYNNP010000013.1:0-35878 GCA_964398215.1 uncultured Pirellulaceae bacterium | reverse complement strand
GCGATGCAAAAACCCGCGATGACCAAGCCTGCGATGGTCAAGCCCGCGATGCAAAAGCCGACAATGACCAAGCCAGCAATGGTCAAGCCTGCGATTCAAAAGCCTGCGATGGCCAAGTCTGCCATGGCGAAAGCCGATATGGTCAAGCCGACCGCAAATGAATCAGAATTAGTACGTACTTCTTCTTGGGGCAAAACAGATCAAGTCGAAGGACGAATTACCGATCACTTTGGTGAATTGCAAGTCGTAGCGGCAGCTTTCCTGCCCGGATTGAATGCGCACGTCAAGGTTCACCAGAAAGCGTCTAGTATTCAGCAAACCGTCGGTAAAGTACTACAACCACTTTTGCCTCTTGGTGCTGTTGTTGGTTTGGGGCTGATTGCTTTCACGACGTTGTTGATTACCAGTGTGATGCGACGATACGACTATCGATTGGCAGCGGTCAACGAAGGGTTAGAGGATATAGTTGATCAGCGCACCTGCTCGTTGCGCAAGACACGCGATGCGGTTGTGTTTGGTTTGGCTAAGTTGGCCGAATCGCGAGACAACGATACCGGCGAACACCTCGATCGGATCCGACTTTATGTGACGATCTTGGCTGCACAGATCGAAAAAGTCGGAGAAAAGCGTGGTAAAAACTACATCGAAACGATGGCGTTGGCTTCATCGCTGCATGACATCGGCAAGGTTGGAATTCCAGATAGCGTTCTGCTAAAGCCGGGACATTTTACGGGCGAAGAACGCGAGATCATGGAAACCCACGCAGCGTTGGGTGGCGACTGTCTCAAAGCAATTGGCAAGCAACTGGGCGATGATGATTTTCTGCAACTTGCGCGGGACATCGCCTACGGTCACCACGAAAAATGGGACGGTTCGGGTTACCCATTTGGCATTGCTGGAGATGCGATTCCGATTTCGGCACGGATCGTTGCCTTGGCAGACGTGTACGACGCGCTACGTTCAAAACGTCCGTACAAAAACCCCATGCCGCATGAAAAAGCAAAGGCAATCATCATCGAAGGTCGCGGTTCACATTTCGATCCGCAAGTCGTTGATGCTTTCATTCAGTGCGAAGAGTTGTTTGTGGAAGTCTCTCAGCGATACAACGCAATCGAACCAACCCAGCCTGGAATTGGATCGGCAAGCGAATCCAACCCACAACCAGTGCTAGCGTAAAAAGACCGCGCGTTTCAAATCCGCAATTTTAACCGTCATTGGCGTGATCTGCGTTCAACAGTTAGCGTTCGTTACTCAACGAACTAAATTCCTGTCCGCAAAGTCCAAGTATTGTTGCCAATCAAATTCCGTCAGATCGTGTTTGCCGCTGCGGATGTGATAACCAATCATACCTGTTTTCAGTGGTTGATCAGGGGCGGGTTGCTGCAGGGCTTTGGCGGGAACACCGAATCCGTTTGTACCTAGCAGACGATAAACAGGCTCGGCGTTCAAAGCAGCAAGAAACTCGCCTTTGGGATCTGCCCATTTGTCGCCGGTTGCACTAGCAACATACACGGCCCGCGGCGCGATCATCGCAATCAATTGATGCTGATCCACTGGACACGCATTTTCATTTCGATTGTATTTCAAATAGTTGTCGCAAAACCAATGTGGAAACGATGTGTTGATGCGCCCGATCGTTTCTCCAATGGCTCGTCGGCTAAGCGCTGCGCCACCACAACCCGAGTTGTTGCTGATCACCATTTTAAAACGTTTGTCACTAGCACCGGCCCACAGCGACGTTTTTCCAAGTCGTGAATGGCCTAAAACGGCAACCCGTTTCGCATCAATTTTTTCATCTGTTTCGAGGTAGTCCAAGGCTCGGCTAAGTCCATACGCCCAGCCCGCGATGCTACCCCACCGTTCGTCCTTTGGCACGGCAGCGATTTCGTTGGCCATCGCGCCATGGATTCCGTTTTTGAATCCATCGTCAAAGTCGGGATCGATATCGCCGTAATAGATTGTGACCAGACCATAGCCTCGTTGCACAATCGTCTTGACGGGCCAGCGACTGGCAGCAGCTCCACGCGCCTTTTCGGTCGCACGGTCGTCTTTCACCGTTCCATTTTTACGATCACGCATCCATCGATCAGAGAGCGTGATGCTGGGATCACTGTCGACGCTATGGTTGCCTTGAAAATTCAGTCCCAGAAACGCAGCAACAGGCTTGTCTGTCTTGGGAGTGTAAATCAACAACCGCATCGAATGGGCGTCAGGCGTCTTACCAAAGAACACATCGACTTCTCGGCGCACTGCGAGCCCATCGCATGCGTCTTGCTTGGTGCTAACAACACGGTGGCTGATTTCGCATGGCAACGGGCAAACGCCGTAAACCTGCCGGCGAAAGAACTGCATGATTTCGCCGTGACGTTGATCGTACCATTGACGTGGTGTCGTAACGGGCTTGCCGTCTTCGGTGACAAGAGGATCCGGTAGCGTATGCTCAGGAATCTTTGACTCGTCATAGTTTGCAACGAATTTTTGAGCATTGCAGACAGTTGTCGTGACAGAGGCGACAAGGGCGAACGCGATCAACAGTCGAGACACGAGTCATTCCAGTTTGGGAGAGAGACGGCTTACCAGGATCGTATTCTAACCAGAATCGATTGCCGTTTGTGTTTGTAGAATCTTGAGTTCTAGCTGAGCTTCTTCGTTAAACCGGTAGTTGGTGGCGCACGCGCGAGATATGGCTACTTGGTTAATTTCGAGCCGGCGGCTTCGTCAATGATCAGCGTCGCACCTTGATGGTTTCGCAAGATGCTGGCGGGAATGTCGGGGCTGACTTCATCCTCCAACGTCCGGCGAACCGCATCCGCTTTCCGCTCGTCAGGAACGCTGCAATAGATTTTTTTTGACTGCATGATCTGGTTGACGGACATACTGATCGCGTGCGTCGGCACGTTGCCGATTGAATCAAACCAACCCTCGCCGACTTGTTGTTTTCGACAAGGCTCGTCTAGTTCAACGACGATATAAGGCTCTGTGGTTTCAAAATCAGCTGGTGGATCGTTGAACGCAAGGTGGCCATTTTCACCGATCCCTACCATCGCGACATCGATGGGGGATTCGGATAGCAACGAACCAATATTGGCGATCGTTTCTTTCGCGTCCTGGCTACCGTCCAAGTAATGAAATGCTGCCAAGGGTACATGATCGACGAAACGTTCTTTTAAGTATTTGCAAAATGACGCTGGATGGTCGATCGAGATCCCGATGTATTCGTCCAAGTGAAATCCATGTACTTTCGACCAGTTGATGTCAGGCTGGGCGATCAGGCTCGATAAAACCTCGAATTGTGAGGCGCCGGTAGCAACGATTAGATTTGCATGGCCGTTGTCCTGGATTGCTTGACGTAGATCTTCTGCAGCATGTTGAGCCGCAACACGTCCCATTTCTTGACTGTCAGCTGTTAAGATTGTCCGCATTGGTGCCACTCGATCGTTAGTCGTCTGGTTCTGGAAGGGGATCAACAGAGGTCAGTTTGCCCTCTGGCAATTGTCAGTGAAAGACCCCATCGAATAACAAAAAGAGGTGAAGTGTGCTTCGGTTATCTTTCCGCTTGTCGCTTTTTATGGTCATGACAACGTGTTGTCTTGCCGTGAATCTTGTTGCTCAGGCTCCGCGAGTCCTTGAAAAGGGGAAAATTCCGGATGACAAACGGCTTGGTCCGCTAAAAACGCTGAATGGACATTTTCCATTTCGTGTTCCGGAGACGGCTGGCGATTGGCATCGTCGTGCGGAATTTTTGCGGCAACGAGTATTGGTCGCGACCGGTTTGATGCCGATGCCAGAAAAGACGCCGTTGAAACCTGTCATTCACGGCAAAGTTACGCGCGAAGGATTTACCATCGAGCGTGTTTACTTTGAAAGTCTGCCAGGGCACTTTGTATCTGGCCTGCTGTTTCGGCCCGAGGGTGAAGCAGCGAAACCGCGGCCCGGAGTATTGTCGCCTCACGGACATGGTGGTCGTCAACAAACGCACAGCGACGCTGAAATCAAACGACAACTCGCCAACGGTGCCGAACATTTTGAAGGCTCCGGCAGCATGCCCAAACTGGCTCGCTGCGCCCAATTGGCTCGTATGGGTTGCGTGTCATTCATTTTCGATATGCTGGGCTACGTTGATTCGAACCAGATTTCGCACACAATCGCACACCGACACAAGGACCCGCGCGAGGAGGAAAAGTCTCGCCACGGAAAAAGTTGGACGCTGTACAGCATCGACGCGGATCTGCGTTTGCAGTCGATCATGAACTTGCAAACTTGGAATGCTATTCGAGCGTTAGATTTTCTGGCTTCACTCCCCGACGTTGATTCTGATCGGTTGGCGGTCACCGGTGGCAGCGGCGGCGGCACGCAATCGATTTTACTGGGCGCCATCGACGAACGAATCAAAGTCTCGTTTCCTAATGGAATGGTTTCCACATCGATGCAAGGTGGTTGCTACTGCGAGAACTGCAATCACTTGCGAGTCGGTAGTGGGAATGTCGAGTTGGCCGCATTGTTCGCGCCGCGTCCGCAAGCCATGACAGCGGCCGATGATTGGACTCGAGACATGATGACCGATGGCTATCCGCAACTGCGTTTGCTGTACGCGATGATTGGCAACGAATCGGATGTTTACTGTCGGCCAATGTTGCACTTCAAACACAACTACAACTACGTGACCCGCGCCACGATGTACCAATGGATGAATAAACATCTGGAACTGGGTTTAGATGATCCTGTGGTTGAAGGTGATTTTCTGCCTTTAACAGAAGAGGAAACGACGGTCTGGACCGCAGAACATCCCGCTCCAAAGAACGTTGGGCCTGACCATGAACGCGACGTCTGCAAATGGCTGGACGATCAATCGCGAAAGCAATTCTTGGATCTTGAACTTGATTCTAAAGAGGCGAAGAAGAAGTTCACCGAGACCATGATGGCGGGATGGCGAGTGTTGCTGGATGTTCCAACCAAACAGAAGCTGGCGTACGAAAAAGTGTCTGTCGCAAAAGCTGGAGAATTGACGGTAGAGCGAGGCTTGCTGCGAGAGGAACTCAGAGGCGCAAGTTTGCCACTGCTGACCGTGAGCAGTGCGAAAAGCGCCCCAGGAAAAATTGTGATCTGGGCCAATGGCAATGGAAAGCAAGCGGCGTTTGAGCCGGATTCTGGCAAGCCAACCGATTCACTAAAGCGACTTGCTGCGACGGCGACGGTGCTGTTGCCAGATGTGCTTGGACAAGGTGAATTCAACGATGGAGAAACCGCTGTGAGCAAGCAACGCTTGATCGATGACAAACGCAGTTATTCAGCTTTCACGTTTGGCTACAACCGAACACTTTTTGCAGATCGAGTTGGTGACATGCTGGCGGTCATTGGCCACGCCAACAATCAAAAGGATGCCTCGGCCTGCTTGCTGTGCACAGATGGGTCGGCATCATGGGCCGTCGGCGCGGCAAGTGCAGTTGCTTCCGGTTCATTGAATCGAGTCTTGGTCGATACTCAAGGGTTTCGATTTTCAGATGTTGAAACCTACGCTGATGCGGATTTTTTGCCAGGCGCTGCAAAATATGGGGACTTGCCTGCGCTACTCGCATTCTGTGATGGCGATGTCACCGTCAGTGGAGAAGACGATCTTGAAAGGGCGAATCAAATTCGATCGGCTCTTGGGAAACCAGGACTCAAGGTCTCCAGCAAGCCCGTTGCTGACCAGTTGAACTGGCTATTGGCGGACGAGTAATTAGCCTCTTTCAATCCGTATCAATCTTTTGAATCGCAATTTCGTTTGGAGCTGTTTGTTTTGAAAACCTCTTGCCTTTGGATGCAATTTCTATTGCTGACCGCGTTGTTTTCGCTTGGGTCCGCAAACGCTGCCCATCCGAATATTGTTGTGATCTTGGTCGATGACATGGGATACGGCGATCCGCAATGCTTCAATCCGAATTCGAAGATCCTGACGCCGAACATCAATTCGCTTGCGCGAGATGGAATGCGTTTTACAGATGCTCATGCATCGGGGCCGCTCTGTCACATGTCTCGTTACGGTTTGATAACCGGACGTTATCCCTTTCGGACCGATGTTGGACGATGGTCCAAGCAAGCGTTGATCGAGCCTGGGCAAGTGACTGTGGCATCAATGTTGCGAGACAATGGCTATCGAACCGCGATGGTCGGCAAATGGCATCTTGGTTTTAACGAAAACGGTTACGACAAACCTTTGCCAGGTGGGCCGGTGGACGTTGGCTTTGACAGTTTCTTTGGAATTCGAGCATCCACCGACATTCCGCCCTACTTCTATATTCGTGACAACAAGGCGATCAACCCGCCTACCGATTCGATCAAGGCGAATGATTCTGAAGGCTGGTCACCAATCCAAGGAGCGTTTTGGCGTGCGGGTGGAATCGCACCCAACTTGGCGCTCAAAGATGTGCTGCCGCGATTTTCAAACGAAGCCATTGATGTGATCGACAATCATGACGGATCAAAACCGTTGATGTTGTATCTGGCCTATCCGGCTCCGCACACGCCGTGGTTGCCATCGCAAGAGTTTGCCGGCAAGAGTGGCGCGGGCATGTACGGTGATTTTGCCATGATGGTTGACAACGAAATCGGTCGAGTACTAAAAGCGATCACTGCTGCAAACATGGAACACGACACTCTGGTTGTCTTTTCCAGCGACAATGGTCCCGTTTGGTATGACAAGGATGTGCAAAAGTTTGACCATGACAGCTCGGGCGGTCTGCGTGGCATGAAAGCGGATGCATGGGAGTGCGGTCATCGCATGCCCTTCATTGCTCGATGGCCCGCGAAGGTGAAAGCTGGAAGCGAATCGGAGCAGATGATTTGCTTTACCGATTTACTATCGACTTTCGCGAGTCTCGTTGGCGCAGAATTGCCTGCTGGTGCTGGACCTGACAGTTTCGACTTTTCCAAAGTCCTGCTGGGCCAACAGGCACAGGGTGAAGCAGTTCGCAAGCATCTTGTGATCAAGTCTGGGCGGCGGCATTTCACAATTCGCGAAGGCAACTGGAAAATGATCAATGGTCTTGGGTCAGGTGGTTTTTCAAAACCAAGTCGAATCCAACCAGGCCCCAATGATCCGGCGGGACAACTATATGACTTGAGCAAAGATCTTGGCGAAACGCAGAATTTGTACAAGACGCAAACGGATGTCGTTTCGCGTCTGAGCAAGCAAATGAAGAAAATCATCAACGCGAACGGACACCGTGAGATTGTTGAAAACTGAATGCGTTGAATTCACTACATCAACGCCTAACCCCATGCTGTCGCTGCTTCGTAGCTGGTATTGTGGTGCGTGCTTTCACTGTCGAGCCTAAGTGCTGACAATTCAATTCCATCCAAATGGAGATAAAACGATGGCAAGGAACGACAACTTGGTTTGGGTTGATTTGGAGATGACGGGCCTGAACCCCGAGACTGAACAGATCATCGAAATAGCGACGATTGTGACCGACTCGGAATTGAATGTACTTGCTGAGGGCCCGGTGCTGGCAATCAACCAGCCAGAAGCCCTGTTGTCGGCCATGGACGAGTGGAATACGACTCACCATACGCAATCGGGCTTGGTAAAGCGGGTCCGCGAGAGCGAGTACGACCTGTCGCGCGCGGAGCAAGAGACGCTGGAATTTTTGGCCGACCACGTCGATCCTGGGCACTCGCCGATGTGCGGAAACAGCATCGGTCAGGACCGACGATTCATGGTCAAGGGAATGCCGACGCTGGAAGCTTGGTTTCACTACCGAAATATTGATGTCAGTACGATCAAAGAGCTAGTGCGTCGTTGGAAGCCTGACGTCATGGACGGATTCAGCAAGAAATCCACGCACTTGGCATTGGACGATATCCGCGAATCGATCCAAGAACTGAGTTACTATCGCAAGACAGTCTTTAGTATCTAAAGCTTTGGCACTGGACGATACCAGCCAACGCGCGAGCAAGTGAATCACAAACTCAAATTCACTTGCTGCGCTAATTGCAATTCTGCGTTAGCAATCTTTCCAAGCACGAGACTTGGCGCTTTCAAGCACAGCTTCGCACACTTTTTGCGTTTCCTGCGCGTCGCGGAATGTCGGATTGCAAGGCGTGCCCTCTTGCAGGCTTTTCAGGAAGTCCGCAACTTGGTGAACGAAGGTGTGTTCGTAGCCAATGTTCAGACCAGGCACCCACCACTTGTCCATGTAAGGCTGGTCGCCGCTGTGGTCGCTGACGTGAATGGATCGCCAACCGCGTAGTCGACCTTCGTCGGCGTGGCTGAACCATTCCAGGCGATGCAAGTCATGCAAGTCCCAACGGATCGATGCGTGTTCGCCATTGATTTCCAGCGTGTACAGCGCCTTGTGGCCACGAGCGTAACGTGTCGATTCAAACAGACCCATCGACCCGTTATCAAAGCGACAAAGAAACGCACAGGCATCGTCGATCGTGACCGACTCCATCTTGCCAGTTTCGGTGTGCATTCGCTCTTTAACAAACGTCTCGGTCATCGCAGACACATTGTTGATCGAACCGTTCAACCAAATTGCTGTATCGATGCAGTGAGCCAACAAGTCGCCGGTTACTCCGGAGCCAGCTGCAGCGGCGTCCAAGCGCCAAAGCGCCGCACCGCCTTGAGGAACATCTGCGTCAATCGTCCAATCTTGCAGGAAGTTCGCGCGGTAGTGAAAAATGCGACCAAGTTTTCCTTCGTCGATCAATTGCTTTGCCATCGTGACAGCAGGCACGCGACGGTAGTTGTACCAAACCGTATTTTGCACGCCGGCCTTTTCAACTGCGGCGATCATCTTTTCGCCTTCGGCTGGATTCAGCGCAAGCGGCTTTTCGCACAAAATCATCTTGCCTGCTTCGGCTGCGGCGATGGCGATTTCGGCGTGCGAGTTGTTCGGCGTGCAAATATCGATCGCGTCGATGTCATCACGTTTGATCAGTTCTTTCCAATCCGTTTCGATCGATTCGTACTGCCACTGATCGGCGAACTCTTGAACCTTTTCAGCGTTCCGACCACAGACCGCTTTCAAGACGGGGCGGTACTCCAGTTCAGGAAAGAAATCGTTGGCGCGTTTGTACCCATTGGTGTGCGTACGGCCCATGAAGCCGTAGCCGATCAGGCCGATGTTAAGAGGTTTCATTTGAATATTTTGATTTGGTTAGGAATTGTGATAGTTAGCTGATGCGTGCGGGCCAAGCCACAAAGTGACCGTTGTTTGAGACCGAACGCTATGCGATTTGAGTGTGTGCGTCGCGGACTTTGATCATCGCGTCTAGAATCGTGTTCCAGGTACCCGGCGTCCTCAAGACATCATTGGGGAACATGCATCCGTCCCAGCAAATGTGTTTGATGCCACGTGATTCAGCATCCTTGAGCCAGTAGCCCGCGCACTTGGTAATATCAAGTTTGCCATTTGGGTCATCAGCTGGGCAGTGCTTGCCGGTTTTGTCATGCGATCCCGCACCATGAACTTGACCATCGTTTTGAGCAACGTGAAAGTCAATTGTCCAAGGGCGTAGCTTGTCGGTCATCTCTTCGTACTTGGCGTAGAACTCTGCTTCGCCGTAACCTTCCTGCAACAACGCGTGCTCGGGTGCGTTGTATCCCATCAGGTATAGGTAGGTGTGAGCCAAATCAGCTTGGAAACCCAATGACTCTGGCATGCCGACTTCATTCAACAGATCCAACATGTCTTTCCAGCTATGCATACCGGCCCAACAGATCTCGCCTTCAGCAGCCAATCGTTCGCCGCTGTCCGCTGCGATCTTTGCCGCTTCGCGGAAAGTTTTGGCTATTTTGGTGGTGTTCGATTTCGGGTCGTCGGCCCATTTCTCCAAACCGAACTCGGCACTATCAATTCGGATCACGCCGTAGTCGCGCACACCGTGGTCGTTAAAAACACCTGCGATTCGACAAGCCATCTTGATTGACTGCAGGAATTTGTCGGTTTGTTCTTTGGTGCCCATCGCTGAGTCGCCAACCGTGCCTGGCCAAATCGGAGCCACCAATGAACCGACTTTGAACCCTTTGCTCTGGATCATGTCAGCGATTTTTCGCAAATCATCATCGCTGGCTTCGGGGTCCGTGTGCGGCAAGAACAGAAAGTAATCGATGCCGTCAAACTTTTGTCCATCAACGCTGGCAGCAGCGGTCATGTCCAGCATTTCTTCCAGGCCGATGGGTGGTTCTTGACCTTCGTCGTCACCCTTTCCAACCAGTCCTGGCCACATTGCGTTGTGAATTTTCATGCGTTTTATCCTTTGATAAGTTGATTTGTATTTGGAGTGAGTCGGAATCGAAATATTGCAAGCGAAGTTGTATTCTGAGCAGTTCGACAAAAGCCGTTAGCGTTGGCTTTCAGCTTTCGGTGCGGTACTGTGACTAAGTCCCTCGTGCAAGACTTGGCCTTCATTCGTTGCCTTGGTGGTACTGCCTAACTTCACGTTACCGGTCATCAATTGCTGTCCTGCAGACTGAATTTTTCACGAATTTCGTCGTTTGAAAGCAGGCACTGTTTTATTTGCTGTGACGAGGAGTTACAAGAAGCCACCATTATCAGTGGCGAAAGCCCAAGAAAAACACGTTTGCAAAGAGCGATAAATGCCCCAATCCGTACACCATCGGTACTTGGACGATCGAGAAAGCAGTATCCAGTGGGACGATGAGTCCGATTTGACCATGTTGGTTGAAACCCGAGCAGGCGAAATCCAGACGCGATACGGTCGCTTTGTGGGCGGAGCGTCAGATCAAGTCGAAGTCGTTCAAATCGATACAGGCGTCGCTCGTGTCATGGTCTTGCCCACTCGCGGCATGGCAATCTGGTACATCGAATCTGGGGGCACGCGATTCGGATGGCAATCACCGGTTGCCGGTCCAGTTCACCCTAGCTTGGTGCCCGTGCTGGACCCCAGCGGGATTGGCTGGTTGGAGGGATTCGATGAACTGGTGGTGCGATGCGGTTTAGAAAGTAACGGCGCGCCCGAACACGATGAGAATGGTCAGTTGGTTCATCCCTTGCACGGACGAATTGGAAACTTGCCAGCTGATTCACTCGCAATCGAATATGACGAAGCGTCCGGGCGACTGGAATTGATCGGCGAAATTTGCGAGTCGAAATTGTTCTTCAAAAATCTAAAGCTACGAAGTCGCTTGCGGGTACAAGCCGGCAGTGGGCAAATCGATTTGTTGGACGATGTCACCAACCAGCTTTCGACTTCAACCACGATGCAGTTGCTGTACCACATCAATCTGGGAACGCCACTGCTAGGTGATGGTGCGGTCGTCGAAGCGCCCATCGCTGAACTTGCCCCCAAAGACGCTTTGGCCGCAAGCGAAATCGAAGATTGGAATCGATATGGCGAACCCGAATCCGGTTACAACGAACGTGTTTACTTTGCGAAGCTTGTGGCTGACGATTCGAACGAGTCGACCGTGATGCTTCGCGACGCCGCCAGCACGCATGGTTTCGCAGTCAACATCAACACGACTGGCTTGCCACGATTCATCGTCTGGAAAAACACCGGTGACGAGCGTGATGGGTACGTCACGGGTCTGGAACCTGCCACGAATTTCCCAAACCAAAAATCATACGAGGCTGAGCAAGGCCGTGTGGTCGAACTGCAAGCCGACCAAACCGTATCGTTTCGGCTATCACTCAAGCCTCTGCCGGATGCCGAAGCGGTATCGGAAGTTTCAAAACGAATCGCTGGCTTGCAAGAAGATTGTTCGTCAAAGGTCCACACCGCACCAAGACCTGGATGGAGCCCCGGCGCATAACGTGTTTGATTCGCGCACGCCAATCACAACGTCGAAGTGGCATAGGCTTCCAGTCTGTGTTTTTACCATTCACAGGCTGGAAGCCTATGCCACGTTAGATCGGACTTGACTACGAACGGCGCATAACGATTCTAGTCTTCGCCCGGACCATTGATTCGCACAACGTGGATTCGTCCATTGCGGCCAACAAAGCGTTTTGTCGTATTGCTCTTGTCGCCAATCCAATGCCGCAGTGTTTGAAACCGCGAACGACTGACCAGCCAAACACCTGGGGTTGGTCGTGCCCGATGCAGCGAAACCGGCGTCGCAGCAACCGCATACGGCCCGGATGTTGGATACAAAAGGTAGCGGTAGAAATCGGGCGTGTCCGTTTCGATTTTCGCCCCCGATTTTGTCTGCAACACAGACGCTTCGATGAGAGCCGAATCCAGCCAGACTTCGTCGCCAGGCTGTTTTCGCTGATTCACAAACGCAACCGCGCTTCGCCAACCTTCATTTCGCTGCGCATAGGGCCGAATGGTCCATTTGGATTCGCCGTTGGTCGTTTTTACTTTTTCAAATCGCCCCTGTCGCCATGTTAGAGTACCAATCATCACGCTAGCGATTACCAACAACAACACAACGTCCAAATACTTTGAACGAAACGGAAACAGCATGGTCGCCCAGGCACCAGCGGACCAGGCCAACAGCGGTAGTGCGGCAATCACGTATCGCCAAAACCACAGGTAGATCCAACCGCTGTAGGACGCGATAAAAATCAGGCCAGTGGCCAAAATTGCAACCAGCATTGGAACCGAAGCAACCGCTGTATCACGCCAACTCAGTTTCCGAATCGCTATCAGACCAAACGCCAGCGGCAAAACGACTGTTGAAATCCAAGGCCAAAACAGAAAGAACTGACTGACACTCGTGGCCCTCGCGATTGCTTTCCATTGACCACGCCGCGCCCAAGTTTCTCCTAGCGACGAGTCCATCAATAGCAGCAGTGTCACGATCGCTACGATGATCGAAACGGCGTCGATTCGTGTGAATCCTTTTCCAGAAGCTCCCAGCGCGATGGCCAACAGCAATCCCAAGACGATGACAGATGTTGGGTGAACAAGCGTCGCAAGACACACCGTGACCACAACCGCCAACCGGTAACGGGCTGCAAGCTTGGAATCCTTCGCCTGAATGGCCAGTGCCGTCGTCCATGTCGCTATCACGCTCAGCAACATGACGACCGAATATGGCCGCAGTTCCGTGCCAAAGAACATTGAGTTGGATTCAACGGTCAGAATCGCACCTGCGATCAACCCAGCCGACAGCCGCCCTGTGACATGCTTCAGCCCCAGGACTGACAGTGCCGCCGCGGCCGACGTTGCCAACACGCTGCTCATGCGAAGCGCAAACTCCGACGGTCCAAAGACTGCTTTCCACAACCACACACCGTGAAAATACAAAGGCGTTTGGTTTCCAGCAGCCGCTCGATCAGTGACCTTGTCGAACTCGGCCCAGACTGCCCAAGCCGTATGAAGTTCGTCGATCCAGAAACTTTCGTAGCAATACGGAATGCGCAAGACCACTGCGACAATCGCCACCGCCAAGGCGCAAGCCCATGTCACCAAGCGATTGTTTTCACGCGATTTTTGACCGGGCCGCAAAACAGTCATCCCGCTGATTCAGCAAGCTTGGCGCCGGCAATCGATTGAATGATTCCACACGCTTCTTCGATCTGTGACTGCGATACGCCCAAGTGAGTCACCAACCGAATCGATTGCGCGCTGATTGGGAAACAACGGATGCCTTGAGATTCGAGTGCCAGATGAAAATCATTCGCGTTCGAATGCGCCGGATCGATTTCAAACATAACCATGTTCGTGTCAATTCGATCTCCTCGAATCGACAATGCACTACAGTCACAGATCGCCTGTCCCAAAAGCTGCGCGTTGTTGTGATCAGCGGTCAGTAGTTCGCGATGATTCTCGATTGCATGAACCGCGCCCGCCGCAATGATTCCGGCTTGGCGCATACCACCGCCAAACAGTTTTCTTGCGCGTTTCACGTCAGCAACGAAATCAGCCGTTCCCGCCACCGCAGATCCAACAGGAGCACCAAGCCCTTTGCTGAAACAAACGCTCACCGAATCGAAAGGATCTGAAAGTACTTTCTCGCTCACACCACTTGCGATTGCAGCATTCCAAAGCCGCGCGCCATCTAAATGCGTTTGCCAGCCCTGCTGATGGGCAAAGTCGCAGACTTCGATCACAGCGTCTTGCGGTTGAATACGTCCACCCCAACGATTGTGAGTATTTTCGATACACAACAATTGTGTCCGCATTGTGTGATGGTCATCTGGCCTTGCAAACGGCTTCAGTTGATCCACTCCAATTGTTCCACCGTCGCCAGCGACAATCGCCCCCACCAATCCAGAAAGCTGGGCATAGGCGCCTTGTTCGTAATGGTAAATGTGACAATCGGCTTCGCAAACGAACTGAGCACTGCGATCACAATGGACACGCAAGGCAAGCTGATTGGCCATCGACCCGCTGGGAACGAACGCAGCAGATTCTTTTCCCAAAATTTCTGCGGTTAGCTTTTCAAGCCGCTCGACGGTTGGATCGATATCAATCACCGCATCGCCGACTTCCGCCGTAGCCATTGCCTGTCGCATCGCTGCGGTTGGTTTTGTCACAGTATCACTGCGAAGGTCTATTTCCTGGGTCATGCCTGGCGATCTTTTTCGTAAGAGCGGGGTAAACAAGAACCATTGTACTGGCTTATCATTTTGTCTGATAACCCATGGGATTCGAGACCGCTGTGCGGCCAATCACAAAATCGAGCACGAGTAAATTACATTGAGCGACCAAGATCTGAATATCGCTCGCGTTGATGCCCGCCAGGGTTCTTCCGAGATTCTGAACCAATTGCGTACCAAACTCAGCCCGCAAGGCGACGTGGTCAGCCCGCGAGGTCGTGAGCTGACGCAAAAAGTTTTTGGATCGCCGCTGACGCCGGTCGAAGTGGTCACGCAAATCTGCAACGAAGTTCAATCCGAAGGCACTGACGCGCTTCTTCGCTACTGCCAAGCGTTTGACAAAGCCGATATGACGGCTGATCAACTGCGTGTCCCAGCAGAAGATCTGCAAAGCGCACACGCATCGGTGGCTCCCGATTTCCTGGAATCGATCCGGCGAATCCGCGATAACATTGTGGAATTCCAATCCGCAATTCTTCACACCGACGTAACGATCACCCCCAAGCCCGGTGTGACTTTGACTCAACGCTATCTACCGCTCCGGCGTGTCGGCGTTTGCGTTCCAGGTGGCGCGGCCGCCTATCCGTCAACCGTTCTGATGACTGTCGTGCTGGCCCAAGTCGCTGGTGTTTCCGAGATCGCTGTTGTTGCACCTCCGACAAAATTCGGCGCCTACAATGATGACATGCTGGCCGTGTGCCATGAACTTGGCGTTACCGAAGTCTACCGCATGGGCGGTGCCCAAGCTGTTGCCGCGATGGCCTACGGCTGTGATCTGATTCCATCGGTCGACAAAATCGTTGGCCCAGGAAACCTGTTCGTTGCGCTCGCCAAAAAACAAGTATTCGGTACGGTCGACATCGATTCCTTCGCCGGCCCTAGCGAAGTCATCGTGATCGCTGACGAAACTGCCAGAGCCGACTATGTCGCTGCCGATCTACTCGCACAAGCCGAGCATTCACCCGGTTCAGCAATTCTGATTACTTGGGATTCAAAAGTCATTGATGATGTGCATTCCGAATTGGTTCGGCAAGTCGCTTTGTTAGAACGCAGCGAACTGACCGTCGATAGCCTTGAAGCGTTTGGGGCGCTGGTTCTCGTTCGCGACGAAGACCACGCTTGTGAGTTGACCGATGACTTTGCTCCTGAACACCTTCATATCGAAACGCAAAACCCTAACCAGCTGATTGCCAAGATTCGAAACAGTGGCGCCGCTTTCTTGGGTCACTGCACACCGGTTGCACTGGGAGACTACGCCGCCGGCCCAAGCCACGTTCTGCCCACAAGCGGAACTTGCACTTGGGCATCTGGATTGTGCAGCAATAGCTTTTTGCGTAGTGGCAGCATCACCGAATTCAATCAATCAGCCTTGAACGAAATCGCTAGTGACGTCGAGCAACTTGCCGAAAAAGAAGGCCTGACCGCCCACGCCAACAGTGTCCGCATCCGGCGCGATTCTCAACCGCGATAGGTCAAACGGGCTTTTCCTGATTTGATATTCTGCTTCGCTCCATCTTTTCGGCCCTGGTTTTCTGCGGCAGCATCGTGCATCTGACGACCACTGTTATTGCAGCTAACCAAGTCAATTCCGCATTCATCCGAAAGCCATTTTTTTGATGCCTGCTGGACGGCCAACGTGCGAGCATGGATCAAACCCTCTTGAAAAGTGGCATCCTGACCTTTCACATCACCGCTACGAGGTAAGCCTCGCACAAATCCTTCGCAGTAGCTTGCACCACTACCGCGCGCGTATCCTCCGTAGCGGAGCTTTGCCGATGCTGCGATCGCCAGCAGCAACTCTCGGAACAAAGCGACGCAGTTCATTACATCTTCGCGAGGCCCATAAAAGTAAAAATAGGTTCGGTTGGCTTTACGATCTTTGTATCGCTGAACGGTGCCAAACACTTCACGTGTCACATAGCCAGCAAGATTGCATTCCCACTGGTACGATCTCTTTCCGTTCACGGGCACAGTGACTCTGGTGAAAGCAATCCCATCGGTATTGTCGTCTTCGACCAAATCTTCACGGCTCAGGTTATGCTTGAGCATCATGATTTGCATCATACGAAGGGCGTTTCGCTGTTCGCCTTCGGTACTGGCATGATTGGTCGCAGTTCTCTCCAAGGCTTTGATCCGCGCGAGCACCTTGTCAAACTCTTTTTGTGTTTGCGTGGTAGAGCGACAGGCTTGTTGACCGCTGACCGCCGGCATCGTTGTTGGCGATTCGGCATGGGCGGGCGGCGTCCAGACACTGCACAATTGCATGTCCGAGTCGTCGGCTGGATTCCAGGTGTCATAGATCGTGCTGCCGATCAAGGTACACAAATGGCCGTGCTTGCGGCGCCCATCTGAAATCACGCTCAAGATCGCGATACCGCCAGGCAATTCCAATTCATCAAGCGGACAATCAAAATCTTGGCGATGCCAACCAAGACGCATCAAATAGGCTTTCCAGGCTACATTCAGCACACCATCCCGAGGAGACCCATCGTTCAATTCTTTTAGATCGTTGTAAATCGATCGATACGCGATGCCTGTCGCAATTGCGATTGCTCGTGTGACACAATCGCCTGCTGCGCCAACAAAACCAGACGACGCTCGACCACCATCATGCCAGATGAAATCGATATGCGAAGCACCAAGATTGAGATGATCACCAGCCATTTTTCATTCCTTTCCAGATTCCCTGTCACCTCAATATTACGTCCGCAGAACGCTTCGGGAAAGGGCCGTTAGAACAGCGCAAGTCTACAATTGGCGCATCGAACAATAAACGCACGGATACTTCGATTCGTAGAAATCCAGTTGCATGTAGCCAAGTCACAATGTAACTTGATTCAGATTCTAACGATTCGATGGAGGATCAATTCTATAAAAAGGAACCTTCAGAATCTAACTTGGGCTCGCCTGCATGTTTGCTGGTTTCACATCGCAAACAAGGGAGAAGGTTAATTGTTGCCTATCCAAGAAATCGACAAACTCTGTGACGAGTTCGAATCGGCTTTGTCCGCTGGTGAGTCAACAAATATCGCGGCGTACTTTGATCGAGTTGATGAGCCTTTGAACTACGAACAGTTTTACGAACTGCAACTCAGCATCGAGCATCCAGGACGATTCCGTGCCCACTCGGGACGTTTTTCTGCGAATTGCTCTTTGCCAGGCTGTTCGTCGTAAGGATTTCGCAACACGTCCAACAGTTCTGCAATCAGTGAATGATCGCCTTCGTTGGATTTGTCGATCGCCAATTGTGCTAGATAGTTTCGCAAAACGAACTTGGGATTGACGCGATTCATTCGCTCGCGGCGTTCTTCGTTGGTCGTGCCGTCTTGAGCGATACGTTGTTGATAACGCGCCAACCAATCAGTTGTTGTCTTGCGGATTTCATCGGTCAATTGATCTTCGACGTAGTACGCGTCCAACAGTGGCTGCATCCATTGATCACGATCGGTTGCCAGGCAATCCACGTTTGCCAGACCGCGAAAAAAGATCGTCATGTCGGTCTCAGCCAACTGCAACATCGCCAATAAATCTTTTACTAGCTGTTCGTCCGTATCAGGTTTGAACTCGTTTAGCCCCAGTTTAGAGGCCATCATTGCGTCCCACTGGCGATCGAAAGTTTCGACATAGATTTGCATTCCTTGTTGCAACTGATCGACACCGTCAAACAGCGGTGCCAAGGCGTTGGCCAACTGCATCAAATTCCACTGTGCGATTTGTGGCTGATAACCAAACCGGTAACGTCGCCCCTGCGCATCGGTCGTGTTGGGTGTCCAGCCAGGGTTGTAGTCTTCCAGCCAGCCGTAGGGGCCATAGTCAATGGTTAGACCCAAAATTGACATGTTGTCAGTGTTCATTACTCCGTGAACGAAACCAACTCGCATCCAGTGCACAATCATTTCGGCAGTGGTTCGGCAGACTTCGTGAAACCACGGCGAGTAAACCTCCGGTGATGGATCACCAAGGTGTGGAAAATCGTAGCGGATCGTGTGGTCAACCAGTTTGCGCAGTGTTTCTTTGTCACCACGAGCGGCGAAAATCTGAAAATTACCAAACCGTGTGAACGACGGTGCGACACGGCAAACAACCGCGCCTAATTCCAAGGCCGAGTTGCCATCGTAGAACATGTCTCGAACTACTTGTTCCCCAGTCAGCACCAGCGAAAGTGCCCGCGTCGTTGGGACGCCCAGGTGATACATCGCTTCACTACACAAAAATTCGCGCACCGACGATCGCAGAACTGCCAACCCGTCTGCGGTTCGCGAATACGGTGTTGGGCCTGCGCCTTTCAATTGCAATGTCCACCGCTCGCCGGACTGACTAACAATTTCACCCAAATTGATCGCTCGGCCATCACCCAATTGCCCCGCCCAGTTACCAAACTGATGCCCGCCGTAACACATCGCGAACGGGTCCATCTGATCAAGCACTTGGTTGCCGCCGAATACTTTTGCGAATTCGTCGCTTTGGACCACCTGTGAATTCAACCCCAGCAAATCGGCGACTTCGTGAGCATGCGCCGCCAGTGTTGGTTTCTTGACAGGCGTCGGTGTGACACGCGAAAAGCAAGCCTTGGTGACTTGTCGTCGAGAATTCTGATCGACTGGGTCGGCTGGCAACTCGCGCGTAAACGCATTGTCGAATTGCAGGCTGGACGAAAGATTTGGTTTGGACATTGGTTACTTCTGGCGATTGCCGCCGTTTAGGTCTCGTCGCTGAGGCCGCGATAGAATTCGGGAACGCGATCCGCGAATCGGTCGATCACATGCGATCCCTTGGTCCGTTCAATGCGTTTGTTTCTGGCTTGCTGAACATCAATTTCCGCAGTCAAGATCGTTTCGCGATCATCGTTGCTTTTCGCTAACACAATTCCATCGGGGCCGCAGATAGAACTGTGACCGCAAAACCCAAACCCATTTTCTTCGCCGACACGATTTGCGGCAACGAAGAAATAATGGTTTTCCATACTGCGGGCGGGCGGAACGATATCAGCCGTATGAGCAGCTCCATTGGGCCAGTTGGTGCCAAGAGCAACAATGTCGGCGCCTTCCAACGCCAACAATCTCATCGGTTCGGGAAATGAACAGTCATAGCAGATCCCCAACCCAATTTTGACATCGCCCGCCGTTATCGGCTTGTAAGGGAAATTACCGCGATCAACGAACCGATCGATGCCAAGGTGCGGCAAGTGGACTTTGCGATACTGTCCCACAACGCCATCCGGCCCGATCAAGGCGGCAGCGTTATAGAGCTTGTCGTCGTTTTTTTCCAAGAATCCAAGAGTCAAGTGCAACTTGTGCTGATCAGCGGCTTCGCTCAGGATCGAAAAAACTTCGTCATCAATCGATAGAGCGTGCGGCATTGCCTGATCTCGGCTTTCATAGGCATAGCCGCTCAGCATACACTCTGGCAGGACGACAAGATCAGCGCCGCGCGATCCAGCCTGCTCCAACCACGTGAGAGTGTGTTGAAGATTGGCCTGGACATCGGCAAACACAACGTCGGATTGGACACATGCGAGCAACATCGTAAAACCTTCCTTTCCAGCAGCGACTATTTCAAACAAGGCAAGTCAGAACATGAACGATGTGACTTATGATTACGACCTGATTGTGATTGGAACAGGCCCTGGCGGCGAAGGGGCCGCTATGCAGGCGAGGAAAGGTGGTTTGAAAGTCGCTATCGCTGAAAGATATCATGAGATTGGTGGTGGATGCACTCATTGGGGCACGATTCCCAGCAAGGCCCTCCGATTTGCCATCAGTGCCACCATGCAAGCACTGCGAAATCCTGTTTTGCGGCAATTGGGGATCAACCCTAGCCCAACTCTGGAGCAACTACGCCAAGGCACCCAGTCGATCATTTCGCAGCAGGTCACGGTGCGGCAGTCATTCTACGAACGCAACGAAGTACCAATTCTGCGAGGACAAGCTCGCTTTGTCGATGAACACACAATTCGTGTTGGCGATTGCGATCCAGTGACGGCAAAAAAGTTTGTTATCGCAACCGGCAGCCGACCTTACCGGCCAGAATTCGTGGACTTTAATCACCCGCGGATTTTTGAAAGCGACACGATCCTGGAAATGAGTGACAAGCCTACAACGATCACGATCTATGGGGCGGGTGTGATCGGCACCGAGTACGCTTCGATGTTTCGTAACATGGGCATCAAAGTCAACTTGGTGAACACACGCAGCAAGCTACTGGAGTTCCTGGATGACGAAATTGTGGACGCACTGGCCTACCACCTGCGAGAACAGGGCGTCGTCATTCGGCACAACGAAACGGTCAACGAAATCCAAGGTGTTGATGATGGAGTTGTCTTAACGCTAAAGAGTGGCAAGCGTTTAAAATCCGATGCTCTGTTGTGGGCCAATGGACGAACCGGAAATACGGACGACTTGGGATTGGAGAATGTTGGCCTGGAACCCAACGGCCGCGGACAACTAGAGGTTGACGATCAATTTCAAACGTCTCGTGATCACATCTACGCAGTTGGTGACGTGATCGGTTATCCATCACTGGCCAGTGCCGCGTACACACAAGGACGCGCGGCTGGCATGCACCTGATGGGTACACGCGATGGGAACTTGCGGATTCATGACATCCCAACGGGTATCTACACCAGCCCCGAAATCAGTAGCGTTGGCAAGAATGAACGCGAACTCACGGAGGCTTGCATTCCCTATGAAGTCGGTCACAGTCAGTTCAAGAGCCTGGCTCGTGCCCAAATCACCAGTCGCACAACGGGAATGCTAAAGATCTTGTTTCATCGAGATACGCTGGAAGTATTGGGCGTTCACTGCTTTGGTGCAAACGCATCAGAGATCATTCACATTGGTCAGTCTGTGATGCATCGGCCAAGTGGCCAAAATACCATCGAGTACTTTACGGAAACGACATTCAACTATCCGACCATGGCCGAAGCTTATCGGGTCGCGGCACTTAATGGTATGAATCGACTGTTCTAACGAAAAAGGATCGGTGACTATTCGTCGATCACGATCAAGTCCGAGTTCTGGTGATGGATATTGGACTGGAAGTCTTCACCCAAAAACGCTGCCACCCGAAAGCTAGCGGCGTCTTTGTCGTCTGGCACAGGGAAAGAGACTTCGATCTTGCCCTTGCCAGCGATCTCAACCACTTCGCGATGCAATCGTTTACCCGCGACTTTTGAATCATCCGGTTTCGCTTGCTTCCACGTCACATGTAGTTTTTGCTTGCCAATTTTGACCGGCAAACGATGGGTAATGCTGACAACACAGGTGCCGCCTCGCTTCACCTTATCGGGAATGGACAGCTTCACAGCGTTGCGTTGCAACTTGTCTTGATTCGGATTCTTGTTCTTGTTCTTTTTAAATTGCTGAGTCGATTTGTCTTCCTTGGCCATATAGGCCAGCCGAAGTTCTTCGTTATCAAAGTCTGCAGTCAACTGCGCGGCAGGGTCTCCGATTCGAGTTAACTCTTTGTGCAATTTGCTTTGCAAATCAGACACCACGTCGTGATGTTCCTCGGAACCGATTAAATTAACCAAACAGTCGGGATCGTTTTCTACATCGTACAATTCGTGCAAAACCCGATGGTCGAACAATTGCAATCGCTCGGCGACACGAGTTTCTTTCACCGCACGTTTGACCATTTGGGCATAGGTCATCGTGCCCGTCGTCGCTGTCGCGAATTTGCGTTTCCCGTCGCTCCACGGGTTAAAGAGATACAAGTAGTTTGCGTTCTGAATGCCGCGCATTGGGTGACGGTTTCTTCCTGCGTTCTCGTTGTATTGCAAAATCACGTGCTCACGATCAGTTTGCGCTTCACCTCGCAAGATCGATACAAAAGATCGACCATGCAACTTGTCGGGAGTCGGGTGTTGGCTGCCCATCACCTCTAGCAGGGTCGGAATAAAATCAATCGCGCCAACAAAGTGCTTGTTGTCGGTCATCGGCTTGGTGACGCCGGGCCACAAAACCATCAACGGTGTGTGAGTACTGTGGTGATAAAGCTGTGTTTTGGCGAAAGGTAGCGGCATCCCGTGATCGGACAAGAACAAAACAAAGGTATTGCCGCCAAAGTCATCCAGCGCGGTCATGATCTGTTGAAAACAATCGTCGGCGCGGCGAACGGATGAATAGTAGTGTGCAAGTTCCTTGCGGATGACAGCATCATCTGGCAAGAATCCAGGCACAGGAACTTCATCGGGTGTGAACACCTTGCTAGGCACATGCCGATCTTCGATGGTCACGCCCTTCTTGCCTTGCGCGTAAAACGGTTTGTGCGGGTCAGAGATATTCATCATCAAGCAAAATGGTTTGCCCGATTCGGCGGCAAGCCGGATTCCCGCTCGCATTGACGCACCGTAACTGGCCGCGTCTTTGATGTGATACTTCTTTCCCTTGGCGTCCGTATCCAAAACGGCATCCCATGCATACGGCGAATAGGGTGTCGAATGAGAAACCTTGCCACGGATTCCTGTGAAGTACCCCGCCTGCTTGGCAAGATCGCAAAGCACAGGATAGTCAATGTCTTTTTTCTGCCGAAACCCTTCAATGCCATTGGCATGTGAAAACATTCCCGACCACATGATATTGCGGCCCGGCATGCAATTGCCAACATGAACATGAGCACGATTGAACTTCATCGCGCGTTTTGCAAACTGATCAATATTGGGCGAAGTCTCCGCCAGTTTGCATCCAAACGCTCCCAGTGAATCTGCCGACATGTCATCAACGGTGACAATCAGGATGTTGGTTTTGGATTCGTTCGCGTTGGCCAGGCCGACGAGCATCGAAGCAACTAACATTGCGAAACAGAAAATACGACACATGGCGAGTTTCAGGTTTGGAGTGAAGGGCAGGTTGGACTTCAATCATAATCGCCACCTGCCCATCCGTGTTGTTGTCTTCATCGCGCAAGGCACAAGAATCGTACTGTCCGTTCGTAGTATCGGCCAAAGGCGGACTGCCAAAAAATCACAACCGCAACAGCTAAGCCGCGGAGCCCACTGCGAAAAAAGAAACTCTGACACCGCAATGTACTTCTTGAGATGTGGGATATGATAGGCAGAGCGTGAAAGTTGCAAAATCAGCCCGAGGTAGCGACCCCGAACGCCACAGAAATAGTTGGCGAAAGGTGACGATATGAAATTCTGCAGACATTTTACCTTTTTCATGGCCCTCGTATTGTTTGCGGTCCCGGTCTCTGGCAGCAGAGCGGACGAACCGCTGATTGCATCGATCACCAAGGAAACGCTTTGGAAGAATCGTGATGGGAAACAACGGACTTGGTTTCACCCGCGCGCTTGCATGATGCCCGACGCAAACCGAAATCCTGTTGTACTGATGACGATCCAAGAGATCGGTGGGTCCGACTATTTTGGTCAGGTTCACTGGACGATGTCGGCTGATCTCGGCAAGACATGGAGCGAGCCTGAGCCGATTCCTGCGCTTGGGCGTGATCCCATTGCTGGACGTGATGACGATCTGCGTGCTGCTGTTTGTGATGTCACGCCGCAGTATCATCCGCAAACCGATTCAGTCTTGGGGCTTGGCCATGTTGTGTTCTACAAAGGAAAGTACTTTGCCAAAAAAGAACAACTGGCGCGATATCCCGTCTATGTGACTCGTTCTAGCGATGGGGCTTGGTCGAAACGCAAGATCTTGCAGTGGGATGACCCGCGTGGTGGTCACATTTATTCCAACAACTGTGGTCAACGCGTTGTGCTGCCTAGTGGTGATGTGCAAATGTCGTTTACGTTTGGTCCCAAGCCAGAGAACCGGATGGTGGCAGGCGTTCAGTCCAGTTTTGACGGCGAAAATCTGAAGGTGAAAACGGTCGGGTCACCGCTCTACAACAACAAGGGCCGCGGATTGCTGGAACCGAGTGTTACGGAGTTTGCAGGAAAGACTTGGATGACAATTCGTGCAGAAGACAGTCGCGGTTATGTTAGCGCCAGTGACGACGGACTGACTTGGAGTCCCAAAACCGCTTGGGCTTGGGAGGACGGCACGCCGATAGACATGTCGACGACTCAGCAACACTGGCTTACGCACAGCGACGGTTTGTTTCTGGTCTATACACGCAAAGATGTTTCCAACACGAACGTCATTCGCTGGCGATCACCACTTTGGGTGGCTCAAGTTGATGTCGATCAAAAGTGCTTGATCAAATCGACCGAACGGGTCGCACTGCCGTTGGTTGGCGATGGAGTCGATGAGCCCAACAAGGTTGCATTGATGGGGAACTTTGACGTTACCAATGTCAGTCCAAACGAATCGCTGATCACCGTTGGCGAATGGATGCCGCGCGATGGCTACCGTGGCGATGTGCTGGTGGGCAGAATTCGCTGGGCAAAACCAAACCGATTGCCGCTGTGGTGACTCCGAATCCCAGCGTCGACTAAGACAACAGTTTTTCGATCGCGATACCGCCATCGGTGATCGGTACGGGACGATCGCCGTTGTAAAGATTTTTTGTTGGATCGATTCCCATGGCTGCGAAAATGGTCGCGAACACATCGGGTACCGAAACGGGATTTTCGACAGCCTTCATGGCCAGATTGTCGCTCACTCCGTAACCGCCTTGATGATTCAGTCCACCACCAGCCAGTACGACAGAGAAATTCTTGCTGTGATGACCTCGACCTCCACCGGAATCAAACTGGGCAGGCCGTCCGAATTCTCCGCTGATCACAATCAGTGTTTTGTCCAACATTTTGTGCGATTCCAGGTCCGCCATCATCGCAGTCAAAGCGACATCCAATTCTTGGATTAACAAATGTTGATTCAGCTGCCCATCGTTGTGCGTGTCCCAGCCGGTACCATTGCGAAAATTCATGTTATGCGAAACTTCGATGAACCGCACACCCGATTGAAACAACCGCCGCGCCAACAAACAGCGTTGCCCAAAACCGTCACCGTAAGAGTTTCGTAGCGAATCGGATTCACCGCTCAAGTCAAACGACTTCATAAAATCAGGACCACTTAACCGCAAGCTCTCTCCGACAGCCGCGTCATAATCGCCAAACAGTTTGTCGTTTCCGAAACGCTTGCGTCCGGCATCTCGAACGGTCGACAGCAGTTGCTGGCGTCGCTGTTGGCGTTGATCGTCGATATCAGCGGGACGTGCGAGTCCAGCTGGGCCACTTTGGATGTCCGTCAAATACACGTAGCCAGCTTTTTGGCCCAGAAACCCAGGGCCACGTGTCACGTTTGGGTAGCCGATCAACATATAAGCCGGGACCCCATCGGCAGCGGCGCCGCGCTGATCAGCGATGATCGATCCGATCGATGGATATTGAACGGTGCCAGTCGTCGGACGCCCCGTGTGCATGCGATTGGTAGCTGCGGCATGTTCGTCGACGACATTGTGGTGTACCGTGCGGAGAGCTGTCACCCGATCCATGACTTTCGCCGTTTTGCTCAAGTGTTCACAGACTTGGACACCTGGAACAACGGTATCAATCGAACGATAGTACCCGCCCGCTTTCTTGGCTTTGGCGTCGCCCATCGGCTTTGGGTCAAACGTATCGATTTGAGCCATCCCGCCACCAAGCCAAATCATCACGCAGTGTTCGACCTTGCCAAGTTTTGGCATGGCTGTGTCAGCGGCAAGCAGTGGCGATGCGACGGCTGCGGCCGCGGTCGATTGGATGAATGTTCTGCGTTTCATTTGTTTGGCTGTTTCGTGTACTTGCGATCTTAAGTGGTGGCAGACAGGTGCGTGCCTAATCAACGGCAACCTACTTCATGGAACAATGACGGATTCGGGGCTATTGAGCAAAGCCCAAATTGCGTCTTCGGCTTTTTCTCTCCAGGCTGGCGTCAGCCGATACGTCCTTTCGGGGCCTTTACGATGGAGTTCTTGCATTTCTACTTTGATGACATTCGCTTCGGTGTTCAAATGATTGGACCATGAGACGTACCGAAATCGTTTGGCAACAGGTGTCAACGCTGCGAGCGCCGATTTGGAAATCCGATCGTCGTATCCGTCACTCAATAGCTGGACGAATCGATCTTTCTCGGCAGCCGTTGGCTTTCTGGTTAGCATTCGCAAAAACAGTTCATCAACTAACGATTCGACGTCCTGCTCTTTGCACATCAAATCGGTCAACCCGCTCTGATTGCTTAACCTAGTAAGCCAAACGCCCAAGGTTCCGTTTGCGAGCGCTCCGGGCTGAACCAAATTTGGTGCCTCTTCACGTTGACTGGTCGGTTCGGGCCGCGAATTCCTCCAGCCAAACGCATTCAACACGTCCGTGATCGCCTGGACTTTTGGCAGCGCCAAACTTGGTCGATCTCGCTCGTTTGCCAAAGTCGAAAATTCCCATGCACGTTTGGGGAATCCAAAATTCAAAAACTTCTCAACTGGCAAACTGCCTTCGACGTCTAACGTCAATTGTTCCGTATTCATGTCAATTTCGGCGACACTGAATGCTGAATCGACAATCTGCTCGGCCGTCATTCGGCGGCGTATCGGTCCAGCAAAGAATCGTGCATCCGATTCGTCCCCATTAGATCGATTGACGTTGCGCTGATACGCATCGCTGACCAAAATCAATTTTGCGAGTGCTTTGAAGTCGTAATTGGATTCGATCAGCGCGTCCGCCAAACAGCTAAGCAGTTGCGGGTCGCTTGGCGCGTTGCCTTCCCAATCGTCCACGGGCTCGACGATCCCCGCGCCCATAAAACGCTTCCACAGACGATTCGCGATGACTTCTGCAAAACGTCGAGATGCGGTTACTTGCGCGGCTAGTTTTTCTCGCGTATCCGCTGGTTTCTGCACAATCTCGGATTCAACATCGGGAGCAAAGCTGGCGAACGGCCATTTCCCATGAATCTTCTCGCCGGGTTTCAGTGTGACTTCGATCAGCGATTTTCGTTCTTGTTCATCAAAGAACGCTGCAGGCACTGTACTGGTCTTGGGCAGCTTGATCGATTTTCGCTCCAGCATCGCGGCGACTTGAAACAGGTCGCGTTGTTTCCACGAGTGGTAAGGCGCGTCATGGCAGCGAGCACACTTCATTTCGACTCCCATGAACGCCGTTCCGATCACATGCGCCTTGGCCGCCATCGGCGAATCGTTCTGTGACGCCACTGAAAACCCAGCTGAACCACCGTACCAGGTGCTTCCGCGCATCTGAATCAATTCAGTTGCAAAACGATCAATCGGTTTATTGTCCTTCAGCGTCTCATGAATCCAGTACCGAAACGGGCCTGTATTGTTCAAGGTCGGCTTCAGTAGATTCGGGTTCTCTGCCAACACGTCTTGCCAATATCCAACCCAATTGTCGGCCCAACGCGGATCTTTCAGTAAACCGTCAATCAGCTTTTCTCGGCGATCGGCACTGCGGTCGTTCAAGAAAAGGTTCGCCTCGCTTACCGTTGGCGGCACGCCAACGGTGTCAATGAAAACACGACGCAGGAATGTGTAGTCGTTTGTTTTGGTGGTTAGTTTGATTGGGTTCTTTTTTGCAGCAGAAAGTTTTGCGCCCGCTGCGATCCACTTGCGAATAATTTGGACCTGCGATTCATCCAGCCCATCTCCCTTGGGTGGCATTCGGTATTCATCTGGTTTTGCAGACACCAATTCAAACAAATAGCTCTCGTCTGGTTTGCCGGGAACAATTGCTGCATCACCCGACTCACCACCGCGAAGTAAATTTTCGCGATCAAAAATCGCTAACTCGCCTTGTCGTTTTTCCCCATGGCAGCGCCCGCAGTTTGATTGCAAAATCGGTTGCACATGATCGCGATAGAATGTGTCGGTCGTGCTGGAGGTAGCTGATGCATTCGATCGTGCTTCGTTTTCGGCCGAGATACGATTCTCGATAATCTGGTCGATACTCTGTTTGACACCTTTCTTCAGATTCTGCTTTGCGTAAGAGTGCCTCAGTGCCCAGTATTCGTTTTGCTTTGATGATTTTGCGCGACGCGTTTTTGTATCCAGCTCAGCCAACATTTCGTTTTGCTGGTCGGCTAATTGTTGCCAGCCCGCATCGTCCAGCAAAAACTCGCGGCTGTTAGAAACGACACGAAACATCTCGTCTGGACGTGCGATCGCAACACAGGTCTCGCCAAATTCCAGCCGATACTTGGGGCCGCCCACAATCACATCGAACCGTATTTCGTGAGTACCACCATCACTGTGAAAATCCACCACGCGCTGGTGGTCACTCATGAACGCGGGCCGCATCCCTTCGACGGGAACTTTGGGAAGCGGAACGACGACGTGATGGGCGCCGCTGCGATTGAGTTGCCGAGGCGTTGAAACGATTTTTTTTCCGTCGATAAACAATTGCGAGTAGCCGCGCGAACGCACCATGAATTGGTAGTCGCCGCGTTCCAATTTCAAATTCATCCATGATCGTACAAACATTACTTTGGAAGTCTTGTCGGTCCAATCATCACGCACACCCCATGAATCGTAGTTGTGGGGTAGTCGCGTGAACGCCAATGCATTTGTTGTCCATGTCGTTCGCGGCGCCGAATCGAACCGCTTGGGAATGGAACTGTTGCCGCTAATCGGCCCGAACAATTGGTTCACAACTTGATCACCTGAGCTTGGCGGGCGATCAACAGGTTCCGGTTTGTACTTGTATCGACTCTTCAAAACTCCAGCCGGGACGATGCTACGGTAGACTGCAAGTTCATCCATCTGGCCATCAAAGGAATTGCCCTTTTTGCCGCCGTCTTTGTCAGCCATTGCGGATCCGATCCAAACTGGTGACGACGTTTTGACTGGCGGTTGTTTAGTTGGGCCGCCCATGTCCCACTTTCCTTTGACCTCTTTGCCATCAATGATTCCACGGATGCTGTCTGGTTCGCCGAACTTGTAGGACACTGCAACGTGATGCCAGCCGTCTCCAACACCAAAGCCGCTTGTGCTGGTCCAGCGATGCCAGTCACCTGGCTTTGAACCAGATTTCTGTGAATGAAACAAGAAATTGACGCATCCTTGTCCTTTCTGATTTCGAATTCGAAACGCCCAATTCTGGTCGGTGCTTTTGGGACCAGAAATTCCCGTTCGACCCTTTCCGATGATGTAAGCCTGTTGCGATAACGATTTCAAGTTCACCCAAGCTTCGGCAGTGATCGCGTCGCCGTTGTCAAAATCAAAGTCGCCATCTTTTTTTTGACCGCGATCATCCAGCACCAAATAGGATCGTGTTTTGATCGTGAGTGCGGAATTGGCTCGGCCGAAGCCAGGGAATTGTGGCGCAGTCAACTCGGATTCAGAAACTGAAACCTTGCCAACTATTTTTGCTTTGGGCATTTCGTCGAATGACCAATGTGCGACTTGGCGATTGCTTTTCGATTTCTTTGAATCGTCGGCCTGCGTGTCCACTGATTGTATGACTGGCAACAACAGGCAAAGCGTGAAAATGATTTTTTGCATGGCAGTAGATTATTGCGGCCAAGGAGTGCAATGGTGGGAACTCTAGTATAGCCACTTTCGCAGGATAACTCAGGAGTTCATTTGGTGCCTGAGCAAGAATAACAACAGGTCGTGGGGATTAAGTTAATTGTAGGCCGAATGCAGTGCCTGCCGGAACAGCGACTGTAACCTTGCTGCAGCGCCTTGAAGTTGCGTTTTTCGTGACGCGGATCGCATTTTGCGTTGCAATACATGGGATGAATACGAAACGGTAAAATCATTCTCACATCGGGACTGTCGCGCCCTCAGCCCAGGCCGCTACGACGTCCGACCCTCCCGCTGCGCAACAGAAAAAACTCAACCGATGGCAATGCCGTGCAGGAAACTGAACTGAATCAACAATCGCAGCGATTGGTTTCGCTGGATGCGATGCGTGGTTTGATCATGTGCTTGCTGGCTTGCAACGGGCTCGCGCTGGCAAAGACTGCCCGTAAACTTGGTTATGGACCAAATGTAGAAGTCGATTCGTTTGTCGGGCAAGTCTGGCAGTTCTTGAGTTTTCACAATAGCCATCCAATTTGGACAAGCCAGTTTTATTACGTCGGCTGTTCAATGTGGGACTTGATCCAACCAGCGTTCATGTTCATGGTAGGCGTTGCGATGCCATATTCGTATGCCAAACGTCGCCAGCGTGGTGACAGCGAATTGAATCTAACCCTGCACGCCGCGATCCGCGCATTCGTCTTGGTCGCAATCGGCGTCTACTTACAAACTCGCAACAGCGGCCTGGCGTCCAACCGACTGTTCACCAATGTGCTTTCGCAAATCGGCCTTGGATACTTTTTTGTATTCCTGCTGTTAGGCCGCAGCTTTAAATTTCAGTTGGCAGCCGGCATTTCTGTCTTGCTGGCCTACTGGTACTGGCTTTTTCAATACCCCGTTTTGGAGCTGACCCAGGCCGCGGTGGACAGTATCGCTTCGCTGCATGTCAACGAAACGGTTGGACAACACTTTGCGTTGACCGGCAATGGAGCGGCCGATGTGGATGTCAAGTTATTGAATTGGCTATTCGAAACGAAAGAACCAATCGCCGCGCACAAAGCGGGTTACACGACACTGAATTTCATTCCGTCTGCCGTTACGATCCTGATCGGAGTGTTTGCTGGAAGTTTGCTGAAAAGTGATCGTAGTGCGACGCAAAAAGTAACTTGGTTGATGCTCGGTGGCTTGATCGCAATGGTGTTGGCCGTGGTCGCAAGCGTAACCGTGTGTCCGGTTGTCAAGAAAATCTGGACGCCTTCGTGGGTGCTGTTCAGTGGCGCGTGGGTACTGTGGATCTTAGCGTTGCTTTACTGGATCGTGGATATCCGTGGCTTTAAACGCTGGACATTTCCGTTGGTGGTCGTTGGAATGAATTCCTTGGCGATGTACCTCATGGGGATGCTTTTCAAGGGAACAATCAACGCGAATTTGAAAACTTACTTGGGCAAAAACCTTGGCGATAACAAAGCCGACCACTCGGGGTTTGTCGAAGCGATGTTCTTGGGGCCATACGCACCGACGTTGCAATCAATCGGTGTGTTCATTGTTTTATGGCTCATCTGTTTTTATCTGTACCGAAACAAACTCTTCTTCCGCGTCTGACCTTGATTTAGCCGAACAGCCAGATTCGTGACTTTTTCAAGGTAGGCAACATAGTAACTCGGCTGTCCCAGCCGAGACCTGCCGATTTCTCGGCTCGGAGAGCCGAGCTACTTTAAGCAGTTTGAAAAACTGCTTTGCCCTGCGGATGGATATCAGATGACTTTTTCGGGACGTAGGATATACTGTTGATATCCCGCCGGCCGATTTCGTTGTACGAAAGTGGCCACCACCCTCCTGCCTTTTGATGACTACACTCGCCGCTGGTTTGCGGCAATGGTTGTTCATCAACACACCTTGTCAGCTTTGGTGACAAAGGAATCATGGTCTTCGTGAATCTGTTCAGAACCACCGCTTTGGCGCTGCTTTGTTGCGGTGGTGCCCACTCGCTGTTGGCGGCGGAACCGGACTCGGATCCGATCAGCCTGCACGACGCCCTGGGGATTGGACGAACGAAGTCAAAACTGCTGAATGAACGTCGGGTGAAAGCAAAAGATTCGGACGTTATCCCAACAGCAAATCTGAAACACTTTCGAAAATCGATCCGGCCGCTCCTGATGGCGCACTGCGTGGACTGTCATGGTCCAGACAAATCTGAAGGCCAGCTCCGCATTGATCAGCTTAACCCTGACTTGCTGACGGGCACTGATGTGCAGCGCTGGCGCGAAGTTTACGACGCGTTGATCAATTCAGAAATGCCGCCCGAAGACGAACCGGAATTTGCGATCACGGATGCCGACCGATCTGCGATTGTCGATTGGATTGGCGACGAGATGAACAAGGCGTCGCTAGCGAGGCGCGGCCAGAGAGAAGGTTCATCATTTAGGCGCTTGGCAAAATACGAATACAATTACGCGCTGCAAGACCTGCTAGGTGTGCGTGCTGACTTTGCTAACCGGCTGCCTCCGGAAACTGCGTCGGAAGACGGATTCAAGAACAGTTCTGACATGTTGCAGATGTCAGCGATGCAATTTCAATCCTATCGCGAGATTGCGTTGAAAGCCCTACGGCGCGCGACGGTTCGCGGTGATCGTCCAGAGCCCGTTGTCTACATCGCCAACATGTCGACGCTGATGGACAAACTTGCGGCATCGAAACGGGCAAAGAGTTTCGACGCAAACGACACCGAGGACAGGAGTCGGTATCGATCTCATTTCTTGGATATCAAAACTGGTAAAGCGGTCCAATCACAGAACTGCGAGTTGGTACCGATTCCTGATCCAGTGATTGAGGATGCGCCGCCAGCGTCGCCCATCGTTTGTGTTTTACCGCATTCGAATGAGTTGAAGATTAATTTGGATCGATTCTTGCCTGACGAGGGCACGATGCGAGTTCGTATTCGTGCCGGACGAACATCGATGAAACCAAACGAGTACGCCAGCTTGCAGCTGATCTTCAGCGCTCATACAAGCAACAATGCAAACTTTTCGCAGGTGATCAGCGAAGTTGATTTGCCCGTGACCGCGTCGATTGACGAGCCAGGCTTCATCGATTTTTTCATTCAACTGGGCGACATTCAGCGAAACCCATTTCGGAAATTGGAGACCAAGTTCCCCCGACGCGACGAGTTTCTAACAATCCGAAATGTGTCGAACGCGACGGACAAGAATGATCCGATGAATGTTCATATCGATTACTTGGAAATCTCCGCGCCGTTCTTTCAGCAGTGGCCACCGAAGTCGCACACGTCGATCTTTTTCGACAGCGACAATCGTTCGAAGGAAAAAGTCTACGGCCGCGAAGTTCTAAGTCGTTTTTTGCCTCGCGTTTACAGACGCCCGGTTAGCGAGCCAGAACTCGAACGGTTCATGAAGCTGTTTGCCGAATATCGTTCTGGATTTTCGAGTTTCGAGGATGCGATGGTGGAAGTGCTGGCCACAGCGTTGTCCGCGCCCGAATTTTTGTACGTGACACAACGATCGCCAGACGACGATGCAAAAACTGAAGGCACGATCAACCAATTCGAACTGGCGAATCGATTGGCGTTCTTTCTGTGGTCCAGTATTCCTGATGAAGCATTGCTGGACTTAGCAGGCCAAGGAACCCTGAACCGGCCGGATGTCTTGATGTCGCAGGTTCAGCGGATGCTGACCGACTCACGCAGCGAGAGGTTTGCACAACATTTTGTTCAGCAATGGCTTGGCATGGACGCGATGGGCAGTGTGACTCATGTGTCCGATCAAGCGTTGAAGCAGTCGATGCAGCAAGAACCGATCGCTCTTTTTGCCGAGGTGCTGAAGCAAAACGGCAGCGTCATGGATTTCTTGCACAGTGACTACGTTGTCGTCAACGAACGACTTGCCAACCACTATGGAATCCGCGACGTGTTCGGGCCGCACTTTCGCAAAGTCGCAGTCGAACCGAAAGCCAAACGTGGCGGGATCTTAACCGGCGCGGCCGTGTTGGCCATGAACTCGGACGGCAAGGATTCGCATCCACTGAAGCGCGGCATTTGGATGCTGGAAAGAATCCTACGTGACCCGCCACCGCCCGCGCCACCGAATGTGCCCGAAGTGGATTTGACGGACCCGCGGATTCTTGAAATGACGCTGAAAGAACGCATTGCCGATCACCGCAACAAACCGGCCTGCGTTTCTTGCCATGCTAAAATCGACCCGTGGGGAATCGCATTTGAAAACTACGATGCCATGGGTTCCTTTCGTACAAAGATAGGCAGCGAGCCCGTTGATGCGACCTCGGCGTTGTTCAATAAGCAAGAATTGGCTGGCATGGACGGGTTAAAGCGATACTTGTTGCTGGAGCGGCAGGATCAATTTGCCAGAGCGATGGTACACAAAATGACCGCGTATGCGCTGGGCCGGCCACTTTCGTTCGCCGATCGCGCCGATATAGATAACTTGACATTGCAGTTTAGAAAACACGATGATCGACTTGGTGACTTGATCCAACTGATCGTCAACAGCCGGATTTTTCAAGCTCGCTGAGCCGTAGGATCGAAATGATGAAGAATACTAAATCCAACCGCATTAGCCGCCGTTGTTTGTTGCGCGGCGCGGGATTGGCGTTGACGCTACCGTGGTTTGAGACGTTTGCGTCGGCCAATCCAGTGCTGAACGAAACGCCAAAACGTTTCTTGAGCGTTTATCATCCTGATGGAGTTGGGTTGCCGCGGAAAGACGACCCTGCGTGGAAGGATTGGAGCTGGTTTCCACGGGGTGGTGAACACGATTTTCAATTGACCAAGGTTCTGGATGTTTTAGAACCAATGCGCAGCGAGATCACGATTTACTCCGGCCTGTCGCACCCCGCGGCGCGTCAAATTCACGGACACTCCAACGCAGACCAGTACTTGACCGGCGCCGCGACCGGCGGACATGGTGCCTATAAGAACTCGATTTCGGTAGACCAAGTCTATGCCGCGCACGCTGGTGACTTCACTCGCCATTCTTCGCTGGTGTTGTCGACCAACGGAGGAATCGGCGGACCGCGTGGTGCACAAACACAATCCTTCGACGCCGAAGGCCGCCCGATCCCGGCGATGAATAAACCCAAGCAGATCTTTGACTTGTTGTTTGAGACTAGCGGCAAGGACGCAGCCGAGAAGCTTGAGCGTAGCAAGAGTGCGTTGGATTTCTTGATCGAAAATACGCGGTCGCTGCAGCGGCAGTTGTCCAAGCACGATCAGGAAACGCTACAGCAATACTTGGATGCGGTGCGCGACACGGAAGTCAAGCTTGCCAAGGCGCAGCGTTGGATCGACACACCGATTCCGAAAGTCGACACAACGAACCTGACGCTTGATGCGGATCCCAAAGAGGCGAGTTTGTATTTCGAGACCATGTACGAACTGATTTACCTGGCGTTCAGAAGCGATTCCACGCGAGTGGCAACGTTTCAGTTGGGACGTGAAAACGGTGAAGGTCCGCACGACTTGTTGTCAAAGGCGGTCGGGCTCGGAAACGCTCATGGCTTAACGCACAGTGTAAAGAAGCCGAAGGGCTGGGAGAATCTGGGAACCTACAACCGATATCAAGCCAAAGAGTTTGGACGGTTCTTGAAGAAGCTGCAGGACACACCGGAATCCACTGGTAGCGGAAACATGCTGGACAACACGTTTGCCATGCACGGCTCGGCGTCAAGTAGTTTTCACCTGTCGCGCAATTATCCGATCATTTCCGCAGGCGGAAAGAACCTTGGTTTCAAAAACGGCCGTTACTTAAAATTTGGCGTCGGCAACGAAGACAACCAGGCGGGAGCCGGGATCATGAGCGATGCTGGCTGGCGTGGAAAGATCGAAGCTGAAGAGCTTCCACTCGCACACTTGTTCGTATCAGTCCTACAGCGCCTTGGCGTAGAAGTAGATTCGTTCGCTGGGACAACAGGAACCTTGGAGCGAGTGTAGAGCAATGGTT
>CAYNNP010000012.1:44693-55956 GCA_964398215.1 uncultured Pirellulaceae bacterium | reverse complement strand
TTGCGTCCGAAGTTCCGGCAATTGCAGCGTTTGCTCGGTCCGGCCTACCCCCAAGAGCGCAACTCCAAAATGCGCCAGCGAGGGGTTCACGTTGTCCCTTGCTCACGCGTGCTTTGCCCTGTGCCGCCGGAGTTCATTCGTTAACAACGGCGACGATTTCCACTTAATAATCTACCAATCAAAATGATCACAACTAAACTATTTGATTTCTAGTATGCTATCCGTCTGCGTTCAGGCGGCGCGTGAGGGGATCTACCCATCGGCCAGGAAGGATGCATTGGCCAGACGGGTCGCGCAGCCTCCAAACTTACATTCGGAAACGACATTATCGATCATGGTCAAGTCTCAATCTGCCTTAGCAAACTGTCTTGTGCCGCTTCGGTCGTCTGATCATGGCACCCCTCTGTACTGCATTCATCCATCCGGCGGTGACATTGGAATCTATCGCAAGCTCGTTCGAAATTTGTGCAAGGGCTATCCAGTATTTGGCATTCAATCAAGGCTTGCGGCGGGTGACGATGAAGAGTTTCCAACAATGGAAGCAATGGCCAGCCACTACGCTCAGCTGATCGTCGAACAACATCCGCAAGGTCCCGTGCGGCTGTTGGGTTTTTCCTTCGGCGGTTTTGTCGCTTCAAGAATTTCAAGTTTGTTGATTCAATTGGGACGTGAAGTAACGTTTCTTGGTCTGATTGACAGCGACCTGCGATGGATGGATGACGACGCCGTGACTGCTCGCAAAACCTTGAAGCTAAGGTTGAAGCAGTTGTCGATCCAATTTCAAGAGATTGGAATATTCAATCGTGTTCCGCGCGAACAGCTGGACGAGCATGTTGACGAAATCGTTGCAAACAGCCTGGGCCCTAACAGCGACCTTTCGTCAACCGACATGATCGAGTATCTGCAGTCACGAGGCTATCTCAGTAGTCAAAGTCCTCCTGCAACAACGCTCAGCCATTTTGTTTCTCGATTCTTGACTCACTGCAATTTGATCAGAAACTCCAAAATGGGCGCCATTGATTCTCCGATGAAGTTATGGTGGCCCAGTGACTCCGACGAAATCGCCAGCGTGCGTCGACGATCTTGGCAATCGCATTCGAAACACGATATCGTCGAACGTGTTTTAGAGGGAAGTCACTATTCGATCATGCGAATGCCCACCGTTCGAACTTTGGCTAATCAGGTCAGCATGGATCTTGGGGAGTCGCCTGTCAGCAAAGACTTGGCCAGGAACTGATTGGTGGTCGCCTTTCCGATTGAACTGACTCCCTTTGAATGGTCGATGATTCAGGGGGCCGAAAATGGTTCAATGACATTCTTCATTTCCCTTGGACTATCAGGGAAATTGGATTCGGCCGCGTTTGAATCGGCTGTCGCACGCACAATAGCGATGCATCCTTTTCTATCTGCGAACATCTGTCCCCAGAGTAGCGAAACAGCTGATAGTGCTGACGAAATCTCGCAGCAAACATCCTCTGCAAAGCGTACCGAACGACAAAAAGACGACGCTGCGACTCGGCCTAGCCAATTTCATTGGGTCCCAGTGACCGATCCGCAGCCCTATTTGAGCATTGCTGATTCTAGCCAGCCGTTTCTATATCCCGATGGTGAATCGATCGACCTGAGATCGGAAGTCGGCGTCAGAATATGGGTCAGAGTCGGTGAAGATCAAATCGAAATGCGTTTTCAACTGCACCATGCTTGTTGCGACGGCCTTGGTGCTTTTCGGATGATCGAAGATCTGCTCCGGACGTACAGCAAACTCGCTGATAGTGCGATCGATCTGGCTGACACGGATCAACTTTATCCACTGGACACAAACGCCTTAGCCCTGCGGACTGCTGAACCCGATACGAAGCTATCGATAGTGAACCGTATTCTTCGCGCCACCGTTATCTTGCCGATTCGGATTTCGAAACTGTTCGCTCAAAAAACCGCTTCGATCGTCGCCGACGCTGATGTCCCATCGACCGACGCAGGATTGTTCGTGGAATTACCCTCGCACGTTTTCACCCGAGAGCTTACTGATTCCCTGACTGCCGTTGCGAAATCTTGTGGCGCAACTCTCAACGATTTACTCGTGCGCGATCTGTTTCTTACCATCGATGATTGGAATCGTACTTCGGACTCGAAACGGAATCGAAACATCCGATTGCTGATTCCTTTTTCGCTTCGCACAAAGAAACACGAACAGATGCCTGCTGCAAATTGTGTTTCGATGGTCTACATGGCGGCCAGCAGAAAAATGCTAGACGACCCAAGTCGCCTGCTCTCAAGTGTTACTCAACAACGCAAGTTCATTCGCAAATGGCAAATCCAGCATTCTTGGAATCAAACCGCTGGGCTAGCTGCCTCGTCACCACTCATTTCAGGGCTATTGCAGCGAAGAGCTGAGCGGCCAATTGCGACAAGTGTCCTCACGAACTTGGGACGCTTGTTCTATGAAAGCGGTTTTCAGAAAATTGACGACAAGATCCAATGTGGCGACCTCGTCTTAAACTCTGTCGTCATCGTGCCGCCAACAGAAGCTTCTGCGCCAGTTACCTTTGGTTGCAGCATGTACGCAGAAAGGCTGACAGTTGCAGTGAATTTTCACCAACCCTCGTTTTCCAAGCTCGAAGCGGATCGATTTCTGGATGCCTACGTGGATCGATTGACGAATTCGGCTAGCGCGAACGCGAACAGGGCACAAGTCCTATCGCCCGCCCCTCACTAGCGTATTGAACCTGAAAAACAGCCTTGTGTGGAAAACAGGTAACCCAGGCAAGATCAATTCACTGGCACCGGACTAGTGCTTCGCCATAGCAAAAGACTAGGATTGATCAATCACAAGTGGGCTCGTCAGAGTCGTGTGTTCTTAGAAACGAACACATTCACACCGTAAAGCAGGGATCGCAACGTGACGCGACTGGACATTTTCAATCTATCGTTCGTCGTTCTGTGCGTTGTGTTCTGTACGTTTGGGTGGTCGCAATTCCAAACTGACACAGAAGACGTACTTCAATGGCTGCCCGATGAATCTGCGGACCGGCAGGAATACAATCGATTTGAAGAACAGTTTGGCTCTGATGATTTCATTGTCATCACATGGACTGGTTGCACTGTTGACGACCCACGGCTGGCACAATTCAGTGAACGCCTAACCGACAAGAATCCGCTGATCCAGTCTGTCGTCAGCGGCGCCGATATCATCAAGCGCGGGGCGTCCGATCTAGGGCTATCAGAAAAGCGAATCACCCAGCGTTTTCGAGGGTTGTATTTCGGGATCAAGGATCCGAAGCAGACACTTGTTATCGTCGAACTATCCAAGCAGGGGTCGGCTAGTCGTCGTCAATCTTTGAATTTGATCAAGCAGGTGATCGGCGACATTCCCGATTTGGATTTAGACGACGTACTTTTTGGCGGGTATCCGTACCTGGGAATCAACCTCGATGATCAGCTAACACGTTCGGTAAAAACGATGCTTTTCCCGTCGTTTTTCCTCGCCACCCTGGTCTCATTGCTCTGCTTGCGAAACTTTCTTTTGTCCGTGATCGTGTTTGTCGTCGCGGTCGGAGCGGCGGCTTGCAGTGTGGCCATTGTGCCAATTTGCGGCGAGAAATTTGGTGGGCTGATGTCAATCATCCCCTCGCTCGTATTCGTTTTAGCTACTTCAGGAAGCATCCACCTGATCCGCTATAGCCTGAAGTCGATTGGTGATCCGTGGAAACTGATATCGATCGGGTGGAAGCCATGTACCATTTCGGCGCTGACAACTGCGATCGGAATGTTATCACTTGAGCGCAGTAGTTTTCCGGCGATTAGAAAATTTGGATTTTTCTGTGCGGCAGGCACTGGGTTTGCATTGCTGTTTCAGCTGATCGTGCTGCCTTGGCTGCTGACTCGTTTTGGCGCAAATGGCCAAAGAAAACTGGCAGCACGTGCCAGCAGCAATCAATCTTGGTCCAGCTTAGTGAACTGGACTCAGGGGCGGAGGATGATCATTGCCTTTGCCGGAGTCTCTGCGATGCTGGTTGCAGCATGTGGGCTGCAAAAGCTGGGTGCGAGAGTCGATGTCGACATGCTCTTTGATCAAAAATCCAAAATCATCAAATCACTGGCAAGTCTGGAAGATCAGATGGGGCCAATCAACCAGTCGGAACTCTTGGTTGTTTTTGAAAATACCGAACAACAGAAGTTTCATGAACGAGCCGGCTTGGTCGGAGAGATCCAGCGATCACTTTCATCGTTGCCGATCGTAGGAACGACGCACTCCATTCATAACTACATCCCGTCGCAACCGAAAGGAAGAACGATTGGGGCTGTCGTCAGACGCTCCGCCTATCAAACAAGGCTTGATGCCAAACGAGACGAGCTTGCGTCAAAGTCATATCTTGACGTTAGCGAGAACGCAGAGACTTGGCGAATCAGTTTGCGTTTTCCCTTGATGGCGGAAAACGATGTCAAGCGGCAGGAAAGGCTCGCGATCACAACGGCGCAACAAGTACTCCATTACGCTGACGCCAAATTCAAATTGAAAGCGCACGTGATTTACACAGGCAAAAGTCATCTGTTTCATAGCGCGCAGTTGACGTTGCTGGAAGATCTCTTTCGCAACTTCATCTTGGCGTTTGTCATAATCACGCCAGTATTGATTGTCGTATTGAGATCCCTTTCGCTGGGCTTGATCGCGATGATCCCGAACCTATTTCCTATCTTGGTAATGTTTGGGACTCTTGGCTGGATAGGATTTCCAGTCGATTTGGCAATCGCAATGACGGCTTGCATTGCACTTGGGATTGCAGTGGACGACACCACTCACTTTTTGATGCGGTTCCGCGATTTCGGTGGAAACCTATCGAACGTTGCCGAACCGATCAGGAATACGATGTCCCAATGTGGTCCCGCTATGTTGCACACAACAGCCATCGGCAGCGCGGGGCTGATCGCTTTCATTCTCAGTGAAATGTTGGTGATCAGAAACTTCTCTTGGGCGATCACTGCCATGTTAGTCATCGCTTTGGTCGCTGACGTGCTCGTGCTGCCAGCGATTTTGTTTCTGCTGGAACGACGTCCCCGTCCCGCAGAAGACTAGACAAGAAAGACGATCTGGCCGCGAACTTAGCTGACGGTCTGTTCTTCGCCGGCGTAAGATTCCCAAGGCACCGTGTCGTTTACCCCTTCGACATTTTCGCCCCGGAGGAGCACAGGACGCCACTTCGCAATGTCATAGACTTCGCCCATTTGAGCGCTGTGATGGTAACGTTTGTTTTGGTGGTACGCGCGGACGGATGTAGGACAAACGCGATAGTTGAAAGCGAATCGGTTACGGTCGGTTCGATTAGGATCCGAGGCGTGGATGGTTCGTTCCGCAAAGATCAAAGCCTGCCCAGGTTGAACTTCGACTCTCTTGACCTTCGATTCATCAACTTCATAGTCAGGAAAATAGTTAACCGCGTGAAAACCAATCTTGCCGCCCAGTCGCATCCAACGTGTTGATTCAAATTGCGAGCCCACTTCAAACTTCAGGCAACCACTTTCGATGGTGGCCGGATCGCCCGGTATCCAAACCGTCAGTTGAAACAGTTTGCTAAGATCTGGTGGATAGGTAAGCGGTTCACGGAATCCTTCCTCGAACATGAAGGTCGTCGCTTGATGCCAGCCAACGGGATGGTTTCCAGGAGGCTTGTTAAAGATCTGCGAACGCCAAGTGAAAAAATTTGGCCCCAGCAGTTGTGCTAGGCGTTCGGTGATCGCAGGGTGTGCCATGATTCGCATCATTTCAGGCATATCGAAATGACGATCGCGGTCACAAACCACGCCATAGGTTTCGTTCACTTCCGTACGTTGTGCCAAAAGTCGCTGGCAAAAAGCTTCCATCTCCGCCGCGGGCAGAACGTCGAATGGTTTCAGGAATCCGTTCTGATAGAACTCTTCGATCTCGGCTTCGGTAAGTCGATACTCTTCATCCACTTCGACAAGAGGTTGATAGCTGTCGACTTGGATGGGAGGACATATTTCGTCGTGCGGTAGTTTGGTCCCCCAGCTCTTGGCGTACGCCACCATCATTTCTGGGGTCCAATTCTGCAGAATGCGGCGGACCACACTTTGCTCAGGCAACCACTTAAAAGGAATCCGCAGAAAACGCCACGCAAGCAACAGCCACATGACCAGTGCATTCGCCAATCGCAACAGAGTGCCAGGAGGTTTGATTGGCTTTGGTTTTTTGGTCATGGTCGTGTAGCTTTATTTCTGTACTTAATCGTTGTTGGCATTGCCGCGATCTCATGAGCCTTGCCAGCGAAGCAAAACTCAGCAATATCCGCCGCTTGAAAGAGCGGGTGGGATGCAATCTAACGCACTGCGCCATGTTGTCCAACGCCGCGCCGACAATGGCTATACCGTGACCGAGCACGGGGCACTAACCAGCAGCGAAGTCAAGAAAACTGCCCCTTCGCAATCTACCGTCTTCGATCGCAATTGCGTTGGTTCAGCCAATCGCCTGTCCACAAGTTGACCGCAGGGGGTGGCAACCGATCCCCAACAGGGTGTCCTCGGCATACGCCGATCGATTAAGATTGGAAAACCGTTTCCGCCTTGTAGAACACATTCATGCAATTCAGCCTTCGAAAACTGATCATCGTTTGCACTGTGGCCGGGATTGTCATTGGATGGGCAGCCAGAGAGTACCGCCTAAGTATCCCCGGTAGTTTTCCGGTCACTTATTCGACGACGCAGATCTTGGATGTTGATGTTCCAGAAAAGGTTCTGGTCTGGCGCAAGCGATCTGTGTGGGAGGCAACGCTTGCTGCCGAAGAAGCGTACGACCGGAAGATACGCCAGTACTATCCAAACGATGCGGACGTCCTGGAAAAACTGCTCAACGATCCAGGCGAAATCGATTACATAACGGATCAAGTACGCTCAGTCATTACTGCCAATCGCCAGCAAGTTCTTCAACAATCGCCTCAATGGCTTGCCAAGAACGTAGATCACAACACCTTGATTGGGGCTGCTCATGTGCTGGCCGTGTTGGATGATCGGAGGGCATTTGATCTGGCAGTCAAGCGCTTGCCGCAGATCACCAAGGATCCACAAGGGACAGCGCTGGTGCGACGGCTGGCGTGGGCGTGCCGGAACGACTGGGTCATTGAATCACCGGAGATCATAGCGGCCGCGCGAGATGCTTTTTACAAGGCTCCCGACCATCTATTGGCTGGGGTGCTTGAAAAGGCAGGCGATAAAAAAGCGGCGTTGCATTATTACCGCCTGGAAGCAAAGAGCGATAAATCGATCTACCATCGTAGATCCGGTCTGAAATGGCTTGCCGAAAACGCTCCAAGTGAAGAAGTATTCCAGCAAGTCAAACAGCACTTCAGTTCCCCGGAAATTTTGAGCGATCACGACGCACCCGAACTACTGGCGCTCTACATGAAATCAGAAAACACACGATGGCGATCGGAAGCTTTTGATTTGGCGAAGCAATTGATCAATACACCGGCCGGCAAACGCGGCGGCTATCACGTGGATCCCTACCACCACATCATCTGCGCTCATGGCGGCGAAGAATATCTTGCCTATTTCAAAAGCCACGTAGAAAAGAAACATTGCCAATTCGCCATGAGAGCATTGGGGCGTCTCCTGCCTCGACAGGAATACTTGTCGATGCTGCGTGATAAAAAATTCTACGCTTTCTACTTGGAGGAAGAAGGAGATGCGGCAATCCCGTTTCTGCGCGAGCAAAACGCACTGGACTTGCTGGTGAAGCATCAAGCGGGTAGCAAAGACCCTGCGACCGCTGCGGCGATTCGAAAACGGCTTACACCAGAGGTGGAGTTTTTCACCGGACTAGATCTGATTGATGCATTGGAAACGCTGGGTGTGGACATCGATCGCAACAAGCTTTTGGATGGCTTGAAATATCCTCAGTACGACCGCAAAGAACCCTACGCAACAAGAACTCACTGGCTGGCCAATCGGATCACCAATGACGACTTTCTGAAGTTCGTGAACCAGTACGCGGCAAAGTTTCCGAGTACCGCAAAAACACCGGCCAGCGTGCAGCAAGTTTTCGACGATCTGGATCTCCCAGACAACGAGCGTGACGTCAGTCGAACGAATGCCTGTAGACTGATGGCGGCCACAGGCATCGCTAAAGAGATTGTCGTTGACGAACATGGATTCGATGAGGTGGGTAATCTTGCGCGCGAAATAAGTCGGCTGATCGTGGACGACATGCCCTTTGAATCGGTTGGCTTTGAAAATCCTCATCTGCGATTCGCCGCGAAGAACGGAGTATTCGAAGTCGATCTTTTTGAATCACACTCGTGGTACGATCCGGTGGCGATTGTCGACGTACTGAATTCCATTTTGGACAGACACTCCAAGAGTCCCAGGCGGCTGTATTGTTTCGATATGGCCTATGATTGGTGCTATGTCACGATCGCATATTTGGATCAACCTCTCCTGGACAAATTGGGTGAAACCTATGCGGTCTATCCACTGAAGACAAATCGAATTCGCCAAAAACCAGCGACCCCGAAAAATTAGAAAGTGGACGCTCCGTTGAGAGGGTTTAGACAAGGTGGCCACAGCGACTGAAGTGTTACCGACAAACTCGTTGCGATCGGCAGTAGAGCAACCATGTTCTCTCTGCTATTTCGAGCTCGATTGGAACGGTTCTGCGATTGAATATTCACTTGTGACCTGCTGCGGCGGATTCCCGAATGCAGAAGTCACCAGGAAACCAGAGATCAGTGCAACCCAGACGACGACATAGGCAACTAGCTGACTTTCGGCTGGTTTTTTGTTCATTTTTCTAGACATTGGTTTTTCGCTAGGCGCGTGGGATCGTTGATTGCTCAATCCCCTTAGCGAATATTCAGCCAATCCGTTACAAGAAAAATCTCATCCCGCGGTCGCGTAACCTAAGTGCCCAAGCTGGCTTCTACTACGGGATTCAAAAAACCTCCATGACTGTCGCTGCTTGAAACGATGATTTGCCCCATGCGAGAGCTTTGGTCGCAGAGCACGGATCCAGCGTTCTGCTAAACTCCAACCTTTGCCGTCTCCCGAAATCAACGACGTGAAGGAATCCAATGAGAAAATTGGTGCTGCGATTGGCGAGTGTGCTCGCGATTTTTGCCACAACACTATGCAACGCTGCCGACAAACCCAACATCATCTACATGATGGCTGATGATATGGGCTATTCGGATATTGGTTGCTACGGCAGCGAGATCGAAACGCCTAATTTGGATTCGCTGGCAACTGGCGGGCTCCGATTCACACAGTTCTACAATACGGCGCGCTGTTGCCCAACTCGAGCTTGCTTGCTGACGGGACTGTATCCACACCAAGCTGGCGTTGGTCACATGATGAGCGACCGCGGGTACGACGGATACCGTGGTGATCTGAATCGCAATTGTGTGACAATCGCTGAAGCACTTAAGTCGGCAGGATACTTGTCGTACATTTCTGGCAAGTGGCATGTGACTAAAACGATCAGTCCCAAGACCGAAACTGATAAACACAATTGGCCTTTGCAGCGAGGTTTCGATCGCTTCTACGGAACCATTCACGGCGCGGGCAGTTTCTTTGACCCCAACACGCTAACCCGTGGAAACACCTACATCTCTCCGTACGACGATGCGCAATACCAAGCAAAAGATCAAGCCAACGGCGAGTACTATTACACCGATGCAATTGCAGATCACGCGGTCAAGTTCGTCCAGGAGCACCACTACCAATCTGATGACAAACCGTTTTTTATGTACGTTGCTTTTACAGCGGCTCACTGGCCAATGCACGCACTGGAAAAGGACATTCAAAAATACCAAGGCAAGTACGACGATGGATATCAAGCTATCCGAGACGCGCGCTACAAAAAGATGTTGGACGAGGGGGTGATTGAAAAAAACAACACGGACAATTGGGCGATCCCAGAGAATTGGCAAGAAAAAGATCACTGGGACTGGGACAAGCGGAACATGGAAGTCTATGCAGCCATGATTGATTCGATGGACCAAGGCATCGGACGAATTATCGAATCACTCAAAAATACAGGCCAACTGGAAAACACACTGATTTGTTTTTTCCAAGACAATGGCGGATGCGCAGAGGATTACGGGCGCGGTGGTGTCGGCGGACCTCGATCCGAGAAACCAACCATGGCGGTGCTGCCAGCGAAATATTTGCAACCTGACATGACTCCCAAGCAATCTCGCGATGGTTTTAAAATGCGTACTGGCAAAGGGTCCATGGCGGGGCCTGCGGATACTGCAATTGGCTATGGCCGTGGCTGGGCGACAGTTTCCAACACGCCTTTTCGCGAATACAAACACTGGGTTCACGAAGGTGGAATCAGCACGCCGTTGATCGTTCATTGGCCAGACAAAATCAAGCGGCGCGGTGAAATCGAAACGACTCCAGGCCACCTGATTGACCTGATGGCCACCGCGGTCGACGTTGGTGATGCGTCCTATCCGGATATGTATCACGGAAATCAGAAAATCAAGCCGATGGAAGGAAAGAGCTTGGTGCCGTTGTTTACAGGCCAGAAATTACAACGCGAGGCAATTTACTGGGAACATGAAGGCAACCGCGCGATCCGTGTTGGCGATTTGAAGTTAGTCGCCAAAGGAGGAAAAGGAGCTTGGGAGTTGTATGACATTTCAAAAGATCGTAGCGAGCAAAAAGATCTTGCCAAACAAATGCCCGAGAAGGTCAAGGAACTTTCAGATCAATGGCAAGCTTACGCAGAACGTGCCAACGTACTACCTGTGAATCCGGGCCAGAAAAAGAAGGTGCGTAGCAATAAAAAGAACTTTGTCCTCAAGCAGGGTGACAATCTTTCAGCGGAGCAAGCGCCAGTTGTCGTCAAGAAAACCTTTCATGTGACGGCCGACGTTGACATCACAGGTGACGGCGTCATTGTTGCTCAGGGAGGAACCGCCCACGGTTGGGCGATCTACATTCAAGAAGGTTTGCTGAAAATCGCTTTCACTAGCAACAGTGATCGTCAGGTGTTTGCAACAGCGGATCCCGTTCGTGGCAAGCACCAAATCAATGCTCGTTTCGAACGAAAAGGTAAGATCCAAGTCAAGGTCGACGGCAAGCTTGCATTGGTTGGAAACGCAAAGCAAATGGTGGTCTCGCATCCAGACGATGGACTACAAGTTGGCAGTGATGCTAATGGAAACGTAGGAATCTACAAGGCTCCGTTTCCGATGTCGGGAACGATAAAGAAAGTTGCCATCGATATTGGAAACACAAAGCGTTAGGT
>CAYNNP010000012.1:23381-44593 GCA_964398215.1 uncultured Pirellulaceae bacterium | reverse complement strand
CGGCTGAAACAGTGATTTGCGCTGGCCGAAAGTCTTGATGTCGTTCGCTACCTAGCTAGATACCGATCTCCTTAGCCATGGGTGCTTTGATCGAATTGGTGAAAGACTGCGTCGCTCTGTAGGGCCGAGAACATTTTGGGTCCAAAGAACGGTGACATCAATGACATCAGATTCGGTTCGCCCATGACTTGATAAAGCCGAGCGTGTCCTGATGATGCGCCGACCGCAACATACCGCCCATTTGGTTCTCTTAATAACCAAGGGCACCCGCTGCAGCCGCCGCCAAAATCAGAAGCTAGCGCAGGAGCAAAATCGTCGTTTGGCCCATTGCGCCGGCCAAATAAGTATTCGCCTTTTGAAACCCAAAGCTGTTTTCCAAAATCGAAGCCACTGCCTGCAGGGTAACCGACTACAACAACGGGGTTTTCCTGAAAAACGTTGTTGTCATAAATCGTTCTCATCGTGATCTGCTGACCAACGATGTCGCCAATGTTTCGATCAACATGGCAGATCGCAATGTCGTTGTTCGTCGACGGGTTGTTGAAGTAGTTTTTAGGAATCGAGCACGCAGTGATATGGCAACTTGGATAGCGTTGTTTTCCGTAATGGTTGTGACCGGGTAAGAACTCGACCGATTGCGACCATTGGCGTTTGCTGACATCAAACAGATTGTGGGCACTGGTCGCGATGGTGCTGGGACCTGTGATCCATGCCGAACCCGATGCACTCTCGCCTTGAGGAAGATGCGAAAGGCTAATTTGCAACTTGCCGATCGCCTGAAGCTGTGGGTTGCTTCCACTGGGGACCAAACGCGAGCTGCAAAAACTGGTGAGTGGTGTTCGGTCCAAAACACGAACATCGGGAAATTTTCGTGAGGGCAGAACATTCTGCAGCGGCAAAGCATGCCTTTCCGCCGCGGTCAACAGTTGCGGTGGTGGCACGAAAGATTCGGCTGATACCGAGTAGGGCAACGCACTTTCTGTACGCGCACCTTGCTGCTGAAGCCGCAGTCCATTGTCCGTCAAGAACGGATGCGATTGATGGCCAACGATTGGATTGTAGTACGAATACCTTCGCCGCGAATTTCGTTTGTCCGGCATATTGCTCCCACTGTTTTGTCTGGCCACCAATCGTCATCTTAGTGGGTGCCTCTCTGCAAGGGCCCTAATTCTTGGGTTTCTTATTAGGCTTTTTCTTCTTGGGTGGATAAGGCTGTCCTTTGATGTAATTCAGCCGAGGACTAATGTCAGCACCCTTGGCGATCGGATTGAAATCACTTCGCTGAACCGGGAAACGATTTTGGAAAAAATCTCGGAACCAAACAACGGAATTCAACGCTTCGGTCGCTTCAACTGGATCTTTCGTCGAGTTGACGACATCAGTCAAAATGGTTTGCGGATTGATGACACCAACACGGCCTAAGAAATCGCAGGCTCGCATTCGAACGACATTCGATTCATCCTTCAACAGTGGCTTCGCCGCTTCCACTAGCGAACTTGCTTCGTCACCAAATGAAGCACAAACGGTTGCCGCCCAAAAGCGAACCATCTCACTGTTCGACTTAAGTGCCATTTTTAGCTCTTCTGAAACTTCGTTGAATGGTTTCAAGGCCAAGTCGGCGATGCTCATCAATTCCTTGATTTGCTGACGATTGCGTTGCCCAAACGCAACCGGATTGTCCATTGCATTTTTAATCAAATGACTCTCTGGATACAGGCTCAAGTCAGGCAAAGACAACATTTTGTTGCGGAGGATACCACGCAGATTGGACAGCGTTTTTTCGTGGGCGGGATTGCCAGCCAAGTTGTTCAACTGATGGGGATCAGATTCGCAATCGTAAAGTTGTTCGGTTGGTTTCGCCATGAAAAATCTGTTTGCGGTTTCTCCCAATTTGTTTGCATTTGAAAGGTCTCGCCATTGAACATACGCCAGCATCCTGTAGCGATAGTTGTTGTTCAACCCATCAGGAAGGTAGGGCTGAAAACTGCGGATGTACATGTATTTTCCTTTACGCAGCGTTCTGACCAGATCGTACTTTTCATCAAATCGATCAGCGTATCCAAACGTCTCATCACGAGTGTTCACTTCGTCAATCGAAGTCTTGTCGCCCAAAAAAGGGACGCCGTCAATTTGCTTGGGCGAGTCGACGCCAGCCAAGTTCAACACGGTAGGGCCAAAATCGATGAAGTTGACGAAACCTTTAACACGCGAACCCATTTTCCCATCAACCAGATGCGCGAAATTCTTGGGCACTCGAACAACCAGCGGCACGTGTAGCCCAGCCTCGTTGGCGTAACCTTTGCTTCCAGGCAATACTCCACCATGGTCGCCGAAATAGAAAACAAAGGTGTCTTCTAGCAGTCCATCTGCTTCCAATTTCGCGATCGTTCGCCCGACGACGCGATCGATGGCTTTCATTCGATCGTGGTACCGTGCGTGCGTGAACCGAAAGAGAGTTGTCGATGGAAACCGGCCTGACAGTTGAACTGAATCCAATTCAGTCGTGTTTTTTTGATTTTCAAAGACGCTTTGAGCAAAATGCAGACTGCCTTCGTGTGAATCGCCGTGCGACTGCATGTGGAAGAACGGTTGTGATTCGTCGTTGCGATTTTGCCATGACGCTTTGTTGGATGATTGGTCCCAGACGCCATCACCCTCGACCGCGTTGTAATCTCTCTTGCTATTGTTGGTTGTGTAATACCCAGCGTCGCGGAGGTAGGCTGGAAACATCTTCAATCCTTCCGGCATCGGCGCCATCTGGTAACGACGATGAAACTGAGTGCCGATTCGAGGCCCATAGCACGCTGTGGCAAGAGTCGTCCGGGCTACTGAACAGACAGGGGCATTGGAGAATGCGTGGTCGAATGTTAACCCATGATTCGCCAACGCTTCGATGTTGGGAGCCTTTGCGCCACCTGGGAAAAAGTGATTTAAATAGTGAACCGAATTGTCTTCAGAAACGATCCATACGACATTGGGGCGTTCGGCGGTTCGGCCAAGTGAAGCCAGCATGGCAAAGAAAACTACGGCAAAGCATCGCGACAGCATGGGTGAAAATCTCTATAGAATTTGCATCGTTAAAACCGCAAACAGCGTAGCATGATTCTATTTGTGACATGTTTGCTGTGTCACAATTCAGCCAACTTTTGGTCGATACGGGCGATTGCTGAGCGAATAATATTGGGCAGCCATTTCAACCGAGGTTTTGGCAGCAGCTTTTTCGCGGCTTGCAAGTGTTCGCGAGCTTCGTCTGTGCGGCCTAGCTGTTGATTCGAATCCGCCAATGCTTCCAGAACCCGCATGGTCTTTATGTGAAAACGGCGTGTCTCAGGAGCCGTTTGCATCAAGTCATTGTAAATAGAAAGTGCCTGCTCAAGCTTCTTGACCGCTTCATCCAGTAATCCTTCGTTTGCAAAGTCAGCTGCCAAGACTTCCTTTGCTCTGGCCTGCAGGTTTTTATAGTGAGTCAATTCGGGTGCGCCGGCGACTAAGTTGTCAATCAAGACTTCGGCTCTTTGTAGACGTCGCCGCGCTCTTGTATTCTTGTGCGGTAAAGAAAACAGAGTCTGAGCAAATTCGTACTGAATCAATTTCGATTCGCGATTTTCTCGAGACAGTTTCTCTAGAATTTCGACCGAGGCTTGGAACGCATCGAGCGGCGCCGAATTCGCACGCATCAGTGCGCGGTTTCGAGTTGAGTTGGGGAACGCAAGACGCGAGCCGATCAACGATTTGTCCCGATACAGCCTTGCCAGTTCGACCAAATAGGAAACGTCGTCTGGAAATTCGTTCGTGAGTTCCTTGACCAGATCGATGGCGTCGTCGATCAGGGCAATGTCTTGTTGGCTATGTTTGCGAATTGCAAATTTCTGCCAGCTAGTGGGTTCTTGTGATTCTACCCCCGCATCAATCAGGCTGGCCTGCGTTCCGAAAGTCGCCTGAATTCGGTTTGCACGCGCGAGCAGAAACCGGCCTTCTCGAGAATTTTGTAGTTTGGGCGATGAATCAAACAGTTGCTTGGATGATTCAAAGAATTGTAGGGATGCTGAAAAACGACCGCGTTTTCCTGCGATCACCGCTCGCTCGTTCAAGATTTCTGCTTCGGCGACCAGCGAGTCAAAATTCTCGCGATCTTGTTCTCGAATATTTTCGTATCGCCGAAACGCATCTTTGTAGGCAGTTTCCGCTTTCCGCAATTCTCCCAGCTGATGGTAAAGTTCACCGGCACGTTTGCCAGCTTCCGCGGACTGCTCCAGCAAACTTTCGCTGTTGTTGTCGGCCAATTCATCCAAGAACAACAAGAGTGATTGAAGCATTTCTGCATCACTTGCGGTCACATTGGGTGAAACAGAATCTCCAAAATCTTGTCCGAATTCATCGTCTGGATCAGAACCAATGTCTGGTTCGCCAACACGCTGGATGACTTTGTTAATCGCCGCTAACGCAAGTTCCAAGTTGCGTTCGGCACGCAAACTCTCTTCTTGTGTTGCGTCCAATGCAGCCGTCCGCTGCGTCAACATTTCAGCTGTTTGGGCGTTCGCATTTTTGACAGCTTTCAGGGAGTTTCTGGTGTTGATGAATGCTGTACTGGCAACGATCACCGAAGCGAGCAGTGAGGCAAAAACCGCAAAGGTCAGCTTGGCCACCACCGGCTCGCGATGCGACCAACGAACCAAACGTTCAACTAAGCTAAATCTTCGAGCGCTAATCGGGCGATTGGATAGGTAGCACTCAAGGTCATTCTGAAAGTCCGCTGCCGATTGATAGCGATCTTTGTCATCGAACGACAGAGCTTTTTGAACGATCGTTTCCAAGTCACGTGGAATGTGTTGGTTGAATTTCTTAGGAGAAACCGAGACGCCTTCAACGGCTTTGCGAATCAATTCCTGATGACTCTTTGCTTCCACTGCCGGTCGAAGCGTCAGCAGTTCAAATAGCAAGAGCCCGACGCAATACGTCTCGCTGCGGATGTCGTAGCGACCATCAAAAGACTCTGGTGGCATGTATTGAGGAGTGCCGACGATTTCTTGAGTCAGTGTTCCCTGTTGTTCAAGCAGCTTTGCCAATCCAAAGTCCGCAATCCAAATGCTGCCCTTTTCATCCAGCAAAAGATTCGCAGGTTTGATGTCGCGATGCAAAACTTGTTGGTGATGTGCGTAGTCGAGCGCGCCACAAACCGTGGATGTTAGCTTTGCAACCCAGCGAAAGTACTCGGTTGTGTCATTCCGATCTGGGATAGGCAGCTTTGGTTGCGTTTCGATGGCAACTTCATCCTCAGCAAAATCCAACGTGCCGTCCAACTCAAAATCGGCTTTCGAGTTGGCGACGGACTGCGCCATCGTCGGTGCCATCAGCCCTCCACCAGCAACACTTCGTAACCAATCGGCAAGGCTCATGCCATTGATGAAGTCCATCACGTAGTAGTGCTGGTTGCGGGAGTGGCCGACACCAAAAACAGAGACGATATTAGGGTGCCTCAACCGCGCGGCAGCCTTGGCTTCGCGCCGAAACCTGGTCAGATGCCGCGTATCGCCCAATAAATCTGCGGACAGAATTTTCAGTGCAACACGTCGTCCGAGCGATTGGTGAATCGCCTCGAACACGACGCCCATCCCGCCACGACCAATTTCTCGCACAATTCTGTAGTCGTCGATTTCCTGCAGTGACACCTGAGCCGGAGCAGAAACCTTTGGCAAGCCTTTGATCTGCTCAATCGACTTGATCGAATTCAGCAAACTTTCAATTTGGTCAGCCGATTCCGGATACTGCTCCAGGTAACTCTCGATCGACGGATCTTCGCCTCGACGAATGGAAGCTGTGAATTCCTCGGCGATCGTATCAAGCTTGGATTGAGAGTTTGATTCGTTCAAAGCTGTTTGTTCTCATCGTCTTTGGCAAAATCCGACACTATCATTGATAACCGCTTCATCGCTCGAAGGTATCGCTTGCTCGCTGCAGATGTTTCGATTCCTAGCACGGTAGCGGTTTCCACGTTTGATAATTCTTCAAAATGCCGAAGGGCGATGACTTCACGATCGACCGCGTCCATTTTGTTCAGTGCGGTCTCCAGTCGATCAATTTGCTCCGCACGGACGACATACTCACTGACCGCTGTCATCGAACAAGCGAGATTCGCGGCAATCGCTATCGAGGTCTGCGCCGAAAGAGATCGCTGCTGCAAAGACACTTCATTGCGGACATCTCGTTGCTGGGCCTGGAAATGCTTGCGGTGAAGGTCCACCAGTTGTTGATTGGTTATTAAACGCAACCATAAGAAAGGCGACATCTCCTCAGATTCACCAAAATGATGAAGACGTTTCACTGCAGCGATGTACGCTTCCTGCAAGACATCGGATTCTGAGACTCGGCCAGCCAAACGACGGTCCAGGCGAAAGCTCACAATCTGCTTTAGCCGGTCGCGAAACACAGTGAACACACTCGCGAGGGCTTCTTGGTCACCACTCCGCATTTCGCGAACAACGTCATCGTGCAAAGGGGAATCCGGGTCTGGCATCTAGAATTTGTCAGGGCAAAGTGACTGGAATAGTGACAAGCACTCTCCAATCATAAGCTTCACTCCGGCACAGTGTCTATCATGAAGTTCAATGTTCGCGGTGTGCCGTTATCCCTGAAAATGTCTTCATCGATATTGGAAAAGCCATCGTCGCCCAAGCTAAAGTCGGCGACGGTCGGCCCGGTATCTAGATCTGAAAACGCAAATGTTGTTGTCCCAGCAGCAGTTGCCTCGAACATGATGCTGCCCAGCAACAAATGGTTGTTGCCGCCAGCGTCGACTGGAACACCGAATTGTGATGATGAACCGCTAAGTCTCACTATGCCCGGTGTATCTGTCTCGTTCAATTCAAAGAGTTGAATGTCTGGATTGACGGTTGCACCAGTGACTTGTCCAAAATCTGTTCCATAAGTCGACTCGATACCAAACCCGACCAAGCCGAATTCTTCGATTCGAGTGTCATCGCCTGTGCCAAGTACATAAATGTTGAACGTCACTGTTTCGCCGACGTTCACCGAGATCCGATTCGCGCCCTGAACGGGCCCCAATCCATCGATGTCGAATCCCAACGTGATCGGACCCGGCGCGGATTCTTGGCGAGCGGCGTCCAATTCTGCGAATGTGATGAGGTTGTCATTGTTGGTGTCAAGCCCAACGATACGCGTCCAAGTCGCCGGCCGAAGTTCAGATTCTTCTAGGGCATCATCGGAGTTCAAGTCCAAGCGATTCAATGCCGCTTGCGACAGGCTACTGGAATCTCCATCCAATGCCGCTTCATCGTTAGTGCGTGCGTTTTCAATTTCAATCAAGGATACGGAACCGGACTCGTCCGCATCAGCATGTTCGATCGCATCCCAGGTAGGAACTGTCAATTCAGTTTGCTCCAATTCATCACTGCCGTTTACATCCAAAAACGAAAAGGATACATCCGGCTGCGGCCCACGAACATCCAGTTCATCAATGTCTCTTTGAGTTGTTAGTTCTGCCAAAGACAGGGCGTTGTCACTATCGGTATTCGCACGACCAACCAATTCCCATGTGGCGACGGTCAATTCAGATTGGTCAACGAGTCCATCATCATCAATGTCCAGTTGGTTGAACGCGAAAGTAGCATTTGGTAGCCGCAAATTCGATTCGTTCTCGGTTCGTGCAAGTTCAATTTCGGCCAGCGAAACTTCTTGATCGGAGTTCCGATCCGCTGGCTGGATGTGGGACCAAGTCAATGCACTGACTTCATCAATGGAAAGTGAGTTACTGGCATTCAAGTCCAAGAGATCTAGTGCTTGGCCAGATTCGTCAACGGGCAACTGGACTTGGATCTCACTGGCCCTTGAACGTTGCAATTCGTCATCGGTCAACGCTTCATCGGCATTCAAATCGCGAGGCTCTAGCTGTTGCCAGATTGCATCGTCGATTTCCCCTTGGACGATTTCCTGATTTTGATTTCTGTCCAAGTGATTGAAGGGCCCGCGTTGATCATCTGGAACATCAAATCGTTCTTGCAACCTATCAAGCCAAGCGTGCGCGAACCGGGGGTTTATTCCTGATGGCAACGTTTCCGACAAGATCGAACTGGCAAGTAGATCGATCCCACTTTGGAGTTCAGACATATCGCGTCCCGAACCCAGTTGATTGATGATTCTGAGTGCATCGATTGAACTCACTGCGCCGCTATCATCGACATCAGAAAAGACCAGATCGTCTGGTTCCGGTGTCTGTTGACCAAACTCGACCTGAACCAGTTGATCAATCACCAGTGATGCATCATTTGCAGAGACCTGGCCATCAATGTCCACATCTTCTGCTTCGACAAAATTGTGCCCCAAATCGCCTGCAAGCAAACGACGTTGTTCGATGATCTGAATGCTTAGTCGGCGACGTTTACGATAGGAATTCAAGGGTGAGGGCCTTGTGCGAAAGTGTGACGACTGAGAATACCGACCCGTGCTGACTATTTTAGTCCGCTCTGACTTTGATGAGAAAGTCTCCAAAAAGTCAGGTTTGCGTGTCCTGGACTCCATTCACTCCGCGTTCAATAACTAGAACGTTATTTGAAGCTGTAGTCAAAAGCGTAACCCCAATTTCACAGAGAGCAAAAAATGAAGCGTTTTACCGGGTTTTTCGTTATGTTCGTCGCAATCGCCGTCGCTTCAGTCGCTTTTGCTGATGATCCCAGTGAGAAAACAACCAAGAAGCGTGAGTTGGAAAAGCGTTCGTCAGCCCGCTCAGGATTGTCACAACTTACGATGGATCCTGCCAAATTGGTTCCTCTGTTGCTAAAGGAATTTGATACCGATCACGACCAGAAACTGGATGCGAAAGAGCTGACCCAGTTGCTGACTAAAATTCGTGAACGTCGCGGCCGCGCGGCAGGAGCTCGGACCAAGCGCAACGGCAAGGGACAATCAGCGGCGCGCAAGCGAGATGACGCAGGAACCCCTGGCGGCGACATTCCAAAACGTCCCAATTAAACATTGAACGCTGAACAGCCGACACGCTTGGTTCACTGATCGATAACTGTGCGGCCACATCACAGAAATCAAGTAAAGTTAAATTTTGCAAACGAATCCAATTACCCGCATTCATGCCATGAAGAACCGATCAATACTCCAATGCGTTGTCGCTGTGCTTGCCATCGTTTGGGCAGGCGAGTGTTTTGCTGACGAGCAAAAGATAACTGCGGATCAACTGAAGTTCTTTGAAGCTAAAATTCGCCCGGTACTGATTCGTGAGTGCTACGGCTGTCACTCCAGCCAATCTGGAAACGTTCGCGGTGGACTCCGATTGGACAACCGAGAATTGACTCATATCGGAGGTGATAGTGGCGCGGCCGTTGTTCCAGGCGACTTGGAATCCAGTCTGTTGTACAACGCCATGACACATACCGATTTTGTCATGCCGCCCAAACGAAAACTCTCCAAGAACATCATTGACGATTTCAAGAAATGGATTGAGATGGGCGCGCCGGACCCGCGAGTGAATTCTGTCGCCCAGATCAAGTCAGAAATTTCGGAACAAGACATTGCGGACGCCAAGCAGAATTTTTGGGCATACCAACCGCCTGTCAATCATTCGCCTCCTAAAGTCAATGACTCGAGTTGGTCAAAAAAACCTGTCGACCAATTTGTACTCGCGCGACTTGAAGAATCAGGACTGCCAACACCGACCGATGCCGAGCCACACAAAATTCTTCGGCGACTCTGCTTTGACCTTATCGGACTTCCACCCACACCTCAGCAGATTGACTATTTCGCAAAGCAGTGGCAACAGAATCCCCAGGCTGCCGTCGAGCTGATCGTCGACCGGTTGCTTGAAAAAGAACAGTTCGGTGAGCGTTGGGCGCGTCACTGGTTGGACGCGGCGCGCTATGCTGAATCGACCGGGCGCGAGGTGAATATGACCTACCCGCATGCATGGCGCTATCGTGATTTTGTCATCGATTCATTCAATGCAGACAAGCCGTTCAACGTTTTCGTACAGCAAAACATCGCTGGTGATTTGCTGCCAGCTGAGTCGGATCAGCAATGGGCCGAGAACTTGGTGGGAACCACGTTTTTGGCGATGGGTAGCAGGAACGTGAACGAGAAAAACCGCGTTCAGTTCGGATTCGATCAAGTCGACGAACAGATTGATGCTACCACGCGAGTGTTCATGGGAATGTCCGTCGCCTGCGCTCGTTGTCACGATCACAAATTCGATGCGATTCCACAATCAGATTACTACGGCCTGGTTGGGATCTTTAGCAACATGACGACGTACTTTGGCAATCCGCCATCGGAATTTGGTTCGTTCTCTGGAGTTCAAGCAAACCGCAATAGTTCGTTGTTGGTCTTGCCGGTCGATGACCCGAATCCGTACGACCAAAAATACTCTCGATCAGAGATGGCGGATCTGAAATCGAAAATGCGAGACTTGCAAACTGAACTAAGAGAACTCCGAAGCCGATTTGCGCGAGGTGATAGTTCCAATGGCCGCACTGTCGCTCAGGCTCGCAATCGCATTGCTAATCAGTTGGCAGAAGTGTCAGCCAAACTCGCCGTCGTAGATGACAACGGAAACCCGCGAAGCTATTGCATGGGCGTCCAGGAGAAAGGTGAACCGCGAGAAGCCCGAGTTCTTGTGCGCGGTGAAATCGACCAGCCTGCACAAGCGGTTCCGCGCGGTTTTCCCAAAGTCCTGGTCGATCATGAATACAAAATCCCAGCTAACAAAAGTGGGCGTTTGGAACTGGCAAAGTGGATTGGCAGTGACGACAATTCGTTGACTGCACGCGTGATGGTGAACCGAATCTGGAACAGTTTGCTGGGACAAGGAATCGTTGCGTCGACCGATAACTTTGGCGTGACTGGCCAGCCGCCTAGTCATCCGGAATTGTTGGACTATTTGGCGATCAAGTTTGTTCAGTCGGATTGGTCTGTGAAAACGATTGTCAAAGAGATTGCAACATCACGTGTTTATCGCATGAGCAGTGCCTTTAACCAACGTGCTCATGATTACGATCCGTCAAACACCCTGCTTTGGCGGGCCAACCCAAGACGTCTGGACGCCGAGGGACTTCGCGATGCGATGTTGGCTATTAGCGGAGAGATAGATCTGGAACGCACGCGAGGGTCGGAAGTCGCCAAGGCAGGTTACATGCGCGTCCGTGACGGTGTGCTTGGGGATGCTCGTGGTCAAGCACGCGAAGCGTTGGCCAAGATGCGCAGCAATTTGACCGCCGAGACGCAGCAACGAATCCGTGATGCAGCCAGGGAAAATGGAAATAACGGAACGGGTAGGAATCGATTCCGTGGACGTAATCGTGGCAATCGACTGGGCCAAGGAATGCCTTCTAGGAACGACCAGCAATCGATCCGAGAGCGGTACCAGCAAGAAATCGGTAAAACGCTACGCAAGATCACCAACGCCCTGGACATGGAGGACGCAAAGTTTCGCAGCATCTATTTGCCGATCGTCCGGGACGCTGTCCCGCGCTCATTGGACGTGTTCGATTTTCCGGACTCCAGCATTGTTGTTGGAGTTCGCGAATCATCCAACACCGCAAACCAAGCTTTGTACATGCTGAACAATCCGTTTGTGTTGCAACAAAGCGAAGTTTTTTCAGAGCGCGTTACCAAGGCTGCAGCTAGCACACAGCAGCGGATCGATTTAGCTTTCAGGCTCGCTTACGGTCGTTTGCCGACTAGCGGCGAAAGAAATGCGACGGCGTTTTTCCTACGCGACGCTGTCAAAACAACTTCACCTGAGAATCGCTCCCAGGTCTTTGCAATGTTCTGTCAAAGCCTATTGGCGTCGGCAGAATTTCGTTACATCGACTAGCACTTTTCGCAACGGTTACCAACACGCCCACTATTCTCTCATCAGGCGATCAAATGCACTTCAGTAGACGACAAGCTTTAAAAAATGTATCGGCAGGGTTCGGCTACCTTGCGTTTGCCGGCCTCTGCTCACGTGGCAATGCCGAAGCTGATGTTTCAATCAATCCGCTGGCAGTTAAACCGACGCATTTTCCGGCCAAGGCAAAGCGTGTCATCTTCTTGTGCATGCAGGGTGGCCCGTCACATGTCGATACGTTCGACTACAAACCACAATTGATCAAGGATCATGGCAAGCGAGGAAAATACGGTGGCTCGCTGTTAAAATCGCCTTGGCAGTTTCGTCAACGTGGTGAAAGCGGTCTTTGGATCTCCGATCTTTTCCCGGAAGTTGCACAACATGCAGATGATTTGTGCCTGATTCGTTCGATGCAGTGCGATCAACCTGTGCATCCTGGTGCGATGACGCAAATGCACACAGGTACGGCACAGTTCGTTCGGCCGTCTCTAGGTGCTTGGACGCTCTATGGATTGGGAACCGAGAACGATAGCTTGCCGGGCTTTGTTTCATTGAGCCCACCAGCAGGTTCGTCGCGCAATTTCGGCAGCGCGTTTCTGCCCGCAATCTATGGTGGCACCAAGGTCGGAAGGAGTTCGCGAGGTGGTCGTGGATTGAACATTCCCAGCGAATCGGTTGCCGATATAAAAAACAACAAGTTGTCCGACAAACAACAACGCAAACAATTGGACCTCATTCAACGATTGAACAGGGACAAACTGAAACGCGAAAAACAACACCCAGGCGTCGAAGGTATCATCGAATCCTATGAGCTTGCGTTTCGTATGCAGGACGCAATGCCCGAACTGATGGATGTTTCGAAAGAAAGCTCGGACACGCTTGCCATGTACGGAGCCGATAATGGTCCGGCGGTCAACTTTGGCAAACAGTGTTTGTTGGCAAGGCGGTTTGCAGAAGCCGGTGTGCGTTTCATCGAAGTCACCCATGGAAACTGGGATCAACACACTAACCTTAGTAACGACCACCAAGCTCGCGCCGAGGCATGCGATAAACCGATTGCCGGCTTGCTGCAGGATCTAAAACAACGTGACATGCTGAAAGACACGCTTGTTATCTGGGGCGGCGAGTTTGGGCGAACTCCTGCGGCGCAGGGTGGCGACGGACGCAACCACAACAACAAGGGATACACAACGTGGATGGCTGGGGGCGGTGTCAAAGGTGGAATCAGTTACGGTGCCACGGACGAACATGGCTATGAGTCGGTTGAAAAGAAATGCCACATTCATGACTGGCATGCCACCATCTTGCACCTCATGGGACTTGATCACGAGCAATTGACCTACAAGTATGCGGGACGTGATTTTCGATTGACGGATGTCTACGGTAAAGTTGCTAAGGAAATCATCGCCTAGAGATCTAAAAACCTTCGAGCCCGATCGATGATTCTCGCCGCAAGGTCGCTGCTTAAAAAAGCAGCAGACGGTCCAAGCACTAGCGAACCTGCTAAGGGCGGACAGCCCGTCGTTTGGGTGGATCAGCAGCAGCCTGTTCACCGTAGGCGAGAATCAGGTGGCTACCGCGGCGAATTTGCTTTGCTTCATGGTTAAGCAGCCAACTGTTTCGGTGCACGCACGAAATAGCCGCGTGAAACTTTTCTTATTTGCATAAGCCAATATGCAACAGCGACTTACGTCCCAAGTTCGCTTTCGCCCTTCAGTATTGGCTCGCTCTTTGCATTGATCAACCTTCAAAGTCAGTGGCCTCAAGACCATCTGAGGCTTCAAACGCACTCCTTATGGGGATGTTGGGAAATCGGAAGTCACTTGTGGCGTGAACCGCTTGGTTCACGCCGCAAGTGGCGCCGAGTCCAGCATCTTCATAGACAAATCAACTTATTCCCAATTTCCCAACTTCGCCAACACCAGGAGTCAATCGAACTTGATGCCCACTCCATGGGCAACGAACTACCGACCGTTGCTCCGTTGTGATTCGAGCCGCCTAACGAATCCAGCGGAGCACTCGGTTTGGTAACACCAAATCACTTCTCGTGACGTACTGTTCCTGGCTTATGCCAGTTACAGCCCGCTTGGACAAGCGACCGCCTCGTTTGTCCGAGCCGGGTTACGTCATTCTCTACTGGTCGACTGCACCAAAATCGTTACTTTAATGAACGATCGTCTACGAACGGCAGATCAGGTAATACCGTAGGCAGGGTGACTCTTGCTTTTGTTGGTATACTCTAATCTACCGATCTCTTTTGCAGAAAATTGTGTTGCGATCGGAGCAATCTCCGACCGTTTGTTGAAATCATGTCAGGTGCGCAGTGAAGTTGATTATCGCCATCATCCAACCTCAGAAACTCGAATCAGTCAAAGAGGCGCTGACCCAAGTTGATGTCCACCGTTTGACTGTTATCGATTGTCAGGGATTCGGTCGCCAAAAAGGTCAAACGGGAGTTTTTCGCGGCCAAGAGTTCTCGATCAATTTGCTGCGCAAAGTGCAACTGCAGATCGCTGTTAACGAAGAGTTTGTAAAACCGACGGTCGACGCAATCTTGGAAGGCGGGCGATCCGGTGAAACAGGCGAGATTGGTGATGGAAAAATCTTTGTCTTGCCGATGGATGACTGTATCCGAATTCGGACTGGAGAACGTGGGCAAGAGGCCATCTAACGACTGACAAACAAACGCATCGCAAAGTTTGATTCTGAACAGCGAAATCTTCAACGATTTTGGAACTCTGGAATCCAAAACTTTGCCGAACGCGAATGCGGTGCACTTACACGAGAATTGACCATCATGAGTAGTCAGGATGCCGCATGCGACTCAGCCTCCAGTTTTAGTTTGATCGTCGGTTTGCAGACAGGCGATCCGGGTGCGTGGAGCCGGTTGGTGGATTTGTACGGTCCGTTGGTTCGTAGTTGGTGTGTTTACTCGGGTGTCAGTGGTGACCGCATAGGCGACGTTGTTCAAGAAGTTTTCTTGTCGATCCATCGCTCCTGTGGGGGATTTCAAAAGCGCGACGGCGACACTGGATTCCGCGGTTGGATTTGGATGATCACCAAGAACAAGATTCGCGATCATTTTCGTGCCGCATCCAAACAGGCCAACGGCGTTGGTGGCTCGGATGCTTTGCAGGGCATTCACCAGATAATCGACCCAGAACTGCCGGATGAAGATCCCAGTCAGCCAGGCGATACAGCAGCCCTTTTGCATCGAGCTCTGGAAATTGTGAAAGTCGAGTTTCGCGAGAAAACATGGGATGCGTTTTGGCGCGCGGCAGTCTTGGGCCAAGCGACGGACATAATTGCCGAAGACCTTTCCATTTCAGTGGCATCGGTTCGGCAAGCGAAATGTCGTGTATTAAAACGATTGCGGCAACAGCTGGGCGATATCGTTTAATTCACACGCTTGATTTGGGTGTCAGGTTCTAGCCCAATTCCATCGGCAATTTGCTGTCGGCGAATCGATCGACCGGTACACCCATACGTTGCAGTAGAGCTTGGTGCAAACTCGACATTGTTTTTGCACCGGAGAAATTGATCTGCCGTCCGCTTCGAATCGTACCCGCGCCTCCGCCAGCTAGCAGCACCGGCAAATCTTTGTCAGCATGTTCGTGACCGTCTGCAAGGCTCGAACCGTAGACAATCATGCTTTCGGATAGCAGTGTCCCATTGCCTTCGCGGATCGATTTCAATCGCGAAAGCAAATAGCTCACCAACTCTGTATGCCACTCGGTAACTCGGTTGTACATCTCACGTTTTTCGTCACGTGTGGCCCACGATGTCTTTCCGTCATCATCTTCTGTCTTGCCGCTGATGTCTTTCCAGTGTGACAGAGCGTGCCAGGTGCCTTTGACCCCCTCGATAAAATTGAAGTACCGGTTACTCTGTCCGTGATCCAACATGAATGTCGCCACACGTGTTGCATCAGCCCAAAACGCCAACACAATCATATCCATCATTTGACGCATGTATTCTTGATGGTTCTCTGGGATTCCTGACGCCGGTCGGACTAGCTTTTCATGAAGCAGCGGATTCTCTTTGGCACGCTGTTGCTGTTGTTCAGCAAACTCAATACGCCTTTCGATTGCTCGGACAGAATCCAAGTACTCATCGACTTTTCGTTGATCGTGATCACTAACGCGCCGCTGCAACCGCTTGGCATCCTCCAGAACCAAGTCAACGACCGATTTGTTGGCCAAACCTGATTTGCCGACACGAAACATCCGGTCAAAGATGATTCTTGGCTCGATATCTCTTGCTGCTGGCGTTTGCGAATCAATCCACGAAAGTGCATTGCGTGGAAGGCTACTGGTGAACATCCCCTCGCCACGCGCCGACATTTCAATCGAAGGCAAAAGTGTCTGTTTTCCAATCGTTCGCGCAGCCAACTGATCAGCAGATGCGCCACCTGCGTCGACGTTTTCCGAATCGTACGAACCGCCTGTCAACCAAGTCGCGGTTCCAGCAATGTGACCGTTTCCGCGAGGCGTCCACACATTCTTGAACACTGTTAGGTCGTCTTGGTGCTCCGATAAAGATCGCATCCAGCGATTCAGCTTGCGGATTTTTCCATCGGAACCGACTGACTCCGGTTGCCAAGCTCCTTCGGCGACGCCATTGGGAATGTACAGATACGCCAAACGGTTCGTGCGTTCAGATTGCTCGGCCGCGCGCGTCGTCCGGCCCATCATGACTTCCAACAGTGGCAATGAAACGGCTGTTCCGATACCACGTAACATCGTTCTTCGAGACAGATACCAGTTTCCAAACATCCTATTGCTCCTTCATCCGATTGGATGGATTCTGCATTTGAAACGTGTCACTTGCCACAATTGCGTGAAGCAACGTTCGAATCTTGCGGTCAGCCGAATTGACTTTCACGATGATTTCTCGCACGGTTGCCTCGTCATAATATTCCAATTGGCGGCCAAGTGCATACGAAGTCATTTTGCGAGTCAATTGACTTACCAAGTCGTCCAAACGATTTTTGATGATTACGTTTTGTAGCCCTTGTAGACCATTGAATTCTGTTCCATCGGGAAAGCTGCCTTTCGCCGAGAGGACTTTGCCACGTGAACGCGGGCGATAGCGGCCAAACCAATCGTACTGTTCCAAACTGAACCCAAGCGGATCGATCTGGCTGTGGCAAGCGTAACAATTTGGATTGTTCCGATGCCGAGCCAATTTGGCGCGTTGGCTAAGCCTGTGATTTTCTTTGATTTTCTCCGAGAGCTCGCTCGCGTTTGGCGGTGGAGGTGGCGGCGGCGTACCAAGCAGTTCGCTCAAAATCCAGTTGCCACGAAGTACCGGGCTCGTCCGATGTGGAAACGATGTAATCGCCAACACACTGGCGTGCCCTAGGATTCCACCGCGAGGATGATCGTCCAGAACAACACGTCGCATTTGCTGACCGCGAATACCCGGGATTTGATAGTGACCAGCAAGCTCTTCGTTCAGGTAGGTATAGTTCGCCGAAATCAATTTTTCGATGGGTGCGTTTTCTTGGATCAGCGAATGAACAAACATTCCCGATTCATCTTGCATTGCTTGGCAGAGTGAATCAGTGCACCAAGGATTGTCGATCGGATCGGGGCGAACACGATTTAGATTTACATAGCCCAGCCACTGACCAGCAAACAGCTTGCCAAGTGACTCTGATTTTGGATCTGCCAGCATGCGTTCGGTTTCGGCGAACAGTACGTCTGGGTCATGCAACTTGCCTTGGTCGGCCAACTTGAACAATCGATCGTCAGGCATTGACGCCCACAAGAAGTACGACAAACGCGAAGCGAGTTCGTAGTCGTTGACGCGATAAGCCTGAGAACTGTCTTGCAGTTTTTCGGTGCGGAGTAAAAAACTGGGCGACACCAACATCGCTTGAACCGTGCTTGTCATTGCCGCTTCCCAAGTCGCACCATCACGTTCACGTTGTCGGCAATAGGAAACCAACATCATCAGTTCGTCGTTTGCGAGCGGGCGACGAAACGCTCGCCTACCGAATCGGTTCAGCAATTCTTTTGACTTGTCACCGGCAGCGTCATCAGAATGGGAAAAGAACTGTTTCGCAGTCGCCTTGTTTCCAAAGACGGCGCTGGTGACTTCATCCGCTGCTCCAACATAGCGCTCCATCGTTAGTGGGTGGATGAAAAGGCTATTCGCACTGTTGTCAAATCCGCTGCTGGCGATCATATCGCTGGGGAATTTGTCGGCTGGTCGCAGGTCGACGCCGAACAAGTCACGAATCGTGTGATTGTACTCATCGTGTGTCAAGCGTTTGGCACCTTCGTAACCGACTTGCCGAATACTAGCGTAATCAAAGTTTTCGATTGCAGCGGTAAGCCATGCGACCATGTATCGCCTGTCCGCTTCACTTGGCTGTGCCGAATCGAACGGCGGCATTGATCGGTTTTTCAATTGTTCAGTAACATTGATCCAGTGATTGCGTTTGACGACGATTGGATTCACTGTTAGCAACGTTTCCAAATCAAGGTCGCCGTTAGCAGATGCCGAATCATGGCAGTCCATGCATGCAGCGCTGATCAATCGCTTGAACTTTCCCTCCAGTGGTTCGTTGGCAACAGCAGCGATTTCGATTGCCGACGGCACGATCGGCAACGCTTTTGCGTTTGACTTCAAATCTGATTCATCAGGACCGTCATCAAGTTTCCTGGAAGGTTCCCCGCTGAAACCCATTTCTTCCAGTTCTGTGCGCAGTTCGTCAAGTCGCTGCTCCAGTTCTTCGATCTCGTCCTGCTCACCTTCCTCTTCAACCCACACTAACTCACGCTGCAGCTCGAATATCTCGAAACGAGTTTCGACCTCGGCGGATAGTTCTTCGAGCGTTGATTCGTACTTTTCCAAATCCGATTCCGACGCGTCCGCTTGGATCGCCTTGACCAGTTCTTGGTGAGTCGCGATACGCAGACGCTGGCGAGCAATTAGTTTTTTGAGATCTGTTCTGCCTTCGGAAACTTCGTCGTTCGCCATTCCGCTTCCAGCGGTCAGCATCTCGCTGAGTTGGCGATAGAGTTCCAATTCATCTTCGCCCAATGCAAAAACGACATTTAGCTTTTCGATCTTTTCTGTCAGGCGACGAGACGTTTTTTTGTCGCCACTTTCAATGGCATCGTCCAGGAGTTTCTCCGCAGCGGTGATCTCGCGGCGGATCGTCAAGCCTTGTTTTAGGATTTGGATTCGCGAATTGGCAACGTCCAGGCTTTGCCGAGCGTAATCGCGCGCCACATTCGCATGCTCGATCAGTTCGTTGAGTTCCTCGGTGACTTGATCCTGCGCTTGCAATGCGGGCTGCACAACGCCCAGTAATGCACAAACGAGGCAGGCAGTGAGAAAAATCCGTTTCATGGGATGATGACAAGTTCGAGATTCTATTGCTTTCTAATCAGAACATTGTAAACAGTGCCTGGTTGTTCAGCGTGACACTTTCCGTGAAACTGCTTCCGCTATTGATACTTCCGTGCTCGGTTGTTTATCACCCACTAGATCTAATCGGTTCCATGGATATGGGCTCTTTCTTCGGAAAAGAATTATGGCTGGCATGATGCCAAATATGCGGTTCGTACTTTCGCTTACACGACTCAACTTCCTGCTCTTTTTATCCGTAGTAGTAATCGGCAGTTCTGGCTGTCGCATGCTGCGGGATAAGTCGGACGATCCAGACGAGGATTCAAATGGGTTAAGAGATTTGCTGAAAGTCCCTGAACCGCCAAATTTGATTCGTGACGCTGCTGTGCCACGCGGCATGAACGCAGTGCATATTGAAAGCGTGGCTGCGATTAACGCTCTGGAAGGCACGGGTGGTCCAGCGGATCCGTCGCCGCACCGTGATCAATTGATCGAAGAAATGAAACGTGTTGACGTTGCCAACCCAGAAAACTTCTTGGAACAAAAAGACACTTCATTGTGCTTGGTGCGTGCGTTCGTTCCGCCGGGTGCAAAACGCGGTGACAAAATCGATCTTGCCATCATCACGCCCGACCGAAGTCAAGCGACTGACCTTCGCGGCGGGTGGCTTTTGAATACACGACTGCGCCACAAGCGGATGTTGAATCGTTCAGTGCGAACAAGTGATGTAATGGCCACGGGAACCGGCTATGTGCTGACGCGGGCTAGCCATCAACCAGGTGAGGATGAAAACCTAAAGATCGAAGGGCGTGTGCTGCGGGGCGGCGTGGTTCAAAAAGATCGTGAGCTGAACTTGGTTTTGCGCCCAAACTATAAACATGTGAAAATGTCGGCCGCGATTGCCGGTGCCATCAGTCGACGATTTTTCTTTTACGACGGTACAACAAGACGGGGCATCGCAAAGGCCGTCGAAGACGACCTGATTCAGCTAGATGTGCATCCTCGCTATGCCGACAATCTGCCACGAATGATTTCCGTGATCATGGCAATGTCTATCAAACCCGAATCAAGTTCAACACAATCCTTATTGACGTCACTGGGGGCCAGGATGCGTGAACCAGCGACCGCGTCCGATGCAGCCTTGCAACTCGAAGCGGTCGGAGAGAACGCAGTCCCAACTCTCTTGGAATCCTTGAAATCGCCCAATCCCGAAATTCGATTTTACGCTGCTGAAGCACTGGGCTACTTGGATCGAACAGAAGCAATCGATCCCTTGGTCGAAGCTGCTCGTGACTACGCAGCCTTTCGCCACCCAGCTCTATTGGCGTTGCGCGGCATGCCTCACTTAATGGTTGATGATGCTGTTCGCAGGTTGTTTGACGAATCCAGTATCGAAACGAAGTACGGTGCGTTTGTCACGCTACGGCAACGAGATGACGGACCACGCCGTTTAGGAGCTTTGGCAGTTGGTGATTCGTTCCGTATGTATCAAATGCCATCCACTGCACCGCCCGCCGTGGTTCTTTCTCTACGAGAAGAACCCGAGCTTGTGCTGTTTGGCAAAAAACCAATGATTGAATTCACGAATCACCTTTTTGGACCACGCGGATTGATACTGAAAGCCGACTCAAACACGCCAGAGGAAGTACGGATCAGTCGTTTTCGCCCAGGCAAACAAGACCGGCGTGTCGTTGTTGGCAATTCAGTGGCCGAAATCGCCAAAGGAATCATTGCCGTTGGATGCGGTTACGGTGAAGTAATCGAAGTGCTTCGCAAGGCCAAGGATAGCGGAATGCTAAAAGCCCAGCTTGCCTTGGACCCACTTCCCGACGGTGGTCGAACCTACTATCGTGATTCGTCGGAGGGTGCAATTGTTCAAAAGGAAGTTTTGAATTAGCCAAGGTGCGTGTCAGACGTCCCATAACTCTTTTCGATTTCTACGATCAGCCCAAGATGACAGCGATCAAACGCCTTGATCGCGAAACTGGCGTTGAAGATC
>CAYNNP010000012.1:0-23281 GCA_964398215.1 uncultured Pirellulaceae bacterium | reverse complement strand
CTTTGAGGCGTTGTTCGTATTGGTTGCGTTGCTGGGGAGTTCGCTGGATCATATCGAGTACCTGGGCGGCTTCGGTGAAGGCTGGGGAGTCGAATCGTTGCTTGATTTCTTGGGCTGTCATTTCATGAGCGCGGCGGAAGAAGTACAGCCATGCTTCGACCGGATCGGTGATGACTCTATTATCACTCGGGATCGGGTACTTGGGCAACTCAAGAAGATGGATTTGCAGGCCATCGGTCAGATCCAAGCTGCCATCGCTGCTGCGCAATCGGAAATCGTTATGGATTTTTCGATGTCGTATAGCCTGCCGGCCAAATCGCGAGCAGCGATGTCCAGGATGGACAGTTTGCCGGTATCGTCGTCTTTGCCCAGGATCGGATTAAGGTTTTCGACGTCAATGATCTGAGTTTCCGGGCCCAAGATCGCGTTCAGAAAGTGTAACGTGATCGCTGGGTGTTTGGGACTTCCCAGCATCAACTTGAATGCGTAGTCAACTCGCGGGTCGATACCGATGGCCATCAGTGGTTTGCAATGATAAGGATGTGCTGTTTAAAGTCACGCAGTTTATCGCATCGATTGTTCATTTGTCGACGCGCAACTGTCGTGAAATCTGGCGTCTAACTTTTGAAGTTGCACCTCTGCGTCAAGCATGCTTTTGGGTAACCCAATGCCCCAAAGGCGAGTCACAAAACCGAATTCATTTCGTTTCCGTTTTCATCGATTCTTCGACTACCTCAAATCCTAGTTTTCGCACGACACTATGGATTTCTTCAAGGTCAGGACTTCCAACCATCGTTGCCAAACCTGATTTCAGCTCGATACTGACTGAATCGACGCCAGCGTTTTTTTGAAGCTCCGTCTCAAGCTTTCCAACACAGCCATTGCATGTCATTCCCTCAATCTGAATTTGAGTCAGGTCTTCATCGGCAGCGGCGCGATGGGAATACTTTTTGAACACACGCATTGCGTCTTGCAAAGCAAAATTGAGAATCATGATCGTTAATACAATTCCGCTTGCGATTGACCACCAATTATTGTGCTCGTGATCGTGCCCTGAGTGAGAAGAGATCTTTGCGGTCAATATTTGATCAAAAAGCCAAGCAAACGTCATGCTGCCCACAATGATCGTTAGCAAATAAACAATCAGTGTTTTCCAACCGAACCGTCCGAAGATCGCTCCGATGGTCGTGACGTTGGTCGCTGGTCCAGCCATCAAGAACACCAATGCGGCTGCTGGTGGAAAACCGCTTGTTACAAGCGCGGCTGCGATTGGGACGGAAGCCGTCGCGCAAACGTAAAGCGGCGTGGAAACCAACAGCACGATAAACATGGATGGCAATAATCCCCAGTCGCCTACTATTTCAAACCACGCCTGAGGTACAAGCACTTCGATCGCAGCTGAAACCAGTATCCCAAACACAAGCCAAGCCCAAATCGAACCTGCGATTTCGCTTCCATGGCTCCAGCATCGTTTCCAAGCAGGAGCATCCGTGTCATTGGAATGAGAATGTGTTGTGGCCGAACTCGCGATATCTCTATCGTCATTTTCATGTGCTGGAATTTCGACGCGATCCGTAATCCACCCGCCAATGACACCCGTGATCGCCGCGACCGCCATTTTGAAAAATGCAAACGGCCATCCAAAGAACGATGCACTTACCAGGATCGAATCGACGCCTGTTTGAGGAGTGCTGATCAAGAATCCGACTGATGCACCATTGCTAGCCCCTTGATTCTTCAATCCGATTCCTGCGGGCACCACTCCACAGGAACAAAGTGGTAGCGGCACGCCCAACAGAACAGCTTTGACCACACCGATTGCGCCCTGAAACTTTTTGCGGACGAAACCAGCAGGCAAAAACACATGCAGCAACCCGGAAAGCAACATGCCCAGCAGCAGCCATGGGGCCAGCTGGCACAAAACTTTCCAGCTAGCAAAAAACATAGTTTGAATCGCAAGTAACAAAATATGTCGCGGCCTGTGTATTCGCGGGCGGGCCTTGGTCTGTATCCGAAGAATTGATTTTCGACAGTCCGAGTACTAGTCTCGGAATTCGATCTTCAGAATCTTGAACTTCTGTGTTCCAGCAGGAACCTCAACCTCGGCGACATCACCGACTTTGGATCCAATCAGACCTTGGCCAAATGGACTGGTGATCAAAATCTTTCCGACATCGTAGTCTTCTTCGCCAGCACCGACCAAGGTGAATTCTTCTTCGTCGCCGTACGCCAAATCTTCCACCGTAACTGTACAGCCAAAGACGACTTCGTCCTTGGGTAACTGCGACATGTCGACGATTGACGCATTCGCCAGCTTGCCCTTCAGCTGATTGATCTTGGCCTGCGTCTTGCCTTGGTTTTCGCGTTGTGCGTGATACTCGGCATTCTCCTTCAAGTCGCCCTCTTCGCGTGCTTCCGCAATCTTACGAGCGATCTCTGGCATGACTTCGTTTTCAAGTCGCGCCACTTCAGCTTTGATTTTGTTGTACCCTTCGCGGGTCATTGGTACCGAACCACTCATCGTTGCGGTCCCCTTTCCAGATTGTGTACGTATTAACCGTCATCAAAAAAAAGAAAACCTTCCCTAAAAAGGAAAGGCTTGTCGCTAGGTTGATCCCATTGTTTCGTCATGGAGCCAGAAAGTAAAGCTCATCGACCAGAAATCGTTGCCGCTGTCGACAAAATAACGTCTAAATGCTGGGTTTATTGGAATCTATCGAGCCCATCCAGCGATGTTACTTCGTCAATGTGCCAATGATCTTCCCGACCGAATCAGCATTCAATTCTGTCAGCGCCGAAGGCAATTGATCAATCAAACGAGTAGACACGGTTGGGTCATAGTAGTTCGCGGTTCCAATCTGAACCGCACTTGCGCCTGTCACCAAGAACTGCATGACATCATCAATATTCGCGATTCCGCCGATTCCGATGATGGGAATATCGACAGCACTTGCGACTTGGTGAACACAACGCAACGCAATGGGTTTGATTGCGGGACCGCTCAGCCCTCCCATTCCGTTGCCGATCATCGGCTTGCGTTTTCGCCAATCAACCGCCATCGCTAAAACTGTGTTGATTAAGCAAACGGCATCCGCGCCCCCGTTGGCGGCTCCCTGCGCAATGTCTGCAATGCGAGTTACATTTGGGGTCAGCTTTGCCAAAACGGCAACCGGACACTTTTCACGTACGGCCTGGACAACACGTTCACATGACGCTGGGTCGGTACCGAAATCGACACCACCGCTAACGTTTGGACAGCTGAGATTCAATTCGATTGCTGCGACGCCGTCTTGGCTTCCGACTCGTTCAGCCAGTGAAACAAAATCCTCGATTGTTCGCCCTGCAATGCTGATCACGATGGAGGTGTCAATTGTCTGCAGGTAAGGCAGGTGGTGCTGCAAAAACGCTTCGACGCCATCGTTGTCCAGTCCGATCGCGTTGATCAAACCTGCCGATGTTTCTACGGTACGCCATGGTTTGTTGCCAATTCGTGGTTCAGCTGTAATCGTTTTTGGCAGTATCCCACCTAGCGATGGCAGATCCACAATGGACTGCATCTCACGCGCATAACCAAATGTTCCCGACGCAACCATGATCGGATTCTTTAGCGTCAGTCGTCCTAGCGATACAGAAAGGTCCATCAAGAATTCTTTGTTATCAATTGTTCATCAATGTGTTGGAGCAGCACACTCGCAACATGCTCCTTGTTGCCTTGGACGGTATCCAGAACGGTCCCATCAGGCATCAATAATTCGACCTCGTTCGTCAAAGCATCAATCGCTTGTGGGCCATTGCTGACCATCAAGTCACAATGTTTCTTTTCAAGTTTTACGATCGCTCGAAAACGCCTGTCTTCGGTTTCGAGTGCAAAGCCGACAACCCATTGGTCGTCGCGTTTTTGTTGTCCCAGCGTCGCTACAACATCCGACGTCTCAATCAACTCCAAGGTTAACGGACCACCGGTTTTGGCAATTTTCTGCTCGCTAACAAATCGCGGCATGTAGTCACACGGCGCCGCAGCACCGATCATGCCATCACAGTCTTGAAACACCTCGACTGCCGTTTGCAACATTTCGTCCGTCGTGACAACGGGAATGATTTTGGCGCCGCTGGGGTAATCAACCACGACAGGTCCACTAACGACAATAACGTCGTGCCCTTGTTTGAGGGCCGCAGCAGCCAATGCAGACCCCATTCGTCCACTGGAAGCGTTGGTCAAGTATCGGACCGGATCAAGGTACTGACGCGTTGGTCCAGACGTGATCAGAATCTTTGCACTCAAGCGTTCTAGTTTCCCATCACAGAACTGATCAATTCGTCTAGTTCGTCGGGTGCAATTCCCATTTTGACGGCGGCCAAAGCAAACAGGCGCTTTTCGCCTTCGTCCAAACGGCCGTCGGCTGCCATCATGCGAACCAAGTCTTTCATCAGTTCGTCACGTTCCTCTTTGGTTTCAGGCAAATCAAGCCCTGCTTGGTCGCCCAATCCAAACTCTATCGCTTTCTGCAAATCGTCTTCGCCCAAACCCAACTCAAAACAACGCTCAGCTACCAAGTTGACTTCGCGTTCGCCGATCGACCCGTCAGCGAGAGCCATCACGACAAGATTGCGGAGACGGCGTTGTTGGTCGTTTAATTCTGAATCACTCATAGTGCTCAGATAGTAACGCAGATGATCATTTGCCGAAAGCAGCGAAACGGCAGTCGGAGCAAAACGGCCAGCCTAATTCGACACGCATTCACGTTCTGCACGGGTCAAGGCGAGAAAAATACGCCTCTGTTGTCTGGTCGATGGAATCGGAATTCGCCGAATCGGCGTCTATTCCGATTCGTCGGCTTCGAGTCCAATCCGCTCCGAAGGAGACACGACCCGCTGGAAAATCCGCAGTCCCGTCGGGCTCTGCTGCTTGAGTTCTAAATAGATCGCTTTCAACTTGCGTTTCGCGTCGGGCAGCGATTTCTGGTCACCCAAGGCAGACAGCACCGCGCATTTTTTTGCCCATGCAATTGCAACATACGTCAACGGAATCTGTGGCTTTCCCAGTAACTGATCGACCGTTCGAAGAGCCAGGTCGTGACGTTCCTGTTCGAAGTGAAGACGCGTCAATTGCAACAAAGACTTGAAGTAGTAGTTGCGATTCGTTGGGTCTTCCTCTGGCGGAAAGTGCTGCCAAACTGCTTCCCACCCAGGAACGTCATCACGTGTGACTGCAATCAAGTACTGTTGTTCGACCGATTCACTCGGGTCAACCTTTTCGGGCACCAAAACACGTGCAACCGAAAGAGGTGATTTTCTTGCGCTCAGCCAATACCCCAAGCCAGCTGACACTCCGACCAGCAAACAACCGCTGGCCCACAAAAGTAATTTGGAGTTTGATTTACCATGAACTTGTTTACTGGCACGCTGAAGCCGAATGGTGGCCGCTGCGGTGCCAACTGTATAGGCTTCTTTGTGTGAAACTGCTGCCTGCGATTTGACGGCTTCCAAAAGTTCATTCGGAGACTGGAATCGATCGGCCGGCACCTTGCTCATCAACTTGGCGACAATCGCAATCATCCATTCCGGAATGTCGTCTTGTCCCCGAGTTCGATCCAACGGCTCGGGAGTTTCGTGCAGATGCAATACCGCTAGAGCCAGAGGATCGTCCGCTTCAAACGGTGGCCGGCCTGACAGCAAGTGATACATCGTGACACCCAGCGCATACAAATCGCTGCGAACATCAGCAACTTTTCCTTGCACCTGCTCTGGGCTCATGTAACGAGGCGTTCCCAAAGTGATCCCGGCTTGGGTCAATCCTGCACGCGATGCTTCGCCATCAGAAGACAATCTTGCGAGCCCAAAATCGGCGACTTTGATGATGCCTTTTTCGGAACGCATAATGTTTTCAGGTTTGACATCGCGGTGAATAATGCCAACATCCGATGCGGCCTCCAACGCTGATGCGACGGCAACCAAAACTTCAATCGCTTGCTCAGATCCCAGCGGCCCCGATTCATTGAGCACCTCTTTGAGATTCTTGCCGTTGACCAATTCTTGTGAAATGAAATGCTGTTCGTCGCAACCTACTTCGTACACCTGGACGATGTTGGGGTGGTTGAGTTTCGCAGCAGCCCGAGCTTCACGCTGAAAGCGAGCGATGTAATCTTTATCGCGAGAATATTCGTCACGCAGAACCTTGATGGCACTTTCGCGCCCCAGCGAAATTTGGCGTGCTGCATACACGTCCGCCATTCCGCCACGCCCGAGTTTGCGCAGCACCTGATACTCGCCAATTCGGGACCCAACCAAGCTCAATCTGCTGCTCAAACCGCTAGATTCACTTTCGTCATGCTGCTCGTCACTGTTGCTCAAATCAACTCCTTTTTACTTCGGCGGTTGGTTCACGGCGTCTTTTGCCGTCTGCACGAAAGTCCGCAGGCAAACATTGATGGTGGGAATTGAAATGCATCACGACCTCTGTTAGATTGCGCTTTTGTGCAGTCCGGAAAATGCACTTGAGGCACTTAAATTTTACCTCAACATACTATTTTGCACGAACGCAAATGACAGAAATCAACCGTGACCCGGTCGAAAACAGGGTCCTATCCGCTCTCAACCGCCTTGGTCTTGATTCAATTACCGTTGAAGATTCTGGAAATGGGATCATTCAGCTCGATGGCCTCGTTTCCAATATGGGGGACAAAACTCTTGCCATCGCAGCGGTAAGGTCGGTGTCGGGTGTCATAAAAGTCAAGTCGAAACTAAAAGTGAACAGTCCGTAAGAATCAGCGTCGCAACTGGAAGCGAAACCGACATAATTGACGTTTTGCAGCAACCGAGACGGTTGCGACTCGATCCACATAGCTTCATGGTTTCTGCAACACCTCCGTCACAGTCAGGCCTCGATCGACTTGATGGTACTCAAATTGCTTTTGTGGGCCGATTGGGAAGCATGAATCGGCGTGAGGCCACCAATCTGATTCGCTCGCGCGGCGCCGTGGTCGTCGGGGTTGATGCAAAGAAATTGGACTGGGTCGTGATTGGGGCCGACGAACCCCCGCTTGCTGAAGCCCAATTGTTAAGCGATCAGGTGCTTGCGCAAGCCGCGCGAGGTGAGTTGGAAATTTTGCACGAGACGGATCTATGGGAACGTCTTGGCTTGGTGGATGTCGAGCAATCGATTCGCAGTTACCACACACCGGCCATGCTGGCATCGCTGCTTGGTGTTTCGGTTCGAGTCATTCGTCGTTGGCATCGCCTTGGTTTGATATCGCCAATCCGCACAGTCCATAAACTGCCGTACTTTGATTATCAAGAAGTGGCGACGGCCAAACGTTTGGCGGGCTGGATCGCCAAGGGTGCGAGCGGCAAGGCGATCGAACAAAAGTTGGTTGATCTAGTTGAAGTGGTTCCGCATATTCGCAGGCCGCTGGACCAATTGTCGATTTTGATCGAAGGCAAGCACGTCTTGCTGCGAGATGGCGGCGGACTCTTGGAGCCCAGCGGGCAGATGCGGTTTGACTTTGATGCAATCGAAGATCAGTTGATCGAAGAGCTTGAATCGGAATCAGATCCAGATGAACCAATCTCCATTTCGATCGCAAACGACAAGCCCGGTCCAGCGGATGATCTGCTTGCTGCTGCTTATGCTTCGGAAGACGAAGGCGACTTGGATACTGCAATCGATTTTTATCACGCAATCTTGTCGCGCGATGGAGCCCGCGCTGACATTAGTTTTCAAATCGCCGAATTGCTATACCGAAGCGGCGAAATCATCGCAGCGAGGGAGCGGTACTACACGGCTATTGAACTGGATCCCGAGTTCGTCGAAGCCCGTGCGAGTCTCGGTAATGTCCTGGCTGAAACCGGACAGTTGACACTCGCTATCGCAGCGTTTCGTGGTGCAATTTCGCTGCATGAGGAATACGCCGAAGCGCACTTTGATCTTGCTAGAGTGCTGGAACAGACGGGGCTCCCAGACCGTGCGATGGTTCACTGGAAACGTTTCGTCGAATTGAGCCCTGAAAGCATGTGGGCTGATGAAGCGCGTGACAAAATCCAACAGGCTAACGCGTTTGAGCAGTAGAGACCGCTGCACGTCTGACGGTTGCCCTGGGCTGAGTCCGGTTTGCAGTAAGCAAAGAATCAGGACTCAGTCGATCTCATTCGAGTCGGTATTCTTAAAGGTGGTTTGGCGAATCTCTTTCCGTTTGTGCTTTTCGTAATTCTGTGTCCGCACGACATCGATCATCGCCAGGATCAGAATCACCATCAATACAAATGTAACGATCGTCCACGCAGCCACAAAAAACGCCGCTGGAAATTTGTCATCAGGATCCCGCTTTCCTGTGCTCACGAATGCACTGACAAGCACCAGGATGCCTGAAATCACGAACATCACGGTGACACGATTGCGCGAACGAGCCCGACGCCGCAGATAAACTTGATCCAAATCGCTGTCGTATTTCTCGCCTGGCCAGCCGCGGCGTTCACTCCAATGTAGCCAACCGCCAAAGAACAACAGAGCGCAAGCGATCAGGAATTGGCTGAGAAACATCGTGATAGATCAAATTTGAAAATCGGTGCTGAAACTATTGAAACTATTGAGACTTGATCCATTCGTGTACAACCCAAACAACCGCAGCAATGGATTCGCCGCTGCAGTTCGCAGGCACATCCTTCTCAGTGTGCCAGTATGACGGTGCCCCAACGCCCGCTCGTGGATAATCAAAATCGATGATATCAATCGTTGGGATTTTTGCAAATTCATTCAGTGGAATATGATCGTCATCGATAGCGCCGCGTCGACTGCGTGAAATGAACGCACGAACGCCTAGTTTATCTGCAGTTCGCCAAACGCTTTTTGCCACACTTCGCGCGTAACGCATACTGTTTCGTTCGTAATACAGCGTCAGTTCTTTGTCGCCGATCATGTCCAGTAAAATCCCCGCTTGGTAAGCGGTTGTCGGAGGTGCTTGCGCATATTTTTTTGCGAAAAACGTAGATCCCAAAAAGTAATCATCACGCCCCTGTTGGAATACAAATTCTTCGCCGTCGAACATCACCAAGTCCACGCCCACATCTGCAGGCAAATCCCCCATCTGATTTGCCAGCTCCATTAACCCAGCGGTGCCGCTCGCGCCGTCGTTTGCTCCCACAAAAACTCCGGTCGGATTGGTCGCGTCTCGATCTGGGAACGGCCGCGTGTCGTAATGGGCACAGACCAAAAATCTCTTAGCCGCTTTCAAGTTAAAGCTGGCGATCAAATTTGACAGGGTCACATTGGATCCGTCCTGAGGATGTCGGATTTGAAACGATTGCATTTGGACCGTCGCGCCTGCCTTGGTGAAAAAGTCTTTCAGCGCATTTTGCTGTTCAGACATCGCAGCGGAACCCGAAGGTCGCGGACCAAAATCGCACAAAGCCTTCAGGTATTTGAATGACCGTTCGCCGCTGTACCTGGCGGGAATCGGACTGGAAGCCGGGGACTGAGCTGGGCCACGACGGAACCAATCGGTGTTCGCAATCACCAATACTGCGATCGCGATCAGAAATGTGATCACAATTCCAGGCAAAAGAAATGACTTGGGTTCTTTGGACACAACGTCTTCTTCGGTTTTCAAAACTTCCTCGCTTGGCGGCAGTGAATCAGGTAGCGCGCTGTCGTGATCATCATTCAGCAGATCCTCGCCCAAACTGTCGGTCTGATTTTCTGGGAGGATCGTGGTACGCCGTCGCTTAGCTTTCATTGTTTTTGACATCAATCCATTGTTGCGAATCGTTCCGGCTACGGGAATGCGTGTTTATTGTTCAGCATGGTCAAATTTGCATTAAACGGCGTTGTCCACGGCCAACCGGATTTGATATCGAAGAGGCTGAAACGGAAGGTTCTTCCCGATTCGAGACATTTCCGAACGTCAAGAGTTGGTTTACAGCAGGCATGGACGCTTGACCACAACCCCGTCAAATCAGCCATTCGTCTTTCACCCAAGTTTGCCAAGTGCGAATTCGGCGCCTGCTGCGCGCTCAAGACCGTCGCAACCATCAGACGCTTTGGTCCAAGCGACGAGTCGAGAAATCACAGCAATCATTCGCGAAATTGCTGTCGCAGCCAAGCAGGTACAACCCGTCCAAAAGTTTTTTGCATTGTTCGCTGACCGCGTCCAACGCGCCATGGCCGGACAGGGTGTCACGATATGGCAATTCGATCGCAGCAACGAACAATTCACACCGCTCGTCTCGATTGGTGCGTGCCGTGCAGATTCCATCGCACCGGAATCGAAATCAGTTCAACAAAACTTACTGCGAACAATTGTTGCCGACGGGCAGCCAGCCGTTGTACCGCCAACCGTTGGTGCGACACACGAAGACTCAGTCCTCAATCCAACAGAATTTCCTGTTGCGATTGTGCCCATCGAATCCGAGCAAACAGCAGCAGAAAAGTTTGTGCTGCAAGTATTCTTGGATGCAGGGGCAGGCGTAACGACACAACGCGGCTTCTTGCGGTTTTCAGTTCAAATGGCGGACTTGGCTGGCGAGTTTGTGAGGGCAACGCAGCTCCGAGAACTCTTTGCAAAACAAGAACTTGTCCGACGCGTTGATGATGCCGTACTCAGGCTCCATCAGCCTGTGTCGTCGGAACGCATCGAAGCTATCACAGCGGATTTAGCAGCGGAAGTGTTTGACCTGGATCAAGCCGCAGTCTGCTACATCAACAGCGGAACTGCTCGATTGGTAGCAGCGAACCATGTCAATGAGATCGATCACAACTCGCCCGCAGCCAATCGACTTCAGATGGCCGCAGAAAATTCGATCGGCTCTGGTTGCGTGACACAACTACGCATTGATGCAGCTGAAAGCAATCTGACGCATGGGCTAGTTGTGGCTCCCGACGGAGCTGGCGCAATTCGCGTTGTCGGTTTACGAGATCGACGACGCGAAGGCATTTCGGAAACCTACGCAAGCGAACTGGCGCGTTTCGTTACTCATGCCGACATGGCCTTGAAACATGCTGGGCGATTGGAATCGATTCCCGGCATGCGAATGCTATCGTCGCTTTCCCCTTCGGTTCGCAATCGCGGAAAGCGATACGCCCGTCCGATAACCATCATGCTTTTGGGAACCGCTTTGCTGTTGCTGGTGTTCTTTCCAATGCCCATCGTTGTCAACGGTACGGGTATCGTTCGTCCGGCCGAGCGGCAATCGCTGAGTGTTCCACGAGATGCAATCGCCCGGATGGTCCACGTCGATCACGGACAAAACGTGACCGCTGGCACGCCGTTGATCACGCTTGATGATCCGGAATTGACTCGAAAAATCACTCAGTTGGTTGGACGCAAGTCGGTACTTCTGCAGCAAGCGGACCGGCTGAATACATCCTTGATTGAAGCTCAAGGTGATCGGCGCGAACAAGTCACACAGATCGAAGGCCAGTTGCAGTTGGCAAAAGAAGAAACCGCGTCGATTGACAGTCAGCTAGCGTTGCTCAACGAGATCCAAAGCTCTTTGGTGATTCGTTCGGACCGCAACGGTACGGTTGATGGCTGGCGGTTGCACGAAAGGCTTGCTGGCCGGCCGCTTCGACGTGGCGATCATCTACTTCACATTGTTGCGCAGAATTCTGACTGGATTGTGGAAGCACGTATTCCGCAAAATCGACTGAACCACGTCAAGACGGCACGCGGCGACAAAGACTTCAGTGCACTGGTTAGCTTGGACGCAGAACCCAATCAAAACTGGCATGCCAGTTTGCTGCGTCTTGGGCCATCGACCGCGGAAGATGAAAACACTACGGCGTCCACAGCCGCGCTGTTGCGATTGCAACGCGAAGCCTGGACGGTTGAAGACATACGGGGCGAATATGAATCCAAAACTGGCGCGCCTGTTCGCGTCGCATTTCGCTGCGGTCACGCAGCGGCTGGCTATTTGCTGTTTCAAGATTTGATCCGAAACCTGCAAGGCACCTATCGAATGTACGTAGGGCCTGCGAGTGAATCGGTGTTGCTGGAGAATGAAAGTTGAATTTTGCCAAAAGACAAAGCCCCCATTTGTTGTTATTCCTCTGCGTGGTCTCCTTTGGGGCAACAGATCAAGCAACCGGTCAAGACATCCAGCTACATGATTGCGTCGTGCAATTTGCACGCGAAGTGAGAGTTCCGGCGCTTGCCAGTGGGCGAATCGTCGGTCTTTCGGTGAAAGTCAATCAGAGCGTGGTGACTAACGACCGAATTGCTAAATTGGACGATCGCAGTTTGCTGATCCGGCGCAGTGCAGCAACACTTCGATTGCAAGCAGCCAAGGACGACGCGATTGACAATCTGGGTTTGCGCTATGCAGAAACCTCCTTGGCGGAAGCAGAGGCCGAACTCGAAACCAGTCGCAACATCCAAGCCGATGTCAAAGGTGCGATACCACAAAGCCAACTTCGGAAACTTCGCCTAGCCGTCGAACGCGGGCATCTGGAAGTCGCGCAGGCGTCGAGGGATATGCGTAGGCAACAAGTCGAAGTGGCGTTGCGTGAGTCCGAACTGTCGACGATTGATGACCAGCTTCGCAATCTTCACATGGAATCACCAATCGAAGGCGTGGTACTGAATCTGAATCGCGAGAATGGTGAATGGATCGAACGCGGAGAACCAATCGCGACGGTTGCTCAATTGGACAAGCTTCATATTCACGCATTAGCAGAAATCGGCGACATTTCTCCCAGCGAATGTAAAGGAATGGCGGTCACGGTTCACTGGACTGATGACGAAAAACGCCAGCAAACTCTTTTGGGCACCGTTCTTTCGACAGACCCGCAGGTCTTGCCGGGAGAGCGTTTTCGGCTTCACGCAGAAGTGGTCAACCAACGCCGCAAAGACAACCCAACCCAGTGGCGTCTGGTCCCAGGCACAAATGTAAACATGCGTCTCAAACGCTAGATTTGAAAGCGATCGGAACTGCGCTACGGCATGAAAAATTCACCAGCGATCAGCCCGCGTCTGCGTAGCGACCTGACCTCCGTTCAGATTCGTTCTCGCAAGCGGTTCTATCGCATTGTTATCGATGAAATTGCTGGCCGATTCACGCGCGTCTCTGAACAGATTTGGAACCAGCTTTGCAGTGATGAACCCTATGACCAGGATCTCGCCCAGCAAGCTCGCACCGCTGGGTTGCTTCGCGAAAGAACAGCTGCTTCCAAACGCCGATTCTCGTTGCTCGCGATTCGCATCCCGATCGGATCGATCGATAACATAGCCAATTGGCTGGCGCCGCGAACTGGCGTGTTATTCGCGCCAGCAGCAATTTGCTTTTGGTGCATCACAATGCTGACCGTGGCGGTCATGGTGCTTGCCCGCTCAAGCCAACTGGTCGTCGATTTGCGCGGTGTGTCCGCCTACCTGAATTCACAAAGTGTAATCGCGTTTGGAATTTGTTTTGTAGTGACCAAAGCCTTGCACGAACTGGGGCACGCCGTCATGTGCCGGCGAATCAACTCGCGATGCGGGAACGTTGGCGTCTATTTGTTCTGTGGATTCCCATGTCCCTACTGTGATGTGACCGACGTTTGGCGACAATCGTCAACGACCAAGCGTATCGCCGTGATGCTCGCTGGGATTTATATCGAACTGATCGTGGCGTCGATTGCCGGAATCGTTTGGATGTCGTCGGTTGACCCGACAACTCGGCTTGCTGCACTAAACATCATGCTCGTTTGCAGCATTAGCACCTTGCTATTCAATGCCAACCCATTGATGCGCTATGACGGCTATTACGTACTGGGCGACTTAATGGACAGCACAAACCTCCGTTCGGAATCACTAAGCGCGTTTCGCGCAGTTGTCATTTCCCGTTTCGCTGGCGCCGGATATTCGATTCGCCAGCGCCTCGATTTGCGATCTGCGCTGCTAGCGATCTACTGGTTCCTGAGTCGCGTGTACAGGATCTTTGTTACGTTGGCGATCGCAGCATTTGTTGTGACCGCCGCAAGTTGGTTTCAACTTCATGGACTTGCATCCTTGGCACTTGCTGTTGCGGCGGTCGCTATCGTTGCACGTTCGATTGGAAAAGCCGCTGGAGTGCTAACCGGAAGAAACCACTGGGCTGCCGTATCGAAATGGCGCCGCGCAGGAACTCTTTGCCTGTTCGCTGCACTGATGGCCGCGTTCTTGTTTGTTCCCTTCCCGCGACATCAGAAACTTGCAGGACAAGTCGAATCGCGCGATTCTCTTGTCGTCTTTGCTCCCAATAATGGTTTGATCCAAGACGTGTCTTTGGAATTTGGCGACCAAGTATCCGAAGCTCAGAGTCTTATGCAGTTGGCGGACGAATCCGTCCGGCTGGAACAACTGTCGCTGCAAGCTGATTTGCGGATGGCAAAAATCCGCCTGGAAAATTCTCATCGACAGGCTCTGGCAACTTCCTCGCAGGCTCGGCCCGATGTGACCAAGCACTGGGACGTTTTACAAGCGGCCTGTGATTCGATCGCTTCCCAGCTAGATGGGGTGCAGCAACGACTCAGCATGAGCAAAATCACAGCACCCTCCGACGGCTTTCTTATTCCCGCTGTCGGCGATTCAGCCCCCAGCACTTTGGCTGAATTAAATGGCAAGGAAGCCATCACCGGACGACCCATTTGCGAAATTGCAAAGAACGGGCAACTCCAAGCAACACTGGTTTTGGATGCAAAGAATCGATCCCAAGTACGTCATGGGACCGTTGTTCGAGTAAGCTTGCATTCAGATCCAACCCATGTGATTGAAACAGAAATCCAAAGCGTTTCATCGATTGTGCAAGCACAGAACGGCGTCATACAGACATCTGCCTATCGCGTGCTCTGCCCATTGCCGGATGTTCCACCCCAGGATCTTTTGCTTTGGGTCGGTCAACGCTGCCACGGATCTGCCAAACTAGGTAGTCGATCGGTTGCTTCGGATATAAAAACGTGGATGCAAAATTGCTTCAATGGATAATTCTCAGCCTGACGACGACTCCCATGCGCCGACGATTCCGACTGTCGAAACGCGATTAGAGATTTCATTGGTTGACGCGCCGCATCCTGCTGCACTTGAGCCTGATGAACTTTTGCAACAATGCGAACTGCGGACTCAGCGCAGAAGTGGCCCCGGTGGACAACATCGAAACAAAACAAGCTCGGGAGTCTTTCTAACGCACCGTCCAACTGGTGTGATTGGCGAAGCAACCGAGCGACGCAGCCAAGCCGACAATCGCGCAGTCGCCCTCCGCCGTCTTCGCTATTCGCTAGCCGTTGAAGTCCGAACGACTTCTGGTATCGATCTAAAGATCCAAAACGACCTGGAGTCGCAGATACATCAACGCTACAAGGGTCACTCGATGCGGCTGAACGAATCGAATGTGGACAAGCCAGCTGTGTTAGCAATGATTCTGAACGACATGCATGCCGCTGGTGGCCAACCAAGCGCCGTGTCTGCAGCCTGGAACGTTTCGACCAGTCGCATTGTCGGTCTACTAAAGTCCTACGCACCTGCTTTTGCGTTTGTCAACAAAGTTCGGCAACACCACGGCCGCCGAGCGCTCAAGTAAACGCCACTAAATCCACGGGGCTGGCACGAATTCATGTGGATCGATACCGTGAGAACAAATTCAATTGCTGCCCCAGTTCACCACGAGCGACGCTAGGCTCGCTCTCCAATCAAAGAAAGGATCGTCGCCATGCCCCGAGTGAAAGCATTCAGAGCCGTCCGTCCAAAGCCAGAAAATGCGGCCGCCGTTGCGAGTGTCCCCTACGATGTCGTGAATCGTGATGAAGCCGTCGCTCTGGCGGAGGGTAACGCGATGTCGTTTTTGCATGTCATTCGACCCGATATCGATTTGCCAGCCGATACAGATCCTTATGCGGACGAGATTTATACCAAAGCGGCAGACAATCTTCGCAGCTTCATTTCCGACGATGTTTTACAGCAAGACGATTCTGAATCGATCTTTTTGTATCGCCAAATCATGAACGGCAAGGCTCAAGTAGGCGTTGTTTGCTGCTGCCACATTGATGACTATGAAAACAACTTGATCCTAAAGCACGAGTTCACGCGTCCAGCAAAAGAAGACGACCGGACGCGGCACGTCACGACCTTGGCTGCCCACGCTGGCCCCGTATTTTTGACCTATCGTGACAACGAAAATCTGAACACACAGGTTGCTCAGGCAATCACGTCAGATCCGCTGTACGATTTCACCGCTCCTGACGGAGTCCAACATACCGTTTGGAAAATCGATTCGCCCGAAAGCTACCTTGCTGAACTCGGCAGTGTTTCCGCCTTCTACGTTGCGGATGGCCACCACCGAGCCGCCAGTGCTTGGCGAGCAGGAAAGCAGCGCCGCGATGCAAACGAAAACCATACTGGCGATGAAGAGTACAACTGGTTCTTGACCGTCTTGTTCCCTGAAAGCGAGTTGAAAATCTTGGCCTACAACCGAATCATCAAAGATTTGGGCGGAATGTCGGCAGCTGACGTACTGCAAAAGTTGGCCGAAGTTGGTTCGGTGGAACTGACCGATAACCCAATCCCAGATGCCAGCGGATCGTTTTGCATCTATCTTGCAAAACAGTGGTACCGTTTGACTGTGCCTGCGGACACGATCGATCAGAACGACACAATCAACCGCTTGGACGTCGCGATTCTGGAAAAGCGAGTGATCGCGCCGATTTTTGGAATCAACGACGTTCGAACCGACCCGCGAATCGATTTTGTTGGCGGCATCCGTGGAACCGATGAACTTGAGAAGCGAGTTGACAGCGGCGATTGGGCATTCGCTGTTTCGATGTACCCAACGTCGATCGAACAGTTGATGGCTGTCTCTGACGCTGGCGAAGTCATGCCGCCAAAGAGCACATGGTTCGAGCCAAAGTTGCGCAGCGGATTGATGGTGCACCTGCTGGACTGAACAGCGTCTTGGGCAACCCCCGACGCGTCAGTTTTGAAATGCGGTTTTCTGGTAGCTGGTAACCAGCGACCGGAAAATCGCCAATTTGGTTTCCTAGCGAATCCAACCGTTTTGACGCAGTTTGCCAATCACCATCATGCGTAATTCGCCCTGGGCATGAGCAAGGGCGGTGCGATAGTTTGCGCGAGCCATTTTCTTGTTGCCTTCGACTTCAGCACGCTGACCACGGTTAAAGTACTCAAGGGCCTTCTTCTGCTTGACGTCATTGGATCTGGCGATCCGCCTTTGAAAGTCTGCTCGCTGTGATTGCGCGACCGCGTTTGCCATTTGACCACCTTGGCCGGGAATCTGTCCGAGTTGAACACTCGGATAGTTAACGATTGGAGCCCCGCCGATCACTGGCGAAATTCCAGTCACAAACGGTCGAATCGTTTGCGCTTGGAAACTGCCAGGGACTCCGTCGGTAGTGGTCAAAGATGGGGTAGTCGATGTAATGGATCGGTTGCTACCCTGCGCGAAATTGAATGCGATGTTTCCATTCACGCCGTTGCCACGAAACGCCGCGCCCGTCTGGACTCCAGTATTCGGATCGAAGTTGCCAAATGGCGGAACTGTTTGGCCACCAAAATTTGCGAACCAGCCAGGGCCATTCAAATTCCAAGTCACCCCAGTGCTCTCGAAGAAACTCGAATTCAATGTTTGAAACGGAACCTGCGTGTTAATCTGCTGTGCAGACACGGCCGAACCGACTAAGCAAAACATTCCAAGAACAAAATATCGCATGGCGATTCTCTGACAGGAGTGAAGAATAGGGATCGCGCAGGGACATCGCTGCGCAAGATGATTAGCTGACAGACAAGTTGCAGGGCCACTGCGATTATTGCCGATCCTGGGCGCTAAGGCCAGCGCAACAAGTTCGAATCGGCCGGAATTGGACGTTTTCCGTTCGATGTTACCCGATCCAGCTCTCGATAACGAATTCCGACCATGTCAATCACATCGTTAAATATCGTTTTTGCATGCTTGCTGATGTAAGTGTCGATGTTTGCGTTGTTGACCCGTGTGGATGGAGTTAATTCCTTGGTGATCTTGGACGCTTTGTGTAGCCGGCTCAGAAACAGTTTTTCAACTTTTGGATCCGATGAGATGCGGACATGATCAAACTCATGAAGCACTAACTTGTTTTCCCAGAACCCCGTTTCGCCGGGGCGTACTTTGAAAAAGATTCCATGGGCCTGTTGTATCTTCACTCTCGTAAAATTCACATTGATTTTCAAAAGCAACTGATCGCCATCACGTACCGTATTCCACGTCTTCCGATACTTTAAATTGAACGCGAGCTGGTAATGTGTTTCCGCATCAAGCTGATCGCGTTTGGAAGACGAGAACCGAGAGTTGGCTTGAATTTCTGGTGGCTGACCAGCAAAGAGCAAAACGTTTCCTTGCGTGATCAAGTCTTGAATTTCTTTGGGCGGCTTCACCAAGTCATCAAGTTTTATCTTGACGTGCTCTGGTAGATCATACGGATGCTTGGCACTCGCAAACCCACCATGAAATAACACACACGCCACAATCAACTTGGGCCAGAATGAGCGGCGAGCAGAAAAGACACTTGGGTTCAATTGATTGGTTCCATTGCGAAGGACCGTTAAGTTCTATCTGTCAATCTTAGCAGATGACGCGCTGCCCGCCTTATGGTCCTGGGCCACGCATCAGGGTAAATCAAAGTAGGTTGGGCATTCCTGCCCGACTGAATTGAAAATCGCTTTAAATCGGGAAGGAGTGCCGGATCTATGAACAACTCAGATTGAAAAAGTGATTTGCCCTGGGCCAAGCATTCTGTAAACCCATCTATTTTGGTTCACTAATTGGTGCGTGTAGGGCCGCCCGTATCGATGGTTCATACCCCTTAATCCAGACAGCACGCCCTGACCGATTTAAATGGCAATGATCATCAAACATTGTTTCGCCCGGAATGCCATTCGGCTCCGCGTCAGCAACCATCGATTCTACGTCCACAAGCGGCAAACTGAATTCGGCCGCTAGCTGTCGGATGATTTCATTTTCCAGCTCACTGCATTGATGGCGACCAACAGTGTCTTTCAATATTTGTTTAGCCAGTTCCAATCCCTCTTCAGTCTTTTCATTCTTCCAAAGATCGTATACTTGCTTGTACTTCGCCGCCGAACCCTGGGGCAGGTAAGGTTGCAGCAGGTTACTGGACACGGTGCCAATGATAACCGGCGTCTTGTTGCGATCGGCAACACTCAAGATCAAACGCAGATTGTGTTCATAGTGTTTCATTCTCGCAGCAACATCTTCCTCGTTGAATTGATGCTGCCAAGCTCTGGCAAAGTTCGTTTCGCTGACAGGTTCCACATTCGACAAGACACGTTGATTGTGTTCTCTTTCAAGCTTGCTGAGTTCGTAATCGGCTTTGCGGTCGCGAATGAAACGGACGATCGCCAAACTTGAAATGGTCTTTTCAAACTGAATGTTCTTGACGCCCGAAAGCTGCAATTGCTCCACTTCCTCGAATTCATTGTGGCCGGTGTACAACAAGATCAAATCGGGTGAGTACTCCAGCATCTCGCGCATCACAACGACCAGACGATGACTTCCGTACGCAAATCCACCACAGTTAATGATTTCAACTTTGTCAAAGCGGTCGCTTGCGTTTGCCAATTCGCGTTCCAACTCGTTGAACTCTTTTTCCAAGTAGTTCACGGAAGAACCACCTAGCGCGACAATTCGAAACGTCTTGGCAGGCTTTTGGATTGGAAACTTCTGACGAACAAAACTCACGCGTTTGGCAGGGTCGGTTTCTAGTTGATCTGGGTGCAGCCGAGAAGGTCCAAACACTCGGCTGTTGCTGTCGAACCCCATTCCAAAATCGATATTCCGGGGCGGGTAGACGAGTTCGATGACTCTGAATGTACACTCTGCCAAAGTAAAGAAAACGGTGGTTGCCAATGCACTAAAAACAATCCGCTTTCGCAAGCTTAGTTTTTTAACGGGCTTGGGCGTGTTGGTCTGATCAGTCGTCACGTTCGGGCCTGCAGTGAGATATTACGATGGTGAATCAATTCACACGCGTAGTTTGCTGATTCAGTGTAACACAACATCGGCCCAAGTTCGTTGGCGCAGTAGCCTAGTCACGTCAAAGGTCGCTGATCGAAGCCCCGGGTAAAGCAATCGCAGCTGGCCTTTCTCTCAAATTACAGGTCGGTATTGGTGGCCCCCAAAATCTTTCTGACTTGAGTCTGAAGAATTTGCCAGCGGTCATCGTTGGGCTTTGCCGCAACACGGCGTTTTAATTCTTCGCTCAGTGCGTCGACATCTTGGCGGCGCAGCGGCGGGGTAAGATTGCTGTACTCTCGGTCACCAAGACTTCGTCCTTCCACGAAACCCATCGAAAAGTAATGTTGCCCAGAATGCTCTCCGATCTCAAAGATCGGTACGATTCCAGGGTGCGTCAGATTGGCCGCAGCTTCGGCTTCGATCTGGAAACGCTCAACCTCTTCACTGCCTGTATGCTGCCCCGACAAAATCATCTTGATCGCAACAATTCGATTCAGCTTTACCTGCCGCGCCTTATAGACAACGCCCATCCCTCCGCGAGCGATTTCGTCGATCAGTTCGTAGTCACCGAAGAGTTTCAGCGCGCGTGTGGCTGGCGATGCATCTGGGGCCGACTGGGACGCACCCAGACTCGTTGCCGCATCGATTGTTACCTCATTAACAGCCGTTTTCGATTGTTGATGGTGAATCGTCGCATCCGGTTCCGAAATCGCAGCACTGTCCAGCGTGTCTTCCATCGCATTGCCAATCACTCGATTGACGATCGCCGCATCGTTCGGAAAACGCGCCAGATAGTCGTCGACGGAACAAGGCTGCCGTGATTTTCTCTTCAGCTCACGCTCCGCCCGCAGCAATTCTTCAAGTAACAGCGATCGCACAGAATCCGAGTTGCTACTCAGATACTTTTCTATCTGTGGGCGTTTGCCAATGTTCCACTGCGTTCCGAACTCGGCGCAAAGCTGATGGACCAGCGAACGTCGGTCAACCGATTCGTCGCTCACTTCTCGTTTAACCATGCCTGCGACCTACCCCGGAGGGAATCGATGTTCAATGCGCGTAAATCCTGGGTGCGTTTATGGTCTTGGGCGTATCCGGTCGCAACTTTGCCAACGGACAGTGGACGTACGTTCGCTTGACTCAGAGAGTAACGCGATTTTAGAACCTCAAAACGTTAGAACCTCAAAACGTCGCCTTCGATCATTTTGAAATTGAGCTTGTAACAATGAACTCATTGTGTTCATGGTTAGACCGCCGGGCTCGGCTTTGACGACGAAGCCATCAAGACTTCGCCGTGTGTTGATACGTGCAAGACAGCGATTGGGCCTGTCACCCATTATTGAAATCGCTATGAACTGAGAGCCAGGAACAGCTTTTGTGGATCTCTGCTGGTAGATGAGCATTCGATCAGTTGAATGATTGGCCATACGACGATGTTGCGATTTCCGTTTTCGCGGAGAGCTTCGGTGATCGCTTTTCCGATCGATCGACTGGCGTAAAAAGCTAACAATCCACGTCCGCGTTCTTTGCGAAAGTCGGTGGATGACAAGCGAAACCAGTCTGATGAAGTTCGGAACCCTAGTTTTTCTCCCAACCATCTCAGGTAACTGATTCGATTTTCAACATCCTGCCAATACTGCTGCGGAACAGATGAGAATAGCCAAGGTGTTTTCGGCAGAACTGGCAAGAATTCTTGTACGGCTTTCTGAGGCGAGTCACCGTGGCAGATCGACAGAAACCCCGCGCCACTGTTTTCATGAAAGTGCTTTGTGGTAACGGAATACCAATCTTCAGGACTTTTAAAGCCGAGCTTTTCACCAAGCCATGACATGTAAGCACGTCGGTTCTTAGCGTCACTCCAAAATCGATGAGGCGATTCGTTGAAAAGCCAAGGATGCCATGGATGATCGGGATGATGTTCGCGAACCGCTGCGAGCACGGAGTCACCATAACATCCATAAAGTAAACCGGCGCCATGGTGCTTTTTGAATGTTTGCTTCGTGACGCGATACCACTGATCGATCTCTGTTATCCCTAACTCTGCTTCGAGCCAATTCATGTATTGGTGTCGATTTTCGGCAGAAGACCAGAAGTTGTTCCGAGTTCTACGGAACTTCCAAGGCAACCAATTGAAATCGGGGCAATAGTCTTGAAGCGCAACGCACAGCGAGTCGCCATACTTTGTCATAAGAAGACCACCACCGTGATTGTTCTTAAAATGGCTTTTGCTTACCGAGTACCAGTCCTCTGGATTGTTGAAATTGGAACGCTGGGCGAGCCAATCCATGTATCGCACGCGGTTATCTCTCACATCCCAAAAACCATTAGGAACGCGGCCCAAAAGCCACGGATATTCTTCACTTTCCAACATCAATCCTCAATCACATCAAATCAGGCATGGCAAAGGCTAACTGCATAGCGCCTCCGCTGTTGACTTAAACCCCGCAAGTGGCCTTGGAAGAACGGATTCAAAGGACGATTTCGACACATTTACCGAAAAAAAATGTTCCGTTAAATTTTGAAAACAACAGAAACAATGCTACCCCTTGGCGTGTTCCGTAAAATGCACCCTTCTTGGGAAGGGCAGAACTACCCCAATCGTTGCACCCAACCGTTCCCTTTCTTGCCAAGTGGTTTGTCGATTTCAAAACTTTCGGCGACGTACGAACAAGTGACTCGCTGCAGTGAGTTGTCAAATTGTCTGCGATGACTCGGTAGCCACAGTTGGATCTTGCTGCACCAAGTTGTCCACATTCACGTAGAAGGAGACGCACGCGACTTCAAGCGAGCCGCTACTGACCTGAGCGAGTTTTTCAAGGTAGTCAACATAGTAGCTCGGCTGTCCCAGCCGAGACCTGCCGACTTCTCGGCTCGGAGAGCCGAGCTACTTTAAGCAGTTTGAAAAACTGCTTTGCCCTGCGTGGTTGAACAAATCGTTCTTCGCGGATAGAAAACGTCTTCAACCGTTTTTCTTCATCCTGCTGCGAGCAAATGCAATGACACAATTGGCCCACAATGTTTTCTTTTCCTTGAAAGACAACAGTGATGAAGCGGTTGAAAAACATCTTAGCGAGTGCAGGAAATACTTAGACAACCACGACGGAGCTCTTTCTTTTTCTGTCGGCGTTTGTGAAAAAGTACTGATTCGCGAAGTGAACCGATTGTTCGATGCATCACTTCACATTGTCTTTGCGGATCGGGATTCGCATGACAAGTATCAAGTCCACGAGCGGCACCTCAAGTTCATCAAGGATAACCAAGAGAACTGGGCAAAAGTCGAAGTATGCGATAGCAATCTGGCGTAAGCAGCACGCGCCGC
>CAYNNP010000011.1:0-58261 GCA_964398215.1 uncultured Pirellulaceae bacterium | reverse complement strand
CAAACAAACAGGATGTTGGCAAACGTTTGGCGCTGTTGGCGCTCAAGAATCTTTATGGTCGCGATGTGGTCGCGCGCAGTCCTGGCTTGGATGAGTTCAAGGTGTTGCCTGGCAACATCAAACTGAGTTTTAAAAACACCGCTGGCGGCCTGAAGACGCGAGACGGCAAAACTCCCAGCCATTTTGAAATTATCGGAGTCGGATCGGGCGGGTTCCATCCGGCAGATGCAAAGATCACGGGTGATGATCTGATTTTGACTTCGCCTAAAGTGACTGAGCCAGTGGCGTTTCGGTTCGCTTGGAACAAGACCGCCACTCCGAATTTGATGGGCGGCACGGGGCTTCCTGTTGCTGCATTTCGTGGTGGCAAGGAACCCGATTTACTGGATCAGTTGCAGCTAAAAGACTATCAATTGGTGTACGAATTGGATTTGACCAATCTGAGTGACAAGATTCAATACAGTGTTGATCGCAGCAAGGATGTCAGCGCCTACAGCCGTATCGGTTACCTTGTCGAATTGGATCGTGGCGGCAACCGCAGGAGCGTCTTTGTGGCGATGGATGCATTTACAAAGGACATCACGAAGATTGGCCTCCCAGGTGCTTCGACCAACGCAAATTTCCAGCAAAGCGTTCAATCGATGGATGTCTATTCAACGGTCGATCAAGTCGATGGTGGCAAAGGGTTGGTTGGTAATATTGAATTTTGGCCAAACAACTACAGCCCCTCCAACAGCGCCAAAGTAAAAAACGCATCCGGTTCACAGTACGACTTTGGTGACCAACCAGCGTCACCGAGATCTGGATACGGTTCCATGCAGGTCCACCATACTGCAGCAAAAAAAACGATATTCGCAATCAACAATTGGAAAGCCAAAAGGGACGCTGATGTTGGAATTGGCAACAACCCCAACGGGCATCCCGATTGGACATTTACAGGCAGTGCAAAGTCTTATCAATCGGCTCGATTGCGTGTGTACGTAAAGTAGTCTGTTAAACAGGGACTTTGTCATCACTGGGTAACAATTCGTGGATCGCCTGAACCAATTCGCTGATGCAATACGGTTTGACGACATACCGGTTGGCACCACATTCCAAGCAACGCGACGCATCAGATGGCATCGCTAGTCCTGTCAATGCAATGATTGGAACTTGTTCCAGTTTGGGCGTGTTGCGGATTCTCGTGATGGCCTGCAAGCCGTCGACTCGTGGCATTTGAATATCCATCAGAATCAAATCCGGATGGTGTTCAATCGCTACTTGAACCGCCGCCTCGCCATCACAAGCCTCCAGGACACGGAACCCAGACATCTCTAGATACCGAGTCGTGGCGAGCGCGACATTCTCATTGTCTTCAGCAAGCAAGATGGTTGCGAAGCGCACGTTGGCGTTAGGTTTTGGTTGTTTTGAATCCGATTTCATACTGAAAAGTCGCTGAGTAGAGCTCGAATCGGAAACCTGAGGTGCTTGGGGCGATAGTTTTCGGTACGGCAAATCGATTGTGAAGCAAGTGCCTGAACCCAATTCGCTTTTCACGCTCACGCTGCCCGAATGCAGTTCTACGAAACGCTTGACTAGCGACAGCCCAAGGCCGGTTCCAACATAGTTCCGGCTCAACGAACTGTCAATTTGAACAAACGGTTGAAAGATCGTCTCGGCATGCTGGGCGTCAATTCCAATCCCTGTATCACTTACAGCGACTCGTAGCGTTTGGACATCGCTGGTGGTATTGGAGATCTGCGAGACGGCGATAGAAACGGTCCCACCTGCGGGCGTGAACTTGACAGCATTGCTAAGCAGATTAACAAAGACTTGGCGTAAACGTTTCTCATCTGCTTGAATCTCAGGCAACTTCGGAGGCACACTGAGACTGACCTGGATGCTCTTTTTATCCGCCTGTTGTGTGACCAGTTGTTGGCTTGTTTCGCAAAGCCTGCCGACATCCACGGCTGCACGTTCCAGTTCCGCCGAACCAGATTCAATTTTGGCCAGATCAAGTACTTCGTTGATTAGATCCAGCAAGTGAGATCCACTTTGCCGAATCACCTCGAAGCTTTCTTTTTGTTGTTCCGTGATCGGTCCATACATTCCCTCGGATAACCCTTCGTTCATACCCAGGATTGCATTGAGCGGAGTGCGCAGTTCGTGGCTCATGTTGGCCAGAAACTCATCCTTCATCTTGGTTGCTAGAGCCAATTCGTCATTGGCAACTTGCATTTGAAATTCGGCTTGTTTGCGGTTGGTGATGTCAATGGAAACACAATCCCAGATCGTGTCATCATTCTTGTATCGTGTGGGACGCCCAATGCTCTGTCGCCATCGCAAACCCTGAATAGGCAAAGTCACACAGTACTCCACACGGAACGGAGTGAGCAAAAGCCGCGACTCCTGTAGAGCGGCCGCAAAACGAGCCTTGTCATCAGGGTTTAAACAAGCAAACAGTTTGTCAGCATCAGCAAGCACTTCTTCTGGTTCGATCTCGTACATGTCTCGGCACTGCGAACTAACAAACTCCATGCAATGGCTGTCGTCGGCGCGAATTACGTATCGATAAATCATCCCCGGCACGTTTTCAGTCATTCGCAAAAACTGCGCCTGTGATTTTTGCAGCGCATGCTCGGTCTCTTTGCGGATACTGATATCACGCAAGATCGTCGAAAAGTAATCGATGCTTCCGTCATCATTCTTGTGAGCAATGATGACCTGAGAAGTCGGTATCTCGTTACCGTCCTCAGTCAGCAGTGCCGTTTCGCCCGACCAAGTGCCTTGTTCAATAGCTGTTGGAATTGCTTCATACTGGACTATATTGAGTGCCCAATCTGGGTAGAGCACAGTGATTGGAATTTGGTTTTGTTCGATGTCTAAATCCGGACGCAGATCCTTGAAAGGTTTGTTTGACCAAAGAATGCCTTTCGTAGGGTGGCAGACGCCAACAAAGTCGGATGTCGATTGCAGGATTTTCGTCATCCGCTCTTGCCGCTGCTCAAGTTCTTTTCGCTGGCTGATGTCGCGCATGATGCCTTGGTAACTGACCGCTTTACCATGCTCGTCCAGCACAGCGGTTGCAGCCGCCATCACCCACATGTAGCTGCCGTCTTTGCAGCGATGTCGAAATTCGTGATAGACAGGCTTTCCATCACGAGCCCCGTTCTCAAAAGTCTGTTGAAGATCGTCAAGGTCATCTGGATGCACCAGTTCGTACTCTGATCGACCGATACGATCCGCTGGGTCGTAGCCGAACATTTCTTGAAACTGTGGCGATAGGTAGTTGACCGGTGCGTCGATACCTGCCGACCAAAAAACGTCTGCTGTGAACTCTACCAGTTGGCGATAGTTCGTATCGCTCTCAGGATCCGTGGTGCTGGATTCTTTTTCGCTACTGATGTCGAGGACAGTCGCAATCCACACCTCTTCGTCTTGGTCCTGACTAGCTGGATGCAGAGTCTCGCGGACCCACTTGGTCGAGCCCGATGGTGTGACGATACGAAACTCCAGTGCAGCTACTTTCTTTGTTTCAAGAACCGATTGTCGCCATTGGTCGACACTACATTCACAGTCGGAATGGTAAAAATCTGAAAACTTGTGCTCACCACTCGCAAAGGACTCGCCTGGCAATTCGAAGACTTCGTAGCAATCGTTGCTGGCGTCCAGCACCGTGATGCTCAGTTTCTGATCGCCGCTGTGACGGGTTGCTTGGAATCGGTAGCTAAAACCTGACTGAGTTGAAAACGAATTGGGTTGGGGCATCGCTCTTTCTTAAACGAGGGGCGAACCAGCACTTGCCAATCAACTGCGTGACAATTGTAGGGAGGCACCCAAAGTTTGACGATGACCAAGCCCGGCAAAAAGCCATAGTTACCCTCCGGCTCAATCAATTCGTTCCCCGCCAAAGTATAACAAACCTGCTTGATGGAATGGGATTTCTTGCGTTCAAACGCTCTGGAGCGGCGTTGTTCGGAGCCGTCTTGACGTTGGGAGGCAAAATTCGTTTTTCAAAATCTGGCTCACGCTTTGCCGAACATCCGTAGGCTAAATCGACTCATCTCGATAACCTATGCGGCTTAGGAAAATGGCATGAAAGTGCCTCGATGCGCTGTCTGGCTTTTGTCTACGATGCCAGAACAGCTCGTACGCAACCTTGTTTTGCTCACCAAATACACATGACGATTCCAAACCGATTCGACCACACAGAAGCAGCCCCCAAAATCCTGAAGGCTTGGGATGATGCGGGATGCGCCCATGCAGAAGTCAACCCTGACAAGAAACCATTCACAATCGTCATTCCGCCCCCGAACGTCACCGGTGCGTTGCATCTCGGGCACGGGCTGAACAATACGCTACAAGACATTCTCGTTCGAACGCGTCGGATGCAAGGCTATGAAGCGCTTTGGATGCCTGGCACAGATCATGCCGGGATCGCTACACAAGCGGTCGTTGAACGTCGGCTGAAGGAGCAAGAAAACAAAACACGTCATGACTTGGGTCGGGAAGCGCTAGTCCAACGCATTTGGGACTGGAAAGATCAGTACGAAAAACGCATTCTTGGTCAGTTGAAACGAATGGGCGCAAGTTGCGATTGGCAGCGAACGCGATTCACGCTGGATGATCAATGCGCCGAAGCGGTACGAGCGACCTTTTATGAATTGTTCGATGACCAATTGATCTTTCGTGGAAAACGTTTGGTCAACTGGGATTCTCATCTTGGGACCGCCGTCAGCAATGACGAAGTCAACAATATCAAAAAGAAGGGATTCTTTTGGCACTTCTATTATCCCGTTATCGACCCCAAGCCCGGTGAACCCACACGTGTTGAGATTGCTACGACACGGCCAGAGACGATGCTGGGCGATACTGCGGTTGCCGTTCACCCTGACCCAAAAGCAGCTTTCGCTAAAGTTGAAAAAGAGCTGCGGGCAAAACTCAAAGATGCAAACGACAAAGAATCTGCAGACATCGAGTTAGAACTAAAGCAGCTGGACGATCGACGAAAAGAAATGTTGCCAGCGCTGATTCAGCTCCGTGACATGGCCAGCGATGGACGCAAGTTGATGTTGCCGTTGGTTGATCGAGAGATTCCATTGGTGACGGATGTTTGGGCCAAGCCTGAATTGGGAAGCGGTTGTGTAAAGATCACTCCCGCGCACGACCCGAACGATTACGAAGTTGGTTTGCGTCTAGACTTGCCGATGATCAACATCATGAATCCTGATGGCACGCTGAACGCCGAAGGTGGCAAGTACGCTGGACTGCGAATGCCGGTCGCACGCAAAAAAGTTGTTGCAGACTTGGAGGCAGAAGGCTTGCTGGGTGACGTTGAGGATCGTGAAATCGATTTGCCGATCAGCGACCGCAGCAAGGAGCCGATTGAGCCGTATCTAGCCGACCAGTGGTTCGTAAAAATGGACCAACTGGCCGAAGCTGCGATGGATATCGTTAAACGCGAGGAGGTCCAGATCTTTCCCGAGAGATATCGCAAAGGCTATTTGGATTGGTTGAGCGAAAAACGTGATTGGCCCGTCAGTCGTCAATTGTGGTGGGGCCACCAGATTCCAATTTGGTCCGTGACAGGACTGGACACTGCCGCCAAAGATGATTTGGTTCAAAAGGTGGATGACATTCGCGGTAATGGCAAAGACGTTTGCACCTACCAAGTTGACGAATACGAAGACGGTACCTTTGGTGTTTTCGTTTGCCTGCGAACCGATGGTGACCAGCGAGAGAAACTGTTAGAAGCGATTGGGTTCGTCCGCGATCCGGACGTGCTTGATACATGGTTCTCGTCCGCTCTTTGGCCGCACAGTACTCTCGGTTGGCCAGAAGCAACACCGGAACTGAACTACTTTTATCCAACGAGCGTTTTGATCACCTCGCGAGATATCATCACGCTGTGGGTAGCCAGAATGGTTCTGATGAGCCATACCAACATTGGGACCGTTCCGTTCCAGCAGGTCTTTATCCACCCCAAAATCATGGACGGTTTTGGCGAAGGGATGAGCAAGAGTAAGGGCAACGGAGTCGATCCTCTGGATATCATCGACAAATTTGGGCCTGACGCTTTGCGATTCGGACTTGCGCGAATGGCAACGGACACTCAAGACGTTCGGATGCCAGTTCAATTCGAGTGCCCGCATTGTGAACACCTCAGCGATCAGACGCGAAAGTCTCGCTCATTGGCGGTTGTTCAGTGTCCAAGCTGCAAGTCGTCTTTCAGTACACAATGGGCGGAAACAGACGAGGACAAGGCTCATCCCAAAGCACCGGTTGTTAGCGAACGTTTTGAAACGGCGCGAAATTTTGTCAATAAGCTTTGGAATGCATCGCGTTTCGTTTTGATGAACTTGGAAGGCTACCAGGCTCAGAAGATCGATATCGATTCTTTGCCACTGGAAGACAAGTGGCTGCTAAGCAGGCTGGCAACGGTCACCAAGACTGTCACCGAAGGCACAGACCATTTCCGGTACGCCGAGTGTTCGCGGACGCTGTACGATTTTGCTTGGAACGAGTTCTGCAGTTTTTATGTGGAGATTGCCAAACCACGTTTGGACGATCCAAACATGCGCGCAGTGACTCAAAATGTAATTGCACACGGATTGGATCAGTTGCTGCGTTTGCTGCACCCGATCATGCCATTTGTGACCGAATCGATTTGGGGATTTTTAAACGAGGCTGCGCCGCAGCGCGGCTTGGTCCCCAGCGAACCAGGGCCGTTTGTCATGAGGGCAGCTTGGCCAGAGGCGGTCGAGGCGCACCATGACGAATCAATTGAAAAACAGTTTGCGGAGTTTCAGGAGGTCGTTGTCGCGATCCGCCAGATCAGAGCAAGCCAGCAGATCAAGCCCAAGGAAATTGTGCCGGTCGCGATTCGTTGTTCCGCAGAAGCTGCAGAGCGACTGCAGCCGATGTCAGCCTACTTTGGTTCTTTGACGCGCGCAGATGTGATCTGCATTGGCCCGGAATCCAAGCCGTTTGAGACCGATGCGCCGTTGGCGTTGACGGCGATCGACATTGATGTGCATGTTGATTTGGAAAAATTCATTGACCTGGATGCGGAACTCGCGCGGCTGGAAAAACTGGAAGCTCAATTGACCAAGCAGATTGCTGGTAAAGAGGGCAAGTTGTCCAATGAGAACTTTGTTTCCAGAGCACCCGCAGACGTTGTGGAGCGGGAACGACAGACGCTTGAAGACATGAAACGCCAGTTGGTTTCGGTTCAACAGGACATTTTGCGTTTGAAGAAAAGGATCGACGACGGGAAATGATTCTCTGGTGACCAGCGGGCCGCGAATACTATCACGACGTGGCAATCAGCGGAATAATTGGTAATCAGTCCAATAACTGACAATCTTTCCTGAACAGCAATTGTGTGGCGGGTGAGCAATTCGGCTTGGCAGGTTAAACTACTGAGAGTCGAATCAAGCTCCCGCTCTTCTCGTTAAATCCTCGTCATGCCCATTCTTGTAAGTTGCCAGTGCGGCAAAAAGCTGAACGTCAAAGATCAATTTGCTGGTAAAGCCATCAAGTGCCCCGGTTGTGCCACGACTTTGAAAGTCCCAGCTGCTGGTGCGGCGCCGGCAGCCCCAGCGGCACCAACCCAAGCTCCCAGCCCCGCACCGGCTGCTCCCGCTGGACCCGGCAATGTGCTGAGCGATCTTTTCGACGAAGAAGGTTTTGGTACTCAGGTTGCATCTGCGTGCCCGTCCTGCGCAAGTGAACTTGCTGCTGGCACTGTCCTTTGCACGAAGTGCGGATTTCATTTGCAGGAAGGCATGAAGATCGAAGGACACCGAACCGCTGGTCTGGATATTGATTACGGCGAAGTCGCATTGATGCGTGCCGAAGATTCCTTGGCCCGCGATGTCAAACTGCAAAAGGAAATGCAGAGCCGAGCCGGTTTGCCTTGGTGGGGTCTGGCCTTGGTACTATTTGTAGTTGGTAGCGGACTAGCGTTGGCTGTGGTCGCCGTGAACGATGCGAATCGTGTGGAAGGCGCTGGATCATTCGATGCTTTGAAAACCTTTTACGTGATGTGCGCAGTCGCATGCGGAGTCGTCGCGGGCGGTGCTTTGGTTAAATTGATCTTCCACTCGGTCAAGCAAAACGCGACGAAGGCACAAAAAATCAAAACTGGAATTTTGATGGTTGTAATGATTGGAGCCGCAATCGGACTGGTGGTCGCAGCTATCAATCGTTGACCGTTCAGCAAAAGCAAATTAGAAGCCTATCCCATGCCAAATCGTCGCGACTTTTTAAGTGCCATTGCTGGCGCAGGATATTATCTTTCCGCTTCGACTGGAAACACAGCAAGTCTCTCCAGCGCGCCGCTGGGGGTGGGCGTGATCGGGCTTGGCTCTCGTGGGTACAACCTGATCGATAAATTTCAAAAGCAGGGGCGATGCCGAATCATTGCCGTCTGCGATGTCGATGAGTCTCATTTTCGCGATCGACCCTGGGGCAAAGGCAACAACTACGGACGTGTGCCCGCGGTCAAGCGAATTGAGTCAACCTATACAGACAAATACGGAAAAGGGCAGTTCCAACCGGTCAAAGCCTTTGCGGACTATCGCGAGTTGATCGACCATGACGGTATCGGGGCGGTGGTTGTTGCGACGCCCGATCACTGGCACGCGTTGTGTACTTTGACTGCGCTGCGTGCTGGAAAACACGTTTACTGTGAAAAGCCCGTCACCCATTTGTTTCGCGAGGGCCAATTGGTTTATCGTGAGGCCGCAGAGCGCCGCGCGGTTTTTCAGACGGGTTCCCAGCAGCGAAGTGATGCAAGATTTCGGCGAGCGGTGGAAATTGTGCGCAACGGTCTGATCGGAAAAGTCTCCAAGGTAGAAGTGGGATTGCCGCCGGGATATAGCAAACCAATGGGCGATGCGACTGTGGTTCAGCCACCAAAGCATCTGGATTATGACTTTTGGTGTGGTCCGGCAGCAAAACTACCGTACACACGCGCGCGTCATCATCGTTGGTGGCGAGGACATCGTGCTTTTGGTGGCGGCGTTTTGATGGACTGGATCGGCCACCACAATGACATCGCACACTGGGCGATTGGAATGGACGAAAAAGGGCCGACCAGCGTTCTCGCAACGCAATGGACTTTTCCGGAGTCAAAAATCTACAACACACCGCATCAGTATTCGATTCAATGTGAGTATTCCGATGGAATCCAAAGCACCATTTCGACTGCCAATCGATCTGGCTTGAAGTTGATCGGAAGCGAAGGCTGGGTGTGGGTAAATCGGGGAGAGATCGAAGCCTCTGATGCGCGATGGCTGGAAACCGATTTTGAACCCGGGACTGTCAAGGTTTACAAGTCGGATGACCATGTGGGAAATTTTCTGGAGTGTGTAGCGTCACGCGATCAGTGCATTGCGCCCGCTGAAACGGCGCATCGCAGTATTACGCCCGGGCATGTTGGTTTTGTTAGTCAGCAACTTGGACGCAAGCTAACTTGGGATCACAAGAACGAGATAGTTGTGGGTGACATCGAAGCAAACAAGCTATTGTCCACGATCGATTATCGGCAGCCCTGGCGAATCGATGAGTAGCCAAGAGCCACCTGCACTCAGAGAAGAACTGAAATCGACAACTGAAGTTCCGTCGCGAGTCAAAAAGGTCTTGGTGCTTACAAGCCCCAAAGCTGGTAGTGGATCCGGTCGCGATCAAGTCCCGCGTTTGCTGGCCACACTGCAAAACCGCTGTGACGCACTCCAAACCAGTTCGCTGGATGAGTTTCGCACGCATGTAGCACAGCCTCACGACGACGGTGAACTTGTTGTGGTTGCAGCAGGTGGTGACGGCACGCTGGCGTTGGTTGCCCAGAACATGCCTTCATCCATTCCCATCGTTCCGATGCCGATGGGAACCGAAAATCTGCTGGCGCGTCACTTCGGTTTTTCATGTGATGCATCGCGTGTGGCTGAAACAATTTTTAACGGTACTAGTCACTCAATGGATGCTGGCAGCGCCAATGGCAAGTTGTTTTTAGTCATGGCGACTTGTGGTTTTGATGCCGAAGTTGTTCGTGCGATGCACCTAACACGCAGTGGGCACATTCGGCGATATCACTACGCGAAACCGATTTTCAGAACGCTCAGGAAGTATCGATTTCCGGAATTAACCATTCGCGTCAATGGACAAGGGCCGGTGAGTCTTTCAAGCCGATGGGCAATGGTGTTCAATGTACCGCGATACGGCGGTGCTCTGAATATCGAGCCGGACGCTGATGAATCCGATGGGCAATTGGATTTGATCACTTTTAAAAACGGCGGTCTGCTTTCCGGGATCAGCTATCTGGCTGCCATCGCATTTGGACGCCACCGGAAACGCAAGGATGTTGAACGACAGCAAATTTCATCGCTGACCATTGAAAGTGATTCGCGAGTGGCCTACCAATTGGATGGCGACTACGGCGGGCAACTACCGCTTACAATCAAAGTCTTGCCAAACAGAGTTCGATTTTTGATGCCAAAATAAACTGCGGTGACATCTGGCTATTGAATGCCGATTGATGCGTGTGGTTGATTGCTTTGCTGCAGTTTTTGTGCTCGCTGCTCAATACTTGGGTGCAACCAGCTCGATTTGGATGCAGCAGTATCGGATGCGGTTACTCGATACAGAGCCTTTGTGAGAGCTTCGCTTGCCGACCAATAGTCTTGTGGAACTCCGGGGCATTTCCCGTCCAATCGACTGGCCAAAAGGCAGGCAAAGTGATCAGCGTCGAATTCCGTACGATAGGCGGCCAAACGCAGCAGCAGCATCGTCGAAAGGATACCAGCAGCGCTACCCAGCGCCATTGCATAGGATCCGTCACCAGCCAAGTAGGTAACAGCTGTTGCCATCGCCCACGCGGGCATCACCGCCACCATTCGCAACGGCATGTGCCAACGACGAATATGAGCGGCTTCGTGCAATAGAACCATCGAGATTTGCTCACGCGGCAAATCATCCAGCACACGATCACTGATAATCAGGCCACGGAAAGGTCGGATCAACCCGGCAACCATGGCGTTGTAAACTCGTCCGCCTGTGTTCCAGCGGTATGACTTGATCTTTCCGATTCCCGACGTCACCAAGATCTCCGACAACCATTGTTCGGTATCTGGATTCATCGGTTCGGTATTGAACATGATTGGTAATATTTTTGGCAGACAGATCGGGACAGCGATCAAAACCATTGCCAGCGAGATCATTGCCGCTGCTTCACCAACGGGCAAACAATTGACAAGATCAATGATCCCCAATAACAACAGCACCGGAATCACAAGCCATCCGACTCCCGTCCTGAACGCGTCTTTGACATACTTGCAGTGTTTGAAAAAACTGGTTTGGGTGTACCCCAATCGGACTCCGTAGACCTGTTCAGCAGATAGGGTGCTAGCCCAGTTCACGATACCGGGAGACAGCAGAACCAAAGCTTGCAAGAACATGCTGTCCTTGACAACCGCGATGGATTTCAGCGTCTCGGCAAGTCCGAAACCAACCAAGCACAGCAAAATTACGCCAAGTGACAGCCACTGAAAAACAAGGATCTGTCGTTCAAACCAAACGGCTCCGGTGACGGGAGCAATATTGCCCTGCTTGACTTGACTGGCTGCAGAAACAGCGCCGATGTGGCATAGCAGCGAGAACAATGCAACTGCGATCGCTGAGTACAAAAAACTGTTCTCGATGGACCACTCAATCGGCAATGGCTCGAGTGAGGCACAGCTCAACGAAATAACAATCGTAAGAAAATGGATGAGCTGCATAAAGTTTTTTTGGTTCGCATTGGTGTTCAAAAAACAGAGTGTAGACCGAAGATTTGAAATTGTCGGGGTTGCTAGTCATACCCAAGCAAACTTGGCCAGAGACCTTGCGGTATTTTCCGGTCGTTCGGGATGTCGCCCTGAGCCTCTGTGAATCAGTGGCGTTTTGTATTCCATTGGCGTGAGGAATGTAACGAAAATGCGGGCCAGCCTAGCGGCCAGTAGGAAACCTGCGTAGCAGAAAGTCGTCAAGAATTTTGGCAAACCACATAACGTACCACCATAACTTTCCTGTGGTTTAAGGAACAAAAATAGACGTTGCCCAAAAGAGATCACAGCCTTGGAAGCCGTCCAGTGTGATCAGCGCAGCCGTGTGACTTTCACGTCATCTACCCATGCACTCTTGTTGACCGCTAGGCGTAACCGGCTCTTCGTTGCGTGGCCGATTCCCTCGGACGAAAATTTGGCGAGCGGCTTGCCATCCACACTGACGGTCATGGTGTTGTTTTCCACTTGGACTTTCAGTTGATGCCACTGATCCGGCGATATCTTGGCTTTGACTCTGTTCGTCTTTGTTTTGAGTCGCTTTTGATCCTCATCGGTCAATTTGTCGTCAAGTCGACGTTGCCGAGTCTCTAGATTCATTTTGCCCGTTTTCAGATCGTTGATCTCGACTGACGTGGAGCGGATGCGTGTCATGCAAATGTGTCCTGCATGCACGGATTTTTCTTTCATGTCTGCGATGTTGATTCCCAAGTCGTCTTTGGGGCCAATCTTGAAACGCATTTCGATGATCGCATCGCGGAATTTCAGGTCTTGAACAACACTGACGCCGTGGTCAGCAACTTTTGCTCGAGTGATATGCATGCTCCCATCGACGAGATCAACTTGCTTGACACCCTTCGCCCTTTTCTTGCTGTTGGTCGTCCAGCCGTTGCCAACTTCCTCCAGTTTGTCATCCGATTCGGCGCGTTGAAAATCATCTTGGAATATGATTTTGCCCTGTGCAGTAGCTAACGACGGCAAAACGAAGACAAGAATTGCACCGGACATGAAGTGCGCGAGTCTCGTGGATAGTTTCATTGTTCTACCTAAATGTTGTTTGAGAGATTTGTGCTGGTTTCGCCCTAATCAACAAGCAGCGATAAACGGTTTGTCAGCCATCTAGCAGCAACCAGCGGTATGTTTCAGCGGACTTGATGATACAATGAAACGGAGCTTGAGATACCGAGTCGAGTGCTGCGGACGATAGTTGATGACCTTGATCGAAAGGCCGCTACGCGTTTTACCAGGTTTGTGTGATCAAGTTTACTTGCCAACTTTGGCGCCAGGTGATGAATGCATGGAAAACGAGATGACTACCGACCCAAAAGCCACTTCTCTACTGATTGCTGCGATCAAGGATCGAGATCCAGGCCGCATTCATCAAGAATTACTGAAGCAACAATTCCTGTTGATCAACGTTGATGAAGACGAAAGCGGTGATGACGAATTCATTGGTACCTTGACCGTGCCAGTCGATGACTTTCTTGCTCTCGTTGTCTTTACCCACGAAGATCACGCGGCTGCTTTCATCGAATCGGAACCCGATCTGTTCGATAGCGAAGAAGAGGTCGAAGGTTTCTTGGTAGATGGCCAGGCGCTGTTGGATTTTTTACCTGAGTCTTACGGGTTAGTTTTGAACGCGAACAGCGACAATGCACAAGTCCTCGAACCAGACTTGGTCAAGGAACTTGCTTAGTGCCGCAGGGCAAAGCATTGTTTCAAGTGGTTTTTGGTTGTAGGCCGGACCAAGGACGCGATACGTGCCGGAACAGCGCAAACGCCTCTACTGTGTCGCAGAGATTTCGCTATCCACCATGTTTCTATTTGCGTCCGAAGTTCCGGCAATTGCAGAGCGTTTGCTCGGTCCGGCCACACCAAGAGGGATTCCCATTGTCCCTCGCTCACGCGTCGGGTTACCAGAATCAGCCGCCTGCCGAGGGGGTGCACTGCCAGCGGAGGGGTGATTTGACTCTGGCGCGTGAAAATCAGGACTAAATCGCATACTTTCGTATGCCGTTGGCCAGAAGTTAGTTGAGGCATCAAAACGACTACTTTATGCTGGAAAATATTATTTTTGCAGGAATTCGATATCCGATGTTCGTGTTCGATTGAACCGATTCACGGATTCGTACCTGAAGCAGCTAAGCAGAGGAAATTGATGCAACGCTGCTCTCATTTTCTTATCTAACATTCGCTCCGATCATTCATTCATTTGTCGTGGAGATTCGCCATGTTGCGCCGTAGAGATCGATCTAAATCAAAGTCTTCACGCAGGCTCAAGTGTGAGCCACTTGAAAAGCGGTACTTAATGACCGCGACGATCGGGAACAACATTGGTGTTGGCGATGAGTTACAGAACTTCCGGTTAGCAGTTGCCACGACCGCTGAGTACACAGCATTCTTTGGTGGCGAAAACCAAGCCTTTGCTGCGGTTCAGGATACAGTCGACCGTATAAACGCGATCTTTGAAAAAGAACTTTCGATTCGCCTTGAACTCGTTTCGAATACGCGATCTATCTTCACCGATCCTGTCACCGATGGTTTCACCAACGGCAACTTGGTGCAAATGATCAATGTGAATACTGGTATCTTGAATGGCCTGTATCCCGATGGGAGTGAATCGGAGTTTGACATTGGTCACGTCTTTGGAACCGTTCCTTCGGGTGGAAGCGGTTTGGCTGGGCTAGGTGTTGTCAATTCACCAGTGTCCAGAGGACTAGGCGGTTCAGCATTTGCAAATCCTACGGGGCCTTCTTTTATCAACTTGGTCGCACATGAATTTGCGCATCAGTTTGGCGCAGCACACACGTTCAATGCGAACCAATTTGGTTCGGCCATCGGTAATCGTTCGGCATCCAGCGCTTACGAACCAGCCAGTGGAACCACGTTGTTGAGCTATGCAGGTATTTCCGCAGACGCCAATGGAAATGACAACTTACAAAGCAGCCCTGATGACTATTTGCACTCTGCTAGTTTCGAGGCAATCCAAAATTTCATTGCAGGCCCAGGAACGCCCGCTTCGTTGATAGTGACCGGTAACAGTATTCCAACAATCGACGCGGGGGCTGACTTTGTAATTCCAGCGTCAACTCCGTTTGAACTTGATGCGACTGGTTCGGATGCCGATGTTGACGACATCTTGACCTACAATTGGGAACAACTGGATCGAGGACCGGCGATGAGTTTGCCGATTTTTGACAACGGCAGCAGTCCATTGTTCCGCTCGTTTGTACCGGACACGGAATCCAGCAGAGTCTTTCCACGCTTAAGCGACTTGGTTGACAACGTTAACACAGCAGCGATTGGTGAAGCATTGCCAACTACCAATCGTACATTGAACTTTCGAGCGACAGTTCGCGATGGAAACAACGGTGTTAACTCAGATGACGTGCTTGTTTCAGTTGTCAACACAGGAGCTTCTTTCCGCGTCACCGCACCAAATACTGGGGTGAACTGGACGGGCGGGGATTCGCAAAACGTAACGTGGGCGGTTGCAGGCACCACTGCAAACGGGATCAACGCCGCAAATGTGGCAATCGATTTGTCGGTAGACGGTGGACTTACCTATCCGTTCAATTTGGTCGATTCCACACCGAACGATGGCTCGCATAGTTTGACAGTGCCAAACATTGACACAACTGAAGCTCGGATACGAGTTCGCGCGGTTGGAAATGTGTTCTTTGATATCTCCGATCAAGATTTTACGATCACATCTAATTCAGCTGTGGCTGGGGTTTCTGTCGTTGAAACCGGCGATGGCACATTGGTTGCCGAGGACGGTGTCGTTGGATCGACAGGCGTGGATCAATACTCGGTAGCATTGAACACGGTTCCGTCTGGGGCGGTAGAAGTCACGGTCACAGCTGACAGCCAAACAGAAGTCAGTTCGGACAACATTAATTTTGGACCGACTGCTACTTTGTCGTTCACAGACACGTCGGCTCAGAATGTTTTTGTGCGTGGGTTGGACGATACAGATGTTGAAGGCATCCACGACGGAATCGTCGTACACTCGATCACGTCTTCGAGTGACCCGAACTACACTACGTCAACGCTGATCAACCTAGTCGATGTGGTGATTGCCGATGACGAAATCCAACCTGTCATTGGCGTGGACTTTGATCAACCTACCGGTGCTTCACCCGAAAACTGGACGCGAATTTCGCAGACGTTTGGCGGCTTCACTAGCAACCTTATTCGTGAAGACGGCGCGGCCACGAGCGTTGGGTTGAATCTTGGGGTATCCGGAAGTGCTGGGCTAAACCCTAGCGACCCTGGTAGCGTCCCGCTTCACACGCCTGATCTTTTTAATTTGACCGGAAACCATATTGCCAATAACTCGCTCACCTTGACTTGGAGCGGGCTGAACGTTGGTCAGGAATACAATGTGTATCTGTTGACCGCAGAGAACTTTGGAAACAATTTCCGGCAAGAAATCACAATTCTGGGTGGTGGCACGAATCCCGCTCCATTCATTCAGGACACTGCCTCGATTGGTAACGCATTGCTTGTCAATGGTGGCTTGGCGAGCTCGACCAGAACGCTTGCTGAAGACGCGATCGTTGCAGAAGCTGACAGTTCTGGACAAATTCGGATCGAGGTTGTCGACATCGGAAACAGTTTCGCCATTCTTTCAGGAGCTGGCATCCAAGCCGTAACGCCACCGACTCCCATAGACTTTGGCGATGCTCCTGCACCGTATCCAACATTGCTCGCAGACAACGGCGCCTCGCATATCGCAGTCGGCCCGCAACTCGGAGCCAGTCGTGATAGTGAATCCGATGGCGTTGCCAGTGCTGACGCCGACGGCGATGACCTTGATGGAGCTGATGATGAAGACGGAGTACTGTTCGGCAGCATCGGTGCTGATAGCACCGTGGCGGCTCTGGAACTGGAATTGACCAATGCCACTTTGGGTATCGTGGACGCTTGGATTGATTTCAATGCTGATGGCGATTGGGACGACGCTGGCGAGCAAATTTTGGCGAGCGTCAACGTTGATCAAGGCGTGCAAATATTGACGTACACCGTTCCTAGCGGAATCACCGTTGGCGACACGTTTGCTCGTGTTCGTGTTAGCTCTGCGGGTGGTTTGGCACCGACCGGAGCTGCAAGCGACGGCGAAGTCGAAGACTATCAACTGACGATTGACGCTAACCAAGCTGATACTCAGGTCCTAGCCACTTCAATCAATGGTGCAAGTCCTCAGCGTTCGCAGTTGACCTCGCTGGAATTCACATTCAATCAAACTGTCCAAGTACCCAGCGATGCAATTACCTTGCGTCACCGTGGCGACGATCAATTCATCACCGATTTTGCGGTGGAGACGGTAGAGAACGCTGGAATAACGACAATCATCGTTACTCCAACGCCTGGGCCGTACACAGAAGAACGCGGCGATGAAGATTCTTTTATCGATGGTAACTATGAACTTACCATCGATTCATCAAGAGTATTTGGTATTGGGAATGGCCCGAATCCCATGCTGGCAGACTTCGTGATCGGCAGCCAAGAAGCTGACAATGTTTTCCGTTTCTTTGGTGATAGTGACGGCGATCGTACCACCGACATCCAAGACCTATCGGCATTCGGGGACACGTTCCGTCTCACCGGCGCGGATGCTCTCTTTGACACGATCTTCGACTCCGAAAATGACGGCGATGTCGACATCTCCGACTTGGGTGAATTCTCAAGCCGATTCCGACAGGTGCTGGGCTTTAGTTAAGCCAAGCTTTCGGAATCCCGCTTGCTGCTTGATGGATTCGCACTTCGAATGATTCTACACATTGACATGGACGCGTTTTACGCTGCCGTCGAACAGCGTGACAATCCCGCGCTTCGCGGCAAACCGGTAGTGGTCGGTGGTAGTAAGACTGGGCGTGGCGTGGTTTCAGCAGCCAGCTACGAAGCTCGCAAATATGGCATCCACAGTGCGATGCCTGGTCAACGTGCTGCCTCGCTGTGTCCACATGTGATCTTTGTTCCCGGACGCATCGACCACTATGCGATGGTTGGAAAGCAAGTACGCGAAATATTCCATCGATACACACCTTTAGTTCAGCCGCTTTCGCTGGACGAAGCGTTCTTGGATGTCACCGGTAGCAAGAAGCTGTTTGGCGACGCTGGTACGATTGGACGCGAGATCAAATCGGCGATTCGAAACGAACTGAATTTGACGGCCAGTGTGGGCATCGCACCGCTAAAGTTTGTGGCAAAGATTGCAAGCGATCTTGGCAAACCCGACGGCTTTGTCGAAGTCGCCGATGATCAAGTGATTCAGTTCTTGGACCCCCTGCCGATTTCACGATTGTGGGGCGTAGGTCGAGTCGGCCAAGAGCGTTTGCACCGGATTGGCATCCACTATGTGCGAGACATCCGAGTATCTGACAGCGATCACCTAGAACGACAGTTTGGTAGCTGGGGTCAGCATCTTTGGAGACTCGCCAATGCGATTGACCCGCGAAAGGTGGTGCCGGACCGTACTGCGAAACAGATCGGCCACGAACGTACATTTTCCGCTGACGTTTCTGATGACGACACGTTGCGTGCGGTCGTTAGCTATCTGGCCGAACAAGTCGCCCGGCGCATGCGGCGTTCAGGCCGAAGTTGCAAAACAGTGACTTTAAAATATCGTCGCGAGGATTTTCAAACGTTCAGTCGTTCGCAAAGTGTCAAGACGCCGATTGATTCAACGGCTCAAACGATGCAAACCGCACTTGAATTGCTGGCTGAAATGCGAAAGTCGCAGCCCAGGCCCGTCCGGCTCTTGGGCGTCTCGCTAGGCAATCTGACTGACGTGGGGCAAGCAACACAGGGTTTGCTGTTTGACGTGGTTGAAAATCAAACCGCGAACAAAAGAGTTGATCAAGTCGTCGATCAGCTCGCCGATAGTCTCGGCAAAACCGCTGTGTATCGTGGCACAAGCCATGATTGGATCCAGCGCAACAAAAAGTCGTGAGTTTTTGTTTTTGTCAGCGACAAGGCGCTTCCAGAAACATCACAGCCTCGTAGGCCAAACGGAACGCGCGTCAGATCAATTTGGCCGCATCATCACATAGTGCTTGTGCCTCTGCTGCCGTGTCCGCCTCTGCAATCAAACGGACAATTGGCTCGGTGTTACTGCCACGCACCAGTAGCCATTTTCCGGGCCACGATAGTCGTAGGCCATCACCGGTCGTTGCCTTCGCGTCGCTATGTTTCGCTTGTAGCTTGTCAATTAGTTGCACCAATGCGTCTGCAGATACCGAAGCCTTTGTCTTGTGAATATGTAGCTTGGGCAATTCGTCTGCTAGTTCAGCCAGAGTCTTGGAAGTTTGCGTCATCAATTCCAGCACTTGCGCCATTCCGACGAAGCTATCGCGTACGTATCCAACTCGTGGATCGATCGGGCCACCATTGCCTTCGCCTCCATAAGTCGCTTTGTTCGCGATCATCATATCAGCAACATTCGCTTCGCCAACGGCGCTGCGATGGCAATCAACTCCAGCATCCGCGGCTAGTCGTTCGCTCATTCCACTGGTCGCACCGTTGATCACGATGGGGCCACGAGTAGACTCTTGCGACATCGCCAGCTGGACGCAGAGTGCCAGTGTGTATTCTTCGCCGATGTAGCGCCCATCCGCATCGACCAACGCCAAACGGTCAGCATCTGGATCCTGACAAAAACCAACGGCACATTTTTCTTGGCGGACCCGTTCGGCGATACCCTGAAGATTCTCGGCAGTTGGTTCGGGAACGTGTGCAAAATTTCCATCGGGCGTGTCGCCAACCGCAACGACTTCACAACCCAGAGCCTCCAACAGTCGTTTGCCCAGCAAGCTACCTGCACCGTGGTTGCTGTCGATCAGCACTCGATGCTTGGCCGCCTTGATCGCATCCACATTGACGGTCGCCAAAACGCTATCCAAGTGGGACTGATGCGGATCAGGCTCGCTGCAAGTCGTGCCAATGTTCTCGAACGAGCACCAATCGCCACTGTTTTCAAAATAAGCGTCTCGGATCTTTGCGCCCGTTTTGCCATCCAGCACGCGGCCGTCGCTGCCAAACAATTTGATCCCGTTGTACGGCGGCGGATTGTGGCTGGCCGAAATCTGGACAGCCCCCGCAGCGTTCAGTTTTTTTACCAATACACCGATCGTCGGCGTCGCTGCAACGTCCGCATCGATAACGTCACGGCCACATGCGGTTAGCGCCGACATGATGGCGGCTTTCAGCATCACACCGCTGCTGCGTCCGTCTCGCCCGACAACAATCAGGCCTGCTGGCAATTGTTCGGCATACGCTGCAACGAATTGGCAGGCAATCGCAGGAGTAAGTGTCTCTCCTACGATGCCTCGCAAGCCACTGACGCTAATAATAAGTTCGCTCATGAATGATTCTCGGTTGGGCAAATGTCGGTATGTACGCTAGCAATCGTAGCAGGCGGTCCATTTTCAACTCAACCGCAAGCCGTTAGCCTTTTGGTTCATTCGCACCTGCGAAAAACCATCGTCAACAAAGACCTCCTGTTCGATACGCTCATGCCACTCATTACGCTCGACAATATTTCCATCGGCTTTCGCGGCCCAAACTTGATGGACGATGTATCAGCGAATATCGACGAAGGTCAAAAAATTGGCCTTTTGGGACGTAACGGCGTCGGCAAAACCACTTTGATGAAGATGTTGGTGGGTGAAACGGTGCCCGACAATGGCAACATTCGGTTTTCACCGGGCACAAAAGTCGCTTATTTGACCCAAGATGTGCCCGACAACCTGAGCGGCTCTGTCAAATCCGTCGTACTGGAAGGACAACCCACGGGGGATTCCCAAGAGGAACGGTGGCAAGCCGAACATGCGGTTGATCAAACGCTGTCGCGAATGGAACTGGACCCCGAAACGACGTTCGAAACTCTTTCCAGTGGAATGAAACGACGAGTATTGTTGGCTCGCGCTATCGCATCTAGCCCGGATGTGTTGCTCTTGGACGAACCGACCAACCACTTGGACATTCCTTCGATACAGTGGTTGGAGGGTTTTCTAAGTCGCTGGCCAAAGACGTTGATTTTCATCACACACGACCGCTCGTTCTTGCAATCGCTTGCCAATCGAATCTGGGAAATTGACCGTGGCAAGCTCTTTGATTGGTCGTGCGACTACATCACTTTTTTGAAACGCAAAGAACAAGCACTCGCGGCGGAAGAAAAACAAAACGCTTTGTTCGATAGAAAACTGGCGGAAGAAGAAGTCTGGATTCGAAAAGGAATCAAAGCTCGGCGAACTCGCAACGAAGGCCGTGTCCGCGCCTTGAAAGCCATGCGAGAGCAACGCCGTGATCGCCGCAGCGAAATTGGAAAGGCGAAATTGAATTTGCAAGAAGCCAATCGCAGCGGTGCTTTGGTAGCGAAACTGACTGATGTTTCTTTTTCCTATCAAGACAACATCATTCTGAATGAATTTTCAACGCTAATCATGCGGGGCGACAAAGTCGGAATCATTGGTCCCAATGGCGCCGGCAAAACAACATTGCTAAAGATCTTGCTAGGCCAGCTTGATCCTCAGGTTGGCGAAGTACGACTGGGAACGAACTTGCAAATCTCGTACTTTGATCAGCTTCGCGACACGCTTGACCCGAACGAAACAGTTCAGCAAAACGTCGGTGGCGGGACAGAGCGTTTGGAGATCGGTGACAAGACGAAACACATCATGGGATACTTGCAAGACTTTTTGTTCACGCCGGAACGCGCCCGAACGGAAGTGCGTTTTTTGTCCGGTGGTGAACGAAACCGGGTTCTGCTCGCCAAACTCATGACGCAGCCTGCAAATGTCATCGTCTTGGACGAACCCACCAATGACTTGGATGCCGAAACCTTGGAACTGCTGGAAGAACAGCTATGTGATTTTGCAGGCACCGTCTTGATGGTCAGTCACGACAGAACGTTTTTGAATAATGTCGTTTCAAGCTGCATTGTTTTTGAACAAGACGGAGTCAATGAATACGTCGGAGGCTATGACCAATGGCAAGCTGCGATCAATCGGCGCGAGCCTGCGAGTTCCGATCAGACGACAAAGAAATCTGCCAAGCAACCTGATCGAGTTGTACGTCGTGAAAAGAAACTTTCGTACAAAGAAAAACGTGAACTCGAAGAATTACCAAATCGCATCGAACAGTTCGAATCGGACATTGCCAAGCTGCACGAAGTAATGGCATCGCCCGACTATTACCAGCAAGACGGTGATGTTATTACGACAGACGCAAAGAAGCTAGCAGATTTGCAAACGCAGCTTGAGACCGCATTCAATCGCTGGGAAGAACTAGAGTCCGAACTCGATTCATAGCCGGTAGTTCGGTCGCGAATTGGCGCATGCGTGTGACCACAGTTGTCTTGCGGGTTACTATTCTTGGTGCATGCGTCACAGATTCACACGCCGCCATACCACCAGCACTTCGCCTTCACAGATCCGCGAACAACTGCGCGAAAAGATTGCCAACAATCTAGGAATTGACATCGCCAGGATTCGCTACGGGAATCTTGGCAGCACCGGACGATTAGGGACCAACGACCCACATTGGTTGATCTACTATCGTGATCGATGGTGCGAGCTACCGTGGCACTTTGATGGGCCGCTTGGCGTGACCCGAACAATGATCCGCCAGTGGCATGGGTAGCAGCACTTGTTGGACGAACTAGGTTACTCCAGTTCGTCTTCGGAAGGCTCCGCATCACTCACGCCCAATCCTTTTAAGACTTCAATCAGTTGGGCATCCAAGTTATCCAGCTGCTCGAGAACGTCGTCTTGACGTTTCTCCAGATCCAACAGCAAGTGACCGGGTTCCGCCAATTCTGGTTGGTGGACAAGTGGCATCGTAGACATATAGGTCATTCCAAGAGAGCATCGAACCAGAGTTGGCATCGACGTGTCACTCGTGTGCCGCGAGACTCGTGTCAATCAATCCTGTCGATCCACTGAGGCAAAGACTTCCGGATGTGCCAGATGTTCGGTTCGCGGACGAAGCACCGTGGGACCTGAGTGGTCGATACGTCTGCGACAGGGGGATGCGTGCGAAATCTTCCATTTTCAAAAGAAACTGTGAAGATAGGCGATTCCAGACCAGGAAATGTGGTGGTCATGTCTGGACCACGCCCCTAGAGCCGTGAATGGGGCATTTTTTGGATCAAACCTTAATTATCGGTTACAATTCGCTAAGTTCCCTTGAAAGGCATTGCCAATATTGGGAACAGGTAGCTAAACTTCTGGGCTTCATCCAAAGTCCTTCGGTTAAGGACATTGGACCTCCAAGGCAAATTTTGCCGACCTTAAACTTGGGAGGAACTCTTCATGGGAGAAACACGATGACAAACATAAAACGCAAAACGGAGCAACGATGGTCAAGTTAGTGGTGCGTGACCGAGAAACGATTCAAGAAGCGGTTCGTCGATTCCGAAAATTGGTTGAACGAAGCGGGATCAAAAAAGAGATGCGACGCAGAGAGTATTACGAAAAGCCAAGCGAAACAAAGCGTCGCGCAAGACTCCGAGCCGAGAGACGATCTCGCCGCACACGTATGTTGAGTGGTTGATAGAAAGAAAAAAGTGTCATCCAAATTGGCACATCAGGGCGTTTAGCTCAGTTGGCTAGAGCACTTCGTTTACACCGAAGGGGTCGGGGGTTCAAGTCCCTCAACGCCCATCAGATAGTGGTTACCCCTGCTATCTACAACTATTGAAACCCCTGTTTTGCGTAGCGAAACAGGGGTTTCTTCATTTCCGGGTTCGGTCGGGTCGGCGGCAGCTTGGAAGGATTCGTCCTCTCAATCGAGCGGAGCTGCGAATCGTGCTATCCAGTCAGTGGCGTATCCATTGACACCGTAAAACGTGATTGGAAGTTTGGCTGAGCATTTCTGTACGCACGGCTATCCTAGATCTGGCTGTTTCGCTGCCCTTTATAAAATCCGTGCACCCCAATCCGATAAAACTGCGTTTTCTTACTTGTGAAACCAATCTGAGTCGAAAAAATAGTGCCGAATCCGAGCGAGCCGAACTGATAAGGCTGCTTGATACGGATGCTCAGCGGCGAAGACCACGTCGCGGAAACGCTGGCTTGGAAATTGGCCAACCCAAACCAGAAAAACCCGAGGAGCCGCAAGAGAGTCACGCGCACTTGAAGGAACAAACTCCTTCACCAAACTCTGCAAAGAACTTACAAGCGAAGGCACGAAAGTCTTCGCAGTCACCTTTCCGATCAAGTCGCCGAAATAGATCACACTTATTTTCCTTGTTCACCAATAGACCGTTTGCAATGAAATATCAGGTCACCGCCCGCTCTCATGTTGCACTGCTATTGTTCCTGTTCGGTGTCGGTTCTGTTCCATTTACAGATACGTGCGCAACGGTCGTTGCGCAAGAGGCAAAGCAAGCCACCAAAACCAGCGAGCTACAGAAACAGATACAACAGCTTACCCAAGCCATCAAAGCTGGCGACGACGCTACTGCGCTCAAACTGCTTGATCGGCTAATCAAATCCGGGTCGACTCAGCTTCGGAGAAAACTGCTCCCTATGAAGCTTGATATCTTGCTTGCAAGTGAAAAATCACAACCAAAGGCAGCAGACTTTCTTGTGCAAGTTGGAAAGCAGTACGCAGATGTATCGCTACTTAATGAAATTGCTTGGTTCGTAGTCCAACGAAGCCAAGCTGGAATGACGATCAATAAAGATGCGGTGGTAGCAGCGATTGGATTGGCGGAACAAGCGGCTAGCTCCGGCGACCCAAGCCACTTCAACACGCTCTCCAACTTGCTTGCCATCAAGGGCGACTATAGAAAAGCAATTGAGGTTCAGAAGAAAGCAATTGACCTTTGCAAAGATCCACGAGCAAAATTTAGACTCGAGGATACCTTGCGCAAGCTTTTATTTAACGAGACGGCGACACCAGAAACAAGAAAGGCTCTTGCAAAGGCAGTAGATATTCGGGTGGAGGCGATCGCTTGTTATCGCAAGCAACAGCACAAAGAGGCTCTCAAGCTTCTTCAGTCTGCTCGTGAAATCCTTGCAAATTCGGTAGGTACAAAGCACCCAGACTATGCCACCACGGCAAACAACCTTGCAGTCATGTACCAGACGCAGGGTGATTATGCCGGGGCGATGCTCGCCCTGCAAGAAGCGAAGGATGCTCGGGAACACGTGCTGGGAAAGCAACATCCTGACTACGTCAACAGCCTTAACAACCTTGCCGAACTGCATAAAGCGAAAGGGAACCACGATGCAGCGTTATCGTTATTCCAGGAAGCCTTAGAGATCAGGGAGCAAATGTTTGGGACGCAGTGCGGCGAATACGCCGACAGCCTTTACAACATCGCTTTGCAGCATCAAGCAATGGGCAACCTTCAGAGAGCATTGCCGCTATTGAAGCAGGCGGTCGAGACGAAAGCCCAGGTCCTGGGCCAACGGCACCCAAGCTACGCACTGAGCCTGAACAAGTTGGCTCATTTACATGCGGAGATGCATGATTATGACGCTGCGCTTTCCTTGCATCAGCAAGTTCTCGTGGTATGCGAGCAAGTACATGGGATTCGTCATCCTAACTACGCCATAAGCTTAAATAATCTGGCCGCGCTTCACGTAACGATGAGTAACCATGCAGCCGCCGTGCCGCTGTATGAGCAGGCACTGAAGATCTATGAAGACGTGTTAGGCGAGCGGAATCCAAATTACGCGTTATGCCTGCACAATTTGGCTGGTCTTTACAATGAGATGGGCAACCATGCGGCGGCCTTGCCGCTTCACCAAAAGGCGCTTCGGATCCGAGAAGAAGTCCTGGGAAAACAGCACCCCGATTACGCCGCTAGCTTGAACGGATTGGCAATGCTGCACCGCAGGATGGGTGACCATACAACCGCGTTAAGCCTGTGCAAGAAGTCAAACCAGATCTACAAGCAAGTGTTTGGAAATCGGCACCCAGACTATGCCATGAGCTTGCATAATTTGGCATTGATACACGAGGAGATGGGTAACCACGCGGCCGCCTTGCCACTTTATCAACAGGCGCTCCGGATTCGGGAACAGTTATTAGGCAAGCAACACCCCGATTACGCTGGCAGCTTGAACAACCTTGCTTATCTACATTTGTCCATGGGAGATCATGATGCTGGTTTACGTATGTGCCAGGAAGTGTTGGAGATTCGAGAGAAGGTATTTGGTAAGCAGCATCGCGAGTACGCCCAAAGCCTGAACAATCTGGCTTTCCAACATATGACGATGGGTGACCATGCAGCAGCTTTACCACTTTACCAGCAGGCCGCCCAACTCAACGAGGAGATACTGGGGTCCCAGCACCCGGAACTTGCCAAAGTGCTGAACAGTCTCGCGATGTTGCACAATGCCACCAATGATCATGCCATTGCCCTACCGCTGTTTCAAAAGGCCCTGAACATCGTACGGGGTACGCTGACATCTACCTCCGTCGTGTTATCGGAGAATCAGCAGCGAATTTACGCGGAACGGAATTCTCATTATCTGGACCATCTGATTGGCACTTCTTTGCGTTTAAACAAATCGCAAAACGATGTTTTTGCGGAAGTCTTGAATTGGAAAGGTTCGACTATGGCTCGACAGGTCAGCTATCGAACCGTGGCAAATAGAATTGAAACGGCGGATCTTTTTAAACGCTTGCGATCCGTTTCTTCAAAGCTCACTGCCCATTACCAATCCGATTCATCCAATCCAACATGGCATGAGCGTCTGGAGCAACTGACAGTGCAACGGACAGAGTTGGAAGCAGAGCTTGCATCGAAGAGTTTGGAGTTTGCAGAGATTCAGAAACGCTTGACTGTTCGTGACGTGCTCGATTTGCTTCCCGAATCGACCGCTTTGGTTGACATCCTAAAATATAACGATTGGTCTCCGGATCAAGAAAACATCGGCAAGTGGACTACTCAGCGTCGGTATGCTGCGTTTGTAATTCGGCATGGTGCCGAAGTCGCGATGATTGATCTGGGATCATCCGAGCAAATCGACGGTGCTATTGAAATCTGGCGCAAACCGTTTGTGGAAGAAGTTCATACTCAGGAACAACTGGACGCCCATTCCAAGGCAGCCGTCGCATTGCGAAAACAAGTTTGGCTTCCCGTCCAAGCACTGTTAGGAGGAATGACCAAAGTGCTAGTCTCTCCAGATGGTCAATTGGGAAGTTTGCCATTGGCGGCTTTGCCTGGAGAGCAACCAGGTAGTTACCTGATCGATCGATACACCATAGGGAACTTACCCGTTCCAAGATTGCTGCCGCGGTTGGTAAAGAAATCGAAGGATGAAGTAATCGCCAAAGGTGACCTACTACTGCTTGGCGGCGTCGACTATGAACATTCCGTTGACCGAAATGCCGATGATGACGCACAGCAATCTAGGCCGAAACCCGGTTTGATTGCGGATCAGCGTTGGAGGTTTCTTGAGGGATCGCTATCTGAAGTAGATGCGATCGAACGCCTTTATCGACAGTTGAAAGAAGTTGAAAGCGATGGCCTGACAAAGCTTACTCGCGCCGCCGCCACTGAACGACGTCTTCGCGAACTAGCACCGAACTATCAAGTTCTACATTTTGCAACCCACGGATACTTTGCGGATCCTAAATATCAAACCACACGCGAGGCCAGCGAAAACGACTTTTTCAAACGTGATCGGATGACAAGCACGTTTAGTGACAAAGCCATCTACTCTGCCAACACCTACAACCCGGGCATCTTATCGGGGCTTGTTCTCGCTGGCGCCAACGGCGCGATGCAAAACGCTGACGCAGACGACGGCATTCTGACGGCTCAGGAAATCAGTTACCTGCCACTTCGCGGTACCAAACTTGTTACTCTCTCTGCATGCGAAACTGGACTTGGAAAAGTAGCTGGCGGCGAAGGTTTGATCGGACTTCAAAGAGCTTTCCAAATCGCAGGGGCCAAAACCGTCATCGCGACCAGCTGGAAGGTCGACGACAAAATGACGCAAAAGCTGATGGAGCTTTTCTATCGCAACTACTTTGCTAAGAAGATGGGCAAACTAGAAGCACTCCGCGCCGCACAGCTCGCGATCCTGAACGATCCCCAAGTCGCCGAAGGAGTGAATTCGACGCGAGGAGCCGTACGAGACCGTCGTCGCATTGAAAACTCAAAGTCTACCGCAAAAACCGAACGCGCCGATCCCTACTACTGGGCCCCCTTCATTCTCTCGGGCGACTGGCGGTAAGACGAATAATCAATTTTCACAATGGGCACGATAGTTCCATGGCACAAAAAGTCTTTCGCTGAGGACGGTCACGTTAAACCACGTTTGCAAAAGACAGAAAAAGAACACTGTCAATACCGATGCTGAAAAACTCATAAACCACTAGCTGAGATTATTTAGCTATCAATTTCACGGCCAGGAAACCCAAGTTTCGTTTGCGTGCAAAATGAACTAAGATCGTCTTACCTAATTGAGTAAGAGAAGGACCGGGAAACGGCATGAAAACCAGTGTAAACATGATTCAAAAGATTGCCGGCAGCAGTGATTCAATGGCTTGGTCTCGCCTTGTCACTATCTACCACCCGTACATTTCTGGCTGGTTGCTCCAAGCGGGAATTGTGGAGCATGATGTGGAGGATGTTTGCCAAGATGTATTCTCGGCAGTTGCCAAGGGAATTAAGAATTTCCATCACAGCGGTCGGGAAGGCGCGTTTCGAAACTGGTTGCGTAACATCACCGTCAATCAATGTCGCCGATATCGCAAAAAAAATGCCAAGCATTTCGACGTTTTAAGTGGATCCAAGGCAGACCGATTCCTAAACCGTCTCGCTGATCCCAAAACGGAGCTTTCCAAACGTTGGGACAGAGAGCACGACAAGCATGTCCTTCAGGCCATTCTCGAAAAACTTTCAAACGAATTCGATTATTCCACCATGCATGTGTTCCATGAGTTGGTGATTCGCAAACGGCCCGCATTCAAAGTTGCTCAAGAACTTAACATTACAGTCAGAGAAGCTCTCGCTATGAGCTCAGCAGTTATGCAGCGTGTTGTCCGCGAAGCAGCAACTCTTGAAGACAGTGATTTCTAATCAAGCCTGCGCAGCGCATGATCCCATTTTTAATCCAGATCACAAGAGACAATCATGACGATGCATCCTCCCTTGTCTGAGCTGTCAAACTACTTGGAAAACGTCAATTCTTGCGATCAATATGACGTGGTTGGAATCCATATTGAAAAATGCGTCCAATGTCAGCAAACGTTGACTGAGTTGCTTTGTGGAAGTACTGATATTTTGGATGTGCTTCGTGACGATAGTCAACACGACGGGAAAAAACCATCATGGCTAACAGAGAGATCTGAACAAACACCTCCGGTGCCAAATCGTTTCAGACTCCCAATAGATCCAATAGAGAATTTGGAAACGCATTCCAATCGTTATCAACTGATCGAAGAAGTCGCCCGTGGTGGGATGGGCGTCGTTTACCGCGCCGTCGATAAAGAGCTTGATCGCGAAGTCGCGGTCAAAGTCATTTCCGATGACAACGTTGATGTCAACCGATTCGAACGCGAAGCAAAAATTTCAGGGCAGCTACAACACCCTGGGGTTGTACCCATTCACGATTATGGAGTTTTACAAAACGGTGAGCCCTTTATCTCGATGAAGCTGGTTGAAGGCCAAACACTTCGTGAAATTCTTGACGCAGGTTCAGTGTCGCATGTTCGTTTAATTGAGATCTTTACTCAAGTCTGTCAGACGGTCGCATATTCACATTCTCAATCCATCGTTCATCGCGACTTAAAACCAAGCAACATCATGATTGGATCTTACGGCGAGGTTCAAGTCATGGATTGGGGGCTGGCCAAGAAGGTAGATTCGGCACACGACGACTCTAGTTTTTCAAACGACCACCAATCTCAAGGCCTCACTGAAACCAAGAAAATTGTCGTCTCCAATGATACTGAAACCCGTGTTTCAAAACAGCATTTTCCAACCACGCCAGATCAGACGATGATCGGAACGGTTGTCGGAACTCCGGCTTATATGCCATACGAACAGGCGATTGGCAAGCAAGTAGGACTGCAGGCCGATGTGTTCTCTCTCGGAGCGATGCTTTGTGAATTCCTGACGGGCCAACCGCCTTTTACTTCAGCAAAAAAAGACCAAAGGAAATCAATCGCAGGAAGGTTCGAAAACGAGAACAATCAGTTGGATCAAGCAATCCAGCGCATCGAATCATGCGAAGCCGATCCGGCCTTGATCGAGATTGCAAAATCCTGCCTTGCTCGCGACGCCGCGAATCGCCCAAATGATGCAGCCGTTGTGTCTGATCGTTTGACCGAGTTCGCGGAAACCCGTGCTCAACGCATGCAAGAGATCGAGTTGGAGCGAGCCAGTTCGGTGGCACGTCTTCAAGTCGAAACGAAACGCCGCAAACAAGTGTTCCGGCTCGGTGCGGTAATCGCAACCGTGCTCACAGCCGCGGCTGTTGCGACAACCCTGTTCCTGATCGAGCGAAACACACGACAAGCCGAACAGTTTGCCGCTGAGAAAACGGCGATTGAAAAACGAGCGTCCACCGAGTCACGTATCCGCTCGATCATGTCAGAGACTCAAACGCAGCTTCAACAAGCGGTGGTTGCTGTGGACAAAGAGAAAACCTTGGCTTGGAAAAACGCAAGCTTTGAAATCAAACGTGCCTTTGACATCGTTGACCAGCCTGATAGTTCAACCATTGACGAACGCCTGCTTGGTGACTTAAGCAAACTAAAACACGACATCCAAAACGGGCTCGCACGATCGCAGTCCGAAGAAGCTAGGTTGAAAAAAGAACGTCAGATAGCGACGGCGATCCACCAGGCAATCAAACAATCGGTTTATCCGGACGATCTCATGTTCACGGGGATCGATCCGAATGTGACCGCTTCACTTGAAAAAGCCTTCGCGAATTACGGGCTTGCTTTCGAATCCAACATCAACGAATCAGCAGTTCAAATTCGCAATAGTTCAATAGCGGAAACACTCATCTCCGGTCTTCGGCTTTGGCGAAATCAGCATCGAAATACTAACAGAGGAAAAAGCAGCCTCAATCTTGAGTGGTTTAAGGATCTTCTGAACGCTGCCGACGAAGATGGGTTTCGCGCAGAAGTTCGTGAGCTTACATTTGCTAGGGACATATCGCAGGTCAAAAGAATCGTGAACGACCCGCTGGCGTTGAAGTCAGTTGCAACCGTCCACACGGTGTTCGATTATCTAAATGCAACGCGTCAAAGGAATGCGATTGCCGAGTTCATGAAGCGTGCCCATTACGCCTATCCAGGTGACTTCGAGATCAATCATGCACTCCGTTCGTTTTACAAGCATTTCTATCCCAGGAAACCTGAGCTTGCGCTTCGGCACAGCTTGGCATGTCTGGCAATTCAGCCTGACAACCCAGGGATCCTTATCAACCTGACAATGCTTTACATTTCGATCGGAGACAACGAAGCCGCAATCGAAGTCGGCGACCGAATGATCGAACTCGTTCCCAATTATCCTCAAGGCTACAACAACGTCGCGATTGCTCTGTCCAATCTGGGAAGAAACGAAGAGGCGGTTGGATACTACGAGCGAGCAATCGAGGCTGCTCCCGAATTTCATATCAGCCATGGAAACCTTGCTGTCGCACTTGGGCTACTTGGTCGAGATCATGAAGCGGTCAAGTCGATGAAAAGAGCGATCGAACTCAAGCCTCAACACGTCAAACATTATGTCGTTCTTGGCAAACTGCTTTTAAAGATTGGTGAAGCTGAGCAAGCCGAACAGGCGATACGTCACGCGTTAAAGCTTGAGCCAAAAAATCTGGAAGGACTTCAGATCATTGTCAAAATACTGCGTGACCGTGGCAATTTCGATGAAGCCATAGCGTTCCATAAACAACAAATCAAATTCCACAAATACAAAACCGATGTCTGGGCGAACTACGCCGAGACTCTTTTTGCAGCGAAGCGTTACGACGAAGCTGAAGATCTAATCGACGGGCCGTTTCGAAAACACTTCCAGCCGCGTTACGCAGATGTCCTGGCCCGCGCTCAAATGGCACAAGGCAAAGTACAACAGGCCATTGAAACACTGGAACTTCAAATCGAAAAACGTCCTAATTCAACTGACGCAAGGAAATTGCTTAAAAAGTATCAAAAGGAAAATGGCTTTTAGCTCTCTCTTCAGTTAGCACATCGTTGGCCGATCAAAACGAATGTCAGATTGCTGACTCGTTTCAATTCCCACAACTTATACTAGCCATCAATCCGCCGCAGCATTGGTTGAACTAACGTTCAATTGATACAGGTGACTTCGCCAGCCAACTTGCAGAGGATTGTTGTTCGCTTCGTGCATCGAATCAATCGTCTCATAAGCCGAATTCCTCGTCACGCTGCTGACCGTATCACGCTCGGTAAAGAACAGTGAATGGTGTGTCGCAGGATGGAAATATCGACGCATGTTGAAACCGTCCAACTCCTGAACATCCGTTTGAATCGGAGCCGTCTGCTCGACATCCATCCGGTGTGGGTGCTTCCAAATCACGGTGTTCGGGAAATTCGCCAGCCAGTTGCCGCTGCTGTCCGCGACGACTTGTCGTTCACCGATCACATTCCCTGCATCGTCGTAAATTTTCAAACTCAACGTTGTTCCTGGTTCTGCCAAACCACTGAAAATCGGATCGACGGGCAGTGGGCGGATGTTCCGCGCGGAAACACCATACTCCCGGCCGTATGCTAGGTCGCGTTCCGGCGAGAATGTCATAGAAAAGTTATTAAACGTGTCAAAAGCGAAGACCAACACATCGTCTTCGACCGTTGAAGTATTATTGTCCAGCCGCTCTTCAGGCCCGTTAGTTCCATCATCGGTGACCGTTGCCGTGTTAATAATCACATTGGCCAGCGGATCCTCAACGACAAACGGAATCTCAACAAACACGGTCAGTGTTCGCGTATCGCCGCGTCCATCAAGGTCACCAACATTCCAAATCAGCTCGCCCGTTGACGAATCGTAACTGACGTTCGCCGGATCATCCGTCGTCACGTTGAAACGATCAATCACCGAAACAGGAAGCTGATCCGTGACCACAACGCCCGTTCCGTCTTGATCACCAATGTTTGAAACGCGAATTGTGTAGAAAAACGAATCGCCGACCATTGCTGTGTCTGTCAAACTGGAAGTCTTCTCAATTTCATAGTCGGGAACCGCAGTCAAGCTTGCCGAAACGGTCGAGCTATTGTTTGGCAGAATGGGATCCGGTCCGTGTGTCCCGTCATCAGTGACAGTCGCAGTATTATCAAACGACGTCAGCAAAACGTTAACGGGATCTTGAACAGTGACAGTAACCCTCAAAGTTCGATTTCCACCAAGTCCAGCCAAATCACCGGCGTTCCAAATCAGCCGCCCCGTCGTCGAGTCGTACGAAACGTTCGCCGGATCGTCAGTCACAACCGAGAACGCGTCAAGGACGTGAATTGGCAAGTCATCTGTCACTACAACGCCCGTCCCATCTTGATCTCCATGATTGGTGACGAATAAGAAGTAGCTAAACGTCGTTCCCGGAGTCGCCGGTGCACCAGCCAAGTCATCACTCTTGATGATTTCATATTCTGGCGTTGCGAAATAACCAAAATCCGCGTCGACAACGTCTTGTCCGTCGGCAAGCGTCACATCCGTTTCGTGGTCGAGTGTTGAATCACGATCAACCGTCGGGTGATCGCCAAGTGCGGCAGACAAATCTGTTGGATCCAGTGAAACCTTGTAATCACCAGCAATCAGATTCTCAAACAAGTACTCTCCGTTGGCGTCTGTTGTTTGAGTACGAGTCAAATCAACGCTTCCATCGCCATCGACGTCGATCTCCAACGTGACGGTCACACCCGCCAAACCGTAGTCGCCGCTTGCTCCAAAGGCTCCGCCATCACCGCCAAAGTCAAAGAAAACAGTATTGCCAATCGAGCCCGTTCCACGGTATCCAAAATCTTGATCAGCATTGTCTTCACCTGGCGTCAACGCAACAGTTGACTGGTTACCGCTGCCAACTCCGTCTGAGTCAAAGGTCTGCACGGTTCCCGATGGCTGAGTCACTCGGACAACGTGATTGCCAGCTGGAACCCGTTCAAACAAGTACTCGCCGTTTCCATCGGTGGTCGTCGAAAGCGTTAGATCAACATTCCCATCACCGTTCAGGTCGACATCCAGCTCAACAACAACCCCTTCAAGTCCAATCTCATTGGCGTCCTGGACAGCATTTGCATTTTGATCCCAGAAGACCGTGTCGCCGACCGAACCCGTACCGGTGTAGCCGAAATCAACGTCGAACCTATCGCCGCCGTTAATTGCAACATTGGACACTCCATCAATCGCGGCAGCCGAATCATCAACTTCAGCCGTTCGGATAACTCCGCCTGGTAAATCAACGCTTGCGATCGTCACGCGATAATCGCCGTTGAACAAGTCCTCAAAACTATAGGCTCCGCTTGCATCGGTCGTGGTGTTGTAAACGATATTGTCTGCCGTTGTGGAAAAGTCACCGTCGAGCCCGGCATAAGTCAGTGTGACGCCGATGCCTGCCAAGCCTGGTTCGCCGGCATCCTGCACGCCGTCGCCGTTCGTGTCGAACCAGACAAAGTCGCCAAGATCCCACAAGTTTTCACCAAAATTCTGGTCCGTCAAACCAGCTAACGTAAGCGTCGCTGAACGCGTGTCGGGTGTCGTGCTGGAATACTGAGCCGGATGAATCTCGCGAATAATGTAATCGTCGGCTGGCAGATCGGTGAACTGATAATCGCCGCTGCCATTGGTCAACATTGAATCAATCAACGTCGTGCCAGTCGAATCATAAAGCTCAATTAACACGCCACTAACACGATTGGTTTCCGTAGCGTCCAGTCCACTGTTCCGGTTGTCATCAACGTAAACTGTTCCGGAAATAGTCGTTCCCCGTTCGGCGAAATCATAGCCCGTTCCATCGTCGTCACTGACGACATTAATGCCGCTGTTAACATCGTTTGTGGAAACATCGCCATTGGCAAGCGAACCGTCCGAGTCGATTCCGTCGTTGTAGTTGGTTGGCTGCGTTTCGGTCAGCGTGTAGCCAGTCGTATCTGAAGGCCGCAATCCCGTGATCGAATACGTTCCATCGGCGTTGGTTGAAACGGCGACATCGACTGAGTTTCCAAGGTCGTCGGTTCCGGTCAAGCGGATTTGCACGCCGCCAATTCCTTGTTCGCCCGCCTGCTGCACTCCATCGTTGTTGTGGTCGTTGAAGACTGTTCCACTGACCGAAGCTGCCAGCAACTCGCCGAAATTGTTTTCCGTTCCGTTGGTGTCGGAAACCACATTGATACTGCTAAACACATCGTTGACTGATGAGTTTCCTCCCGGCGTTCCGATCGTGTCGATGCCATCCAGGTAACCAGTCGGTTGTGACTGAGTCAATGTGTAGCCGCCCGCGCCTGCCGGTCGCAAGTTCGCGAACTCGTAATAGCCGTTTCCATCGGTTTGCGTTGTTCGGTTGATCGTGTTTCCAAGGTCATCGGTGCCTGTCAACGTGATCGTGACAAACTCGATTCCCGTTTCGCCGCTGCGGATTCCATCGTTGTCGCTGTCGTGATAAACGTAACCCGAAACAATCGACTCGACGACTTCGCCAAAGTTGTAATTGATTCCCGTGTCACCAGCGGTCGCGTTGATGCTGCTCGTCACATCGTTGGATGAAACACCGTTTGCCAACGAACCATCGTGGTCTTGTCCGTCCGCATAGTCGCGACCAGACGGAGCTGGAAATGTCGGCTGCGTTTGCGTGATCGTGTATTCGCCCGGTCGCAAACGATCAAACGAATACGAACCATCTGGATTGGTTGTTACCGTGACCGGCGTGATTGACCCGAGGTCGTCAACTCCCGAAAGCGTCACATCCACGCCGCCGATGCCGACTTCGCTGGCGTCTCTCACTCCATCGTTGTTCGCGTCATGCCAAACGAAACCGGATAACTCGGCTTCTTCAAGTTCACCAAAGTTATTGTTGATCCCGTTGGTTGTAACTCCCGCACCCAGAACAATATTTGAAAACTCATCGTTGGCCGAATCGTCACCACCGGGAGTTCCGATTGTGTCTTGTCCGTCGAGGTAGTCTTTTCCATTGGCTGCAACCAAAGGCTGCGTCTCGGTAATTGAATACGTTCCAGGCAGCAGATCCACGAACAAATACGAACCGTCAGCCAGCGTTTGAACGGTTGTGTCAACAATTCCACCAAGGTGATCAACTCCCTGCAAACGCACATCGACGTTGCCGATTCCCGTTTCAGTCGCATCAAACACACCGTCGTTGTCCGCGTCAAAGTAAACGTTGCCGCCAAGTCTCCAAAACTCTTCGCCAAAATCTTGATCCGTTAGTCCAGCCAGCGGCAAGGTTGCGTTAATTTGATTCGGCGTCGTGCTTGAAAGGGAAGTCGGTTGAATCTGTCGAATGACATAGTCGTCAGCCGGCAAGTTGTCGAACGAGTAAGTTCCATCGGGAGCGGTCGTTGTTGTCGCGAGCAATGACGTTCCGGTCGAATCGTAAAGCTCTATCGTTACTCCATCGACTCTACGTGTTTCGGTTCCTGTCAGGTTTCCATCGCTATTTTCGTCAATGTAAACCGTTCCGCTAATGGAAGCTCCACGCTCGGCGAAATTGTAACCCGTTCCGTCGTCATCACTGACGATGTTGATACCGCTGTTGACATCGTTTGTGGAAACATCGCCATTAACAAGTGAACCGTCCGAGTCGATTCCGTCGTTGTAGTTGGTCGGTTGCGTTTCGGTCAGGGTGTAGCCAGTCGCATCCGAAGGCCGCAATCCCGTGATCGAGTACGTTCCATCGGCGTTGGTCGAAACGGCCACATCGACTGAGTTGCCAAGGTCGTCGGTTCCGGTCAATCGGATTTGCACGCCGCCAATCCCTTGCTCGCCCGCCTGCTGCAGTCCATCGTTGTTGTGGTCGTTGAAGACTGTGCCGCTGATCGAGGCTGCCAACAACTCGCCAAAATTGTTTTCCGTTCCGTTGGTGTCGGAAACCACATTGATACTGCTAAACACATCGTTGACTGATGAGTTTCCTCCCGGCGTTCCGATCGTGTCGATGCCATCCAGGTAACCAGTCGGTTGTGACTGAGTCAATGTGTAGCCGCCCGCGCCTGCCGGTCGCAAGTTCGCGAACTCGTAATAGCCGTTTCCATCGGTTTGCGTTGTTCGGTTGATCGTGTTTCCAAGGTCATCGGTGCCTGTCAACGTGATCGTGACAAACTCGATTCCCGTTTCGCCGCTGCGGATTCCATCGTTGTCGCTGTCGTGATAAACGTAACCCGAAACAATCGACTCGACGACTTCGCCAAAGTTGTAATTGATTCCCGTGTCACCAGCGGTCGCGTTGATGCTGCTCGTCACATCGTTGGATGAAACACCGTTTGCCAACGAACCATCGTGGTCTTGTCCGTCCGCATAGTCGCGACCAGACGGAGCTGGAAATGTCGGCTGCGTTTGCGTGATCGTGTATTCGCCCGGTCGCAAACGATCAAACGAATACGAACCATCTGGATTGGTTGTTACCGTGACCGGCGTGATCGTGCCTTGATCGTCGGTTCCCGAAAGTGTCACATCAACGCCGCCAATGCCGACTTCGCTGGCGTCTCTCACTCCATCGTTATCCGCGTCGTGCCAAACGAAACCGGATAACTCGGCTTCCTCAAGTTCACCAAAATTATTTCCTGTTCCATGAGTTTCAACACCCGTCGACAAAACGATGTTTGAAAAATCATCATTGACCGAATCATTGCCACCTTGCGTTCCAATGGTGTCCGTTCCATCGAGATAGTCTTTCCCGTTGGCCGCAGTTGTCGGTTGCGCCTCGGTGATGCGATATGTTCCTGGTCGGAGATCGTCGAACAAATACGAACCATCCCCAAGCGTTTGAAGGGTGATGTCAACCGTATTGCCAAGGTGATCGGTTCCTTGCAACCGGATGTCAACGCCTGCGATTCCTGATTCTGCTGCGTCAAAGATGCCGTCATTGTCTGCGTCGAAGTAAACGTTGCCCGCCAAACTATTGCTGCGAACGGTCACACTATCGTTGTCCGTGTCGCTACCATCGTTATCAGGATCGGGGTTGTCCCTTTCGCCCGGCGCGTTGCCTTCGAGTGTCGTTGCGTTGGTGATCGTGGCCGTGTTGACGAGCGTTGCACCAGGCGCGACCGAGTCAGCCAAATCAAGCGTCAACGTGAACGTCACGAATCCGCCCGACGCGATAGAACCTCCGCTGTAGGCAAGCAAGCCCGTGCCAGCGTTGTAGCTTGCGGTGAAATCGGCTGGGTAATCGGTTCCCGAAGTCCCAATGTTGACGCTGCTCAAGTCGTAATGAGCTGAATTGAGAAGATCTTCGAGTCGAACATCGTACGCCGTTCCCAAGCCTGTGTTGTCGATTCGCAATTCGATCGAGACTTGTTCGCCCGCGTCCACTAGCGACTTGTCAATGTTTTTTGTGATCACAAGATTCGATTCGACCACATCGACGTCGACGCCATTGGACGATACCGGCCCAACGCCATCGCCCAGCACATCAATCGTTGCAGTGTTGGCAAGGGTAGTCTGTCCGGCTCCGTAACCGACATTGGATGACACATCAGAAACGGCTGCGGTAACTAGAATTAAGAACGAATTGTTGGTCGTGTCGTTATCGACCGTTACGTCAATTTGCCCAAATGTAAACGTTACATCGTCCCCGTCAGCTGCTCCACCGCTGACACTCGGGTCTCCTCCGGCGATTGTGCCGGCAAAATCGGCGGTTAGCAACCCACCGGATCCAACCGTAGTCGTGACCAGTTGAAAGTTCTCATAATTCAAACCTGGAGGCAAGAGATCAACGACGTTCAGCCCAGCCGTTGTGCCTTCTGGCAATGTTACATGCAACGCATAAGTCACCCGCTCACCAATTGTCACATCAGTGCCGCTTGTTTCCGTCTGGTCAGTGCCAAACAACGACTTCGTAAACACGGGCGGATTGATCGAGAAAGACGCCGTTCCTCCGTCGTTGTAGTCGGCCGTATTGTCTGATGGGTTTGTCCCGTCTCGTTCCCCGCTATCGTCGGTTGTGAACGTCGAACGTGATGTGATGTCGCCATCAAGCGAAGTCCATTGTGCATTGGCTGTGTTGACGATGATGTCGTTTGGCCCGTTCGTTGGCGCGATGGTGCCATTAACCGTCAACGTAATCGTTCGAGCCCCTTCCGACTTGAGAAGATCCAAATCGACGCCGCTGTTCAGCGAAAGCACGTATCCAGTTGCGTCGTTGCCAGCCAACGTAAAGTCAGCGGCTGTCACGCCGCCCAACGAATCGACAACGCTAAACGTTGCACCGAGGATTGCCGACGTTCCGCCTGTGACCGTTGGCAGCGTGTCACTGAACGTCACGTCGAAAGCATCGTAGTCGCCAGTGTTCTGGATGACGATCGTGTACTCGACAGGATCACCGGCGTCGCCTGAAGTGCTGCCCGAGGGCGCGTTGACTTCGACCGATTTTGTGACTTCAACATGTGCTTCGCGAACAAAGACATCTGCCGCGTCGCGAATCAGATCTGTACCCGGATCGTTGTTGAAGCGAAAACGGGCTGAGTTATCAAGGTTCGTTCCTTCCTGGTTTCCAGTAACGTTCAACACAACGGCTTGGTACTCGATGACAATCGAGCCATCGGTGTCGTTAGTCAAGTCCGCGTCGATAACAGTTCCAAAATCCCAAGTCACCGTCCGGCCGTTCGATCCAACCGTCGGAGTGGTGCTGCCGGAGATGGTAACGTCATTCAATGTCGAATTTGTTTGCCCAACAAAAGCCAAGCCATTGTCCAGCGTGTCGAGAATAATCGCGTTAGGCGTCGTTCCTTCCGGGAAAGAGACTTCCAAACGATAAGTCACCAATTCTCCGATCACGGCATCCGTCAAGCCGTTGAAAGCGTCATTGAATTCAGTGCCGACTAGTGTTTTTGTGAAACCTATGCCGTCGATCGTTAGTACGTGAGTGTCGCTCACTGTGTAGTCGTTCGGGTTCGCCGTTCCGTTGCTTCCATCTCGCTCGCCGTGCAACGCCCCGGTCGTTGTGTCGTAAGTCAGGTTGCCAGTGTCCAGGCCGTTCAGCGAAGCCAAATCGCTGCCGGTCGCGTTTCCGCTGGTGCCGAAATCACCTGGCAATGATGACCAAGTTACTTGTGCGGTGTTCGCCAATACGTCTTCCGGGCTGACCGTCAAATCAATCGTTGCTGTGTATACAACCTCAACCGACTGACCTTGGTTGACGCGATCCAGCAAGATGTCGATCGTATTGCCTGATGTGTTGTCTGTGAAGCTTGCAGCGACACCATCAATCGTTACCGAAGCGATCGAACTAAGCGTCAAGTCGCTTGGCAGTGTATCGAACAAGCGAACATCGAACGCGTCCGAGCGGTTGTTTCCAGTCGCAACGTCAAACGTGACTGTGTAGGTGATCGAGTCGCCGGCGTCGCCAGTGGTGATACTGCCTGCTTTGTCGATGTTTTCTACAAGTGGTTCGGCGATGATGACACGGGGTCGATCAGCTTGTGGCAAGTCGTAAATCTGTGAGCCATTGGTACGAACGCGAACGTCATTGAAGCGGCTTTCTCCGGCATCGTTTCTTGTGCCATTGTTGTTGTCAACCAACACATTGAATTCGATCACCGCGTATTCGATATTTGTATCGCGGTCGTTGTTGTCGATGTCGCCCAGTTTGAAAAAGACATCACGACCGGTGTCGAAATTGTCATTGTCGTTGCCGGTGTTTCGTGAAATCGAACTGTCCGGCAAAACTCCGGACGTGACAGCGGAAGAAGTGATCCCAACTCCGTCGGAAACAAAACTGACCGTGGCTGTGCCGTCGTCGATGAACGTCAAGCCTGTTGGCAACACATCGTGAATTTGCAAGTTTGTCAAAGAACCTTCTGGCAGCGCGACTTCGATTTGATAGCGAACAATCTCGCCGATGGTAACTCTTTCAACGCCACCAATCGCGCCCGTGTGGTCTTCGCTTGTTGCCAGGATCGACTTGACCACCGAAACGTTTTCAATGCGAACCGATGCATCATCGCTAGGCCTGTTGGCTGCGTGATTGGCGCCACCTTCAAGACCCGCAAAGTTTTCAATCGTGGCGGTGTTGACGTAAGTTTCGTTCGCTTCGACCGATTGATCGGCGGTCACGTCGTAGAACACAATCACAACGTTGCGGCCATCGGTTGCATCGAAACCGTCGATTGCTCCGGCGTTCGTACCATCGCCTGTGTCAGGGGTTGTACCAGGATCATTAAGCGTGATTCCTGTTGAAAAGAGGTCGGTTTCGCTGCCCGAATAGGTGACTGCCGCGCCGGTTCCATCAACAATCCGAACGCTTCCGGCGACCAGACTAAATCCGGCTGGAAGAGAATCGCTGACTGTCACATCGTAAGCACCTCGCGTGCTGCTTCCTGTGTTTTCCAACACAACGGCGTAGCGAATCGTATCGCCCGCGTCGATTCCGCCGGTGATATTGGCGTTGATTCGCTGGCCGGACAAGCCGTTTGAATTGATCGTTCCGCCACTGAACAACGCGCCGCCTGTTCCGGCGGTGGCGAACGAGATTCCGCTTGGGCCAATCGGGGAATCAAAGTTTGCGGTCGCGCTGTCGCTGCTGACAATGCCCTTGGTAATATTCAGCTCTGGCTGGAGAACTTCGATTTGAATAATTTGATCAAGCACAGTCGGGACGTTCTGTGTCGTGCCTTCTTGAGCTCGAACAATGTTTGTCAGAAACAAGCCGTCAGCAGTCGGTTCGTCTTGAGCCGTAATCGAAAAATAGATTTCAATGACAGACGATTCCGAATTGGGGTCGTCGTAGTTTCCATACGTCAGTTGCAATTCGTTGCTGGCTCCAACCGAAATCGTTGGAATGATGTTCGATGCAGGTCCGTTTGAGTTGTAAAAAGTGTCGTTGAGTCCAAATTCAACAACTCCGCTCGCCGGAGCCGAACCGTCAAACGAACCAGCAAGGTTGAATGTCCAGTCATCTGCTGCGTCAACGACGCCGTCAGCGTTGTGGTCGGTGACATCGAAAATCGGAAGTGGTAAAAAGTCGGTCAAACGAAGGTTTTCAAAGTCGCTTGTTGGAACGGTGTACTGAATCCGATAAGTCACAACGTCGCCAGGTGTCAGTGATGTTCTACCGCTGGGGCCGGTCGGCAAAGTCGTATTGCCGTTGATCGCGTAAACATCTTTGATCAACGTTCCCGTTGCGATGATGATTTGCGCAGAACTGTTGTCTGTTTCGGTGTGGATCACATTGCTGATCGAGCCGTCTTCCGCGTTTTCGCGAACGGTGCCGGTGATTGACAGGTTGTTGTTCGTGATCGTGTCGCCTTGGTCAACGCTGCGGTCACCTGACTCAAACGTGTCTGCGTACTCTTCTTGAATAACGGTTCGAAAAGTAATCGTACCGGTTGCCGCGCCGCCGTTGGTTGCGCCATTGGAAAATCCGCCCTGCAAGATTCCGTCCGCCGCTCCGTTATCAATCAAGGCTTGCGAAAGATCAAACCGTAGCGTCGTGGTTCCGTCGCTGCCATCGCTTGCGCCCGAGCCGACTTCGCCAACGTCATCTGTTCGGTCGATGTCGGTTTCGTCGACAACCAACGTCTGCCCACCGTCAGGGTTCGTGATACTGCGAACAGTGAAATTTCCTGCTACTGTTCCGTTCAAGTCGGTGACAGTGAAGGTTGCTCCGTACGTGAAATCAAACAACTGGCCGTCTTGGAAAATGTCGTCGATGACCAAGTCACCAAACGTGTAGAAGTCAGAAATCTGGAAATTGAGAGTGTACTCGAGTGTGTCCCCCGGATTGGCGCCGCTTACTCCAACGTTGTTGACGATCGCGACCGACTTCTGAATCGCAATCGCTTTGTCGTCCAGAATGTGTTCTGGCCCGACCGGATCCGGGTCTGCGACGGCGTTGTCCGTTCCACCTGTGTCTCGAGTATCAATCGGATCCCAGTCGCCAACGGCTCGAGCGTTGTTGAATGAACGCGAGTCTGGATTGCTCGTGGTGTCGTCTTCACCGTTGATCGGAATAACGCGGTCTCCATTGGCGTCGAACTCCGTCACATAGAAACTAAAGACAACGGAAACGTCAGTCGTTGAAACCGTTCCGGTAATATCGTTGTCTGGCGTGACGATTAGTTCGAGGTTGTTGCCCGGGAACGAAAGCGAGCCAAGGTTGTCCGAGTAGGCAGCTGCTGCGCCGTTGACCTCAACGCTGTTGATCGCGGTCACGACAACATTCGGAGGCAAGCTGTCGATGATATCTAAGTTGCTGATCGTTTGTCCGTCAGCGATATCAATGTCGATACGATATTGCTGAACATGGTTGGGTCCAGTCGCCGTTTCATCTTCCGGGCCGAGGTAAGTTTTCGTCAACTCCAACAAGGTTGGAGTGACCAGCAGCTGCTCGGTCCAGCTGCTCGAATCAATCGCAGCGTCGCTAATGATCGACGGGTCAGCGCCGGGATTGTCCAGAGGATCACTTCCAAATCGGAATCCAGATCGCGAACCGATTATCAGATCAGTTCCAAGGTCAGCCAGATTGCTAGTGGTCGCGTTGATCACGATGTCAGCGGGCGGCTGGCCTGTCGTGTACGAACCAAACGGAAGTTCGACAACAACCAGTTTGTCACCAGCAGTTCCCGTGACCTGCAACGGATTGCCGGATGCATCAACGGCAAACGGATGGTCGATGGCTCCGATCCCGCCACCATCATCCGGGAAAGTCAGTTCGATGGTGTTGAGTGTTTGTCCCAGATAGGTCGCGCTAATAAAATCAACGCCGTCAGCAGTGTCTGTTCCTGCAGCTCCGTCGGCTCCGTTGACGGGAAAGACAAGATCGACAAACGGGCCGAAACCAGTATCAGTGCCGGTATTGTCAAAGGTTACCGTAAACTGAAAATCTTCTCCGATTCGAACATCTTGGTTGGGATCCTGGAACTGAACATCGGGGCCGACCGCCAGTACACCTTGGAAGTTAGCTTGAAGTTGTTGGCTGAAAACAACGGTCGACTCCAGCGTGCCATGACGATACTCAAGGTTCCAATCGCCGCCACGAATTGAACTTCCCGTATCGTTGTTACTTGCGGCAACGTCAGTTCCGGTGAGTGTTGCGATTGAATCGACTAGCATTCGACCTTCAGCGCTTTCAGCAAGGTCGCAACCGTACAGCAGAATATCGCCGCTACTGTTTAGCGCGTCGCCCCAACCAGAAATCTGGCCGGCGAATGCGTCGAGATTGTCAGCCGTTACCCAAGTATTACCTAGTCGAAACCCGGCATCTTCGCCATGCGTGACCAAGTGGAGCGCGTCGAGGTCATCGTATTGATCAAGGATGGCGGAGACTTGATCAAGTCCATTGGATTCAGCGTCAAGCAAAACGACTTCGATATTGCGACTGTCGTCCGTGTTGTTCAGCAAATCGTCAACCAGTTGTTGGTAGTTGTCAACGCTGGTGTCAATAATGACCAACTCATTGCGAGTTTGTGACGGAAACAACTGATTGCTGCTGGCGGAGTCTTCCTGGTCGTAGTTGGCAACATCCTGTGCGAATGTGTCCAAAGGACCGCTGGCGCTAGAGAGTTCGTTGGCATCACCTGCGTTAATACCACTTGCGCTAGGGTCAAGCCCCGCGTCCATGGTGGCATCGAAGAGAATGCGATCTTCGAGTTTTGAAAGAAGCAGATTTCTACGCTTGGACGGATTTCGTCGAGAATTTTTGGTCATTAGCCAATCAAAATTAAAACGTTGCCAACTTAAACGCACCGGGAAGCATCCACCGATTAACGGGGGAGCTTTCCCAAATGCAGAAACAAAAGTTGGTGCTTTAGTTTTGATCGAATCGAATCAGATTGTTCGTATTTCTAATTCGAAGGAGGCGATCTCGTCTGCCTTGAGGATATCGTACAGCGATTGCCTCTATCTTTTGACAGCGTCAAAAACTGCCGGTTTTGAGGTTGGCAACGGACATGACACCACTGATGCCCGCAAACTTTACACAGGCTCCGTAATGGTATGCGCAAAATACTCACTCACCGATCATTAGCTGTTTTCCGAAGAAGAGGGTAAACCGACTTTCCTGAATTGATGACGCCTTTTTTCATTCGACAAAGATTTGATTCGTACCTACGGGTAGAACAATCTTTGAGTGACAAACGACAACCTAGTCAAGCCTCACCGTTCAGAGAGAAGTTCACAAGAGTTTTTCCTGGAACCTTGTCGCCAAAAAGCTGCAAGCCTGGAAGTTTTAGAAATCAATTGCCTAAAACGCCAGGTTCGCCATGCGCATTCTCACATGCACCGCTTTGTTTTTTTTCTGTGTTCAGCCTTGTTTGTTGACAGGGCAAGACTCCCGATCAGCCAGCATTGCTGAGTACCATCAACGCATCCAAGTTGCTGCTGAATCGGACAAAATCGAGCGTCAATCTCTTGTTTCTGTCGACCCGATTCCCGATGGTTATACGCCCTGGTGGCAATCGGCAATGTCCAACCGCCTGCAAGGTGGAACGAGTGGAACGACGGTTGATCTGGAAACGCTGATCGTTCGCACGTTAGAAAATAGCTCGCAGGTAAAAGTCTTTAGTGACCTGCCGTTCATTCGCCAAACCGCAATCGTCGAAGCTCAATCGGCTTTTGATTGGAGTGCATTTATGAACACACGGTGGGATGACTTAAGCGATCCCGTTGGTAACGTTCTGACAACTGGAGGGGCATCCCGGTTTCGTAACAACCAGTGGTCGTATGCAGGCGGTTTGCGTCGCAAGAACGCGCATGGCGGGTACTTTGAAATCGCCCAAGAATTAGGGTTCCAAAATACTAACTCAACATTCTTTCAGCCAAACAATCAGGGCACGGCTCGACTGCGGCTAAACTACACTCAGCCTTTGTTGCGAGGACGCGGAAAGGTTTACAATACCAGTCTCGTTGTGCTGGCAAACATCGACACCGAAATCGCGAACCACGAATTCTCACGCCAGCTTCAATCCCACTTGTTGGAAGTCACGCGAGCCTATTGGTCGCTGTACCTTGAACGAGTGGCACTTGTGCAAAAGCAACAGTTGTTTTTGCGAGCAGAAAAAATCAACAATGGCTTGATCGCTCGCAGAGATGTTGACGTCGTTGGAAGCCAGTTGGTTCGCGTCGAAGCAGCCGTTACAGCACGAAAATCGGACTTGGTTCGAGCTGAGATGGCTGTTCGAAACGCACAAGAACGAATTCATGCATTGGTCAACGATCCTGAGTTGGCAAATATCGTGAACTTGGAAATTATCCCAACCGATATACCTGTCCGTCATTCTGAACAATTTGAAATCGGCGAAGTCCTTTCAACCGCGTTGCAGATGCGTCCCGAAGTCAATCAAGCACTCAAGCAAATTCGTGGCGCTTGCGTTCGACTGAACATGTCGAGACACGAAATATTACCGCAGCTGGATTTGATTTTTGATACTTACGTTGCAGGCTTACGGGGCAACGCCAATATTGGCAACGCTTTTACAGATCAATTTTCAACGGGCGAGCCAGGGTACTCGATTGGCTTGCAATATGAGATCCCAATCAATAATCGCGCTGCTCGATCACGTTTGCAACGGCGGCGTCTTGAGCTTCGACAGCTTCAAAATCAGTTCCGAACAACGGTTGAAACTTTGTTGATGGAAACGAAAGTTGCCGCTCGCGAAGTCCGCACGTCGGATCGAGAATTCAAAGCTAAATATCATTCGATGCAAGCGGCAGCGAAACGCCTGGACAACATCGAGCAACGATGGGCTGCTTTGCCGGGCGTGGAATCGTCAATCGGTTTGTACCTTGATGATGTTTTGACAGCTCAGGAGCAACTTACTGCCGCCGAATACGACTTTGCGGAATCGGAAACGACTTACAACTTGGCGTTGATGAACCTAAAGCGTGCTACCGGAATGCTTCTGCAACATGAACAGATTGAAGAAGGAGTCACCAAGGTCGATTGTCTACCAACGCGTGTCCTTGAAAAACAATCGGTCGTAACAGAGGACCCGGGCGCAGAATTTTTCCAGCATGGACAACAGGTTTTGAGCGAGGAAGTACCGGTTTATGAATCTCCAGCTCCGCTTGTTTCTGACACCAATGCCAAAGCCAATGCCGATCTGGATCCTCACACCGCTGAATTGGACTATTGGAAGGATACCGAGCAACGGACTAGTCAGCGTTAGTAACACTTGAAATGGATACTGTTTCCACGCCGATTGTTCCGCGATCGTTACGTTGATCTGTCTTTGAGTGACTTCCTGATCCTGGCATTGTTGGTGCTTTGGCCAGTTTGGAAGTTCAGTGTTTCGATCTCGGAACAATCGGCGTGGATTCTTGATTTTATGGTTGGATGTCTGGCGCGATACCGCTCAATCCGGCTAGCGGCTTATCGCGCACGGTATTTCAAGCTAGCCAACTCAACTTTGACTACGAACCTTCATCCCACATTGAGAACCGCGTATTAGATGAATTTCTCCCGAAAAAACACTCGAAGACTCGACAAGTATCCCAAGCGTTACGGCGCTCGACTATTGCCGCCGATTAAATCGGCTCAAAAAGCTCTCGAATCGCGAACCGGCGCGGAACTGGCAGTCGTTTATGAGAACCTGCGGGAACAAAACAAATTCAAAGCCGCGTCAAATGAGGTGTTAGTCCAATCATTTGCACTGGGTGTGGAAGCCTTGCGACGAACGACAGGCATGATCGCCTATGACGTACAGATCCTCGCCGGATTGGCGATGGCCAGTGGCTCAGTCGCGGAAATGCAAACAGGCGAAGGCAAAACGTTGACCACAATGCTTCCCATTGTCGTTTTGGCTTTGCCTCGAAGCGGGGTTCATGTTGCAACCGTGAATGCGTATTTGGCTAAACGTGACTTTGAGTTCTTGAAACCGGCACTGGAAATGCTTGGCATCACCGCGGGAATTTCTTTCTCGAGTGCGAGTGCCAGTGAGAAGAAGGCGGCGTACGCGTGCGACGTGACGTTTGCTACCGGCTATGAATTTGGTTTTGACTTTCTACGCGACCAAATTGCAGCGAAAGAACTTGGAAACGATCGGTTGGGCGAAAAGCTCCGGCGAAGTCTGTTTTCTGAACCACGAAGTTTTGATTCGCACACCCAGCGTGGGTTTGCCGCTGCAATCATCGACGAAGTGGACAGCGTTTTTATCGACGAAGCAACCACGCCGTTGGTGCTGAGCTCCGGAGCATTGGGGGCCGAAGTTGTTGACACCGTCTATCGGCAAGCCAAAATGACAGCTGAATCGTTTGTCGAAGATGAGGACTTCATCATTGACAGGCTGAACAAGACGTTGTCACTGACAGAGCGCGGGGTTGAGTCAGCCCATCAAGCTCGCGAGCTGTTCGCTACAAACGGAAGAAAACAATCGCTGCTTCGTCCATGGCAACAGTATATCGAATCGGCGCTTCGCGCACTGCACATAATGCACCGCGATATCAACTATGTCGTGCGTGATCAAAAAGTCGAAATCGTAGACGAATACACGGGCCGCATTTTTAGCGACCGCAACTGGCGTGACGGATTGCATCAGGCCGTCGAGGCCAAAGAAGGCGTGCCGATTACTGAAGAACGCCGAACCATCGCTCGCATATCCAGGCAACGCTATTTTCAACGCTACGAATTGTTGTGCGGCATGACGGGCACAGCAGACGGACACCAACGGGAGTTCCAAAAATGCTACGACTTGCCCATTGTCGTTATTCCTAGGCGGAAAGAATTGCGTCGTATTGAACTTCCGACGCTGTATTTTCGATCAGAAGACGAGAAATCTAATGCGATTGTAAAAGACGCGATCGCCCGAGGTTCAAATGGGCAGCCAATCCTGATAGGCACGCGAACGATCCAGCAAAGTTTACAGCTTTCCGACAAACTCGGCGAAAACGCGATTCAGCATCGAGTTCTAAACGGCGTCCAGGATGAAGAGGAAGCCGCGCTGATTGCAACAGCCGGAACTTCCGGGACGATCACCGTTGCAACCAACATGGCCGGGCGTGGAACCGATATCCAGCTTGATCCGAAAGCGATTGAGGCGGGCGGCCTACATGTCATTGGCTTCGAGCGAAACTCATCCCAGCGGATTGATCGGCAGTTGCTTGGTCGATCAGGGCGACAAGGGGATCCAGGAAGTGGGCAATTCTTCGTGTCAGCAGATGATCAAATTGTCAACCGTTTCGATTCTACGTTAGTGAAATTGCTTAACCGGATCACCAAAACAAATGGTGTCGAAAGCCGCGGATTTGATCGTCGTGTCAATCTAATTCAGCGAGCCTCTGAAAAAATGGGGTACGCAACCAGGCAAGATGTGATGCGGGAAGAACTGTGGTTGGATAAAGTCAAAAAGTCAGCAGGATAACAATGATAAAATCGTTTGTCTCAACATTTATTGTGGCACTGTTTGCTTGTGCTCAACCGGCAGCAGGCCAGTCCAGCGTTTCCCCCGAAGGTTTCACCGAACCTTTCAAGACTGTCATCGTTGCGTCGCCTGAAACGGGAGTTCTGCAATCGCTTTCCGTTCGCGAAGGAGGTTTCGTCAACGAGCGCGACATCATCGGACAATTGGACTCCCAAGTTCTTGCCGCTTCATTGAATGCAGCTCGGGGCAAGCTGAGCGCTCAGGGTAAAATCAATGGCGCAAAAGCGACCGTCAACAGCAAGGGTCATCATTTACGCCAGATGCAATCTTTGCTTGAAAAAAAACATGCCAGTGACAAAGAGGTCAGGCAAGCCCAATTGGAGTTTGATCTCGCAAAAGCGAATCTGGAATCTGTGCAAGATGAATTGCGCGAACTCGAAATGAACGTAAAACAAATTGAGGCACAGATCGAACGAAGAATCGTACGGGCACCAATTTCCGGAACAGTTTTAGAGCTTCCGCGGCAGGTCGGCGAGGCGATCACGGCTTCTGAAAGTCAAGTCGCCACGATTGTGACACTCAATCAGCTTCGTGTTCGATACTTCCTGGCTACGGTAAGAGCAGTCGGCTTGCGCCGTGGACAATCCATCGAGGTCAATTTTCCTGACACCAATCAAGTCGCCAACGCAGTTGTCGATTTCGTGTCACCAGTGACCGATTCAAAAAGCGGGACGGTTCGCGTTGAACTCTTGATTGAGAATCGAGAAGGGAAATATCGAAGTGGGCTGCGATGTTTGCTTGGGCACCCAAGCACTGCGTCGGCCGATCTAGATAACTTTCGGAAGTAGCGGACAGCCGCTGAACTAACTGAACATAAACACTTTAATAAAGGACAACCATGACCGACCAACAAAAGAATTTTTCGATTCGCTATGACCAATCTGAGATTTCGTACATCACTCAATTCCTGGTTAGCCCAGGGAACGAAGAGGTGCTATTGGATCTCTCGTCAGGACTGCTTAATGAAAGCCAAACGAAAACGTTGCCAATTCAATCTCGCATCGCATTGCCTTGGTCAACGGTGGAGCGACTTGCCTCGGTGTTGAATCGGGTCGTGGCAGCAAAGCGTCAGCAGTCCGGGAAAGCAAAACCGAAAATGGGAGCCAATATTCCAACGGTTCCGCAAGCTTCGTTGCCGCAAATGACCCAGTAAAAATTGCAGCAGGTTTTTATCGCGACATTGAAAGGCTAACATGCGAACACCTATCAACCGACCGTCGTTTCTACCAGCACAGGGTAAGGCTGGCGATGCAACTGTAAGCACCGCTTCTGTGCGCAAGCGTCGCAATAAGCGGAGCCCAGCGGGCAGCGCCCCAGCCTCCCGTTCACACGCGAGCTCGCACACCGAGCCGAACTCGCTGGACAACATTCAGTTTCAACTGCAAACGTTGCTCGCTTCAACGTCCAGCGACTTTGAACTGGTCGCCAAGTTTGTCGCAATTACATCTCGATTAACCAACGCGATTTGGTGTGGCCATTTTGAACGAAACCCTGAAGGCCAGATCACTTGTAGAGCCGAACACAGCTCGATCGCACAACAGCAACTTGGTATCCATCATTCATCCCTGTTGCCGTCGGTAGGAGTCGCGATTGAGAATGGACGCGCTAAAATAACGAATGATGGTGAGTTAACCGTCATTGCGGCTCCGGTTTTTGCAACCAGCGAAGGCAAGGTCATCGCCAACGAATGCCTCTGCGTTGCTTTGAACCTTGGTAATGAAGCACCCGAGCCATTTTTACTGATCACGCAGATGGTCGCGGCAACGCTTAGCCAGCGCTATGCACAGAATCAGACAAACGCACTCGATTGGCAGGTTGACTCAACAACCGCAATCGCGGAGTTAATGTCGAAAGTCATCAACTCCCACGGCTATCGTGCCGCTGCGATCGTAGCGACTAACGAACTGGCCACGTTTCTGAATTCGCCGTTGGTCGCCATCGGTTACGTAAGCCGTGAGAACAGCTGTCGCACAAGAATTCAATCGGTTTCCGGCGTTGCAGAAATTGATTTGGGGGGAAAGCAAACTCGACGACTGCAATCTGTCCTGAATGAAACCTTGGTTCGCGGAGAAGTGACAACCATTCCAACCATTGGCAACGACAGTCAAAGTTTGAAGCTCGCTCACCGTCAACTGGTTGAGATGAACCCGGAAAGTAGAATCGTCAGCTCGCCCTTGAAAACGACGGAAGGCAAAACGATTGGAGCTTGGCTCTGCGTACTGCCAAACAAGGCTCATCAACACGAGCAATTGGTAAAATTTGCAAAGGTTACAAGTAGCTTCCTGGCCGACGTGTTGTATGCGAACAAGCAAGCTTCTCTCGGAGCGATCACCAGGCTTGGATCCCAAATCCATCGTTTCTTTGGTGGCAGTGTCGGGCGACTGGCGATGGCAGCTTTTGCGATCGTCGCCTTGGTAATGATGATTCCCGTTTCGCACCGCGTTGCGTGTGATTGTCAGCTCCAGCCGACCGTGCGCAGATTCGCAGTGGCGCCGCATGACGGCATACTTTTAGAGTCTTTTGTGAAACCAGGCGACTTGGTAACCGCCGGTCAAGTAATTGCCAAAATGGATGACCGTGAATTGATTTTGCAAATGTCCGACTTGCACGCGCAGCGAGAAACCGCCAAGAAAAAACGCGACGTGAACCGTTCGGCTCGTGATGCTGCGGCAACCCAAATCTCGGAACTGGAGATTGAACAACTGAATGCCAAAATTGATCTGGTCAACTTCAAGAAGAAGAACCTGGAAATCAAAAGCACAGTTGACGGGATTGTTCTGCAAGGCGAATTAGAAGACGCCGAAGGTGCACCTGTGCGAACAGGCGATGTGCTGATCGAAGTCGCTCCACTGGATGCCCTTCGAATGGAACTCAACGTGCCTGAATCCGACATCGCTTACATCGACGTAGAACAAGAGGCCACCGTCGTACTTGATGGAGCTCCATTTGAACCGATTGACGGAAAGATCGAACTGATCCGGCCAGCCTCCGAAGTTCGCGACAACAAGAACGTGTTTGTTTCGGAAATTGAGATCGACAATTCAGCCCGTCTACTCCGGCCAGGCATGCAAGGGCGAGCCAAAATCACGGCTGGATCAAGGTCGCTTGGCTGGGTTTTGTTTCATCGACCTGCCGAACGGGTTTACAAGATTTTCAGGTAGTGTCGTAGGTCATATAAAGTCGCCCATTGAATCAGAGACGTCATGGAATCGGACAACCACAATGAGTCAACTGACTTGGCCAACTTGCAGCTAAAACTGCGAGATGGACTCGGTTTTGAGCTTCAAGAACATGGTGAGAGTCGTTGTTACGTTGTTCATGACGAAACATCATCCAACTATTACCAAATTGGAATCCCCGAGTACGCTTTCCTTTCGGTGCTCGATGGAAAATCGAATCTGCAACAAGCGATCGAAGCCACGGCTGATCAGTTGGGAAACAATGCGCTCACAATTCGTGATGCAACTCGAATTAGTCATTGGCTGCTTGAATCGGGGCTTGCCAATGCGGTTGATCAATCAGGAAACTTGCTGACGAATTCGGGACAATTGATCGAGCAAGTCGAGAGCCGGTCGCGGCAGAAAATTGTTTCTCAAGTCAATCCGATGTTCATACGACTGCCGCTGGGCAGTCCGCACGCTTTCATCAAATCCATCGCGCCGCTGCTCGGTTGGATCTGTTCGATTCCGTTTCTCGCAATTTGGATCGGCGTAGTTGCGTTTGCGTCGATTCGCATCTTTCAGCAGCCTGATGAATTGGTCAGTGCGGCGCAGGGTTTGTTCACTGGCGACGCTTGGATATGGATGCTGGCAACGTTGGTTGGCTTAAAGGCCGTACACGAATTGGCGCACGGTCTGTTTTGCCATCGTTTCGGTGGCCACGTGAAAGAAACAGGAATCGTGTTTATCCTTTTCATACCGATGCCCTATGTCGATGTGACTTCTTGCTGGAGCTTTCCTTCCAAATGGAAACGGATGGCTGTCGCAGCAGCTGGTATGTATGTCGAGGTCTTCATCGCAGCATTGGCGGCGATTGCCTGGAGCATGAGCCATGATCCGGTCATAAAATACCACCTGTTCAACATCATGTTGCTAGGAAGTTTGACAACCGTATTGTTCAACGCCAACTTCCTGATGCGTTTCGATGGCTATTACATGTTTTCTGATTTCTGCGAAATTCCCAACCTGTATCAGAAAGGCCAGCAGTTTGTAAACGGACTTGGGCGTCGGTTCGTCTTGGGGATGAAGGGAACGTCGGATTCAGAACCGCTTCAACGAAGCGCGATCATTCGCCTCTATGGAGCTGCCGCGTTGGTGTGGAGAATCCTAATTTGCATTTCGCTGACCGTGTTGGCATCAGCACTGTTTTATGGTTTTGGTTTGGTGTTTGCGTTGGTCGGAGTGGTTCTGTGGTTGGGCACTCCCCTCTGGCGATTCGTGTCGCAGTGGAAAGATCCATCGGTGAGCAGCAAACCCAATTTCAAATGGCTCTCGATGGTCACGGTTCCTGTTGCCGCAGCAATCTTGCTGGGGGTGGTTTACTTGCCTTGGCCGATTCAAGTTTCAGCACCCGCGGTTGTCGAATACAAAACACCGACTGTTGTTCGCGCTGACGCTGCCGGTTTTGTTAAAGCCATTCATGTCGTGGCTGGTCAAATCGTCAAACAGGGCGATTTGCTTGTAGAACTTGAAAACCACGAGCTTGAATCTCGTTTACTTGAGCTTGAATTGGAGCGAGAAAAATCACTGATTCACAGCCGAACTTTTCATCAGAATCGAGAAGTCGCGGCCTATCAGTCAGAGAACGCCTCCCGCCAGTCAATCGAAGAACAGATTGTCGAATTGATCAACAAACTTGATTCGTTGAAACTGATTGCCACCGCCGATGGAATAGTCGCCGCCGATGATCTAGAGACATTGCCCGGCCAATTTGTCTCTTCTGGACAAAGCCTTTTGCAGATCGTTGATGAAAAGAGCAAAACAATTGCGTTGTCTGTCAGCCAAGATCACTTCGAGTCGTTCAGATCGCACCAAGCACACAAAGTGGTTTTTGTTCCTCAACATGGACTTGGCCGGGTGGCAGGAATCTTAAATAGTGTTAAACCCACCGCGACCCTGACTGCTGACGTTCGGTTGGCGTCTCATAACGGTGGAAGTCTAGCTGTACGCCCGCGCACTGAGTCGAGCAGTAAAGGACGCCTTTCCAGTGAAGATTCATTTGAGTTAGTAGCCTCGCGATTTGACGGTGAGTTCCGCGTAAGCGAGTCAGACGCCTTGGGGCTGCGTGCCGGAATAGTCGGAAACGTTCAACTGAACCACTATGACAGAACCATCGGCGAGCATGTCGTCGTAGCGACACGAAGTTGGATTTCACAAATGCTTGAGACCATTCAGAACCAATGAAACGCTTAGCCTGAGCTGTTCGATTCGTTTGTGCAGATGTGCTAATTGACCAAAACAGCGTGTGGTCCACAGTAAAAAAAGCAGTACAACTTTTGCTGAGACAGCGATAGATTGGCAATCTTTAGCCAGAATCTACTGGGCCAATTTTGGCGACCGAATGGCTGGCCAATAATCTGCCCGCTTCTCTACCAAGCCCGTCGGAGCCAATCTAGGATGGACATTCTGCCCGTCATCGGTTCTTATTCACGTCACCATGGACGCGTATCCACCCAAGGTTGCGTGGTTGGTTTCGTCTGTGACGATGCACGATACGGAATCTGAAAAAATTGGATTCGCAAAATTACGGTCGCGCGCCCGGTCAGGCCCCGTTTCAAGCCTGTAACAAATGGTATAAACCAGCCAACGAAACGCGTTTGTTCGTACAGACGCGTTTGTTCGTACAGTTCTCGCGGTCGCTTCCGCCGGCTTCACAAAAGGAAATTTGAATGGGTATTACAGTAATCCTCCTGCTGCTTTTCGGCTTTCTGGCAGTGGTATGCATCGGCTTGGTCATTTTTCTAATTGGCATCTATAACAAGCTTGTCGCGATGGGCAACCAAACGGACAACTCGTTTTCACAAATCGAAGTCCAAATGAAGCGGCGTCACGATTTGATTCCCAATCTTGTGGAAACCGTCAAGGCTTACATGGGTCATGAGCGTGAGACGTTGGAGGCTGTGATTCAGGCACGGAACCAAGCTGTCCAAGGATTGCAGGGGGCAGCCAAAAATCCCGGCGACAGTGAAGCTCTCACAATGATGGTCGGCGCCGAGCAAGGGTTGAACGGGGCGCTCGGTCGCCTGTTTGCTCTTTCGGAAGCCTACCCGGATTTGAAAGCCAACCAGAACATGGCGCAACTGACCGAAGAAATAACTTCGACAGAGAACAAAATCGGTTTCGCGCGGCAGGCCTATAACGACACCGTGACCGGCTACAACACCTATCGCCAGTCGTTTCCGCAAGTCATCTTTGCGTCAGCGTTTGGCCATGCCTACGACCGTGAGTTGCTGGAGTTTGATACTGCCGAAATCTCAGAAGCTCCTAAAGTTTCTTTTGACTAGATCCTGCCGTCGCGCACATCAACTTTCGACGTAATTTCTAGGCAACGCACAGTATGTCGACAAACTTTTTTGAACGACAAGCAGACGCACGGCGCAATACGACACGGCTGGTGGTTCTGTTTGTGGTTGCGGTGATACTGATCGTCGGCGTCACAAGTACCGCTACGTATTTTGGCGCTAAGGCTTTGGGGGAATCAAAAACGCGATTGCTCGCTCCCAACGCTGCGTTGACAGTTGGTTTGTTGACACTGGCCATGATCGTGATCGGGACTGTGTTCAAAGTCATCGGGCTGCGAATGGGCGGTGGCATGAGCGTGGCGGTTTCGGTCGGTGGCGTTCAGCTAAGCCCCGAGATGAAAGGACTGCACGAGCAGCGGGTTCTGAATGTTGTTGAAGAAATGGCGATCGCATCTGGGACTCCTGTTCCACCGGTCTATCTGCTGGAAGAAGATTCCATCAACGCATTCGCCGCAGGATACTCACCCAGCGACGCAGTGATTGGAGTCACCCGGGGCGCGGTTGAAAACTTAACGCGCGATCAACTTCAGGGCGTGATTGCTCACGAGTTCAGTCATATTTTGAATGGGGACATGCGGATGAATATCCGCTTGATCGGGATTCTGAATGGCATCTTAGTGCTGCACATTGCCGGCAGTATGTTGCTGCGTTCGCTGCAATACACCGGTCGGTCACGGCGCAGCAATGATTCGGGAAACAGTTCCGGACAAGCCGTGTTGTTGATCTTGGCTGTGGGGGCTGCTCTGTTTGCAATCGGATACATCGGCCACTTCATCGGCGGGTTGATCAAAGCGGCTGTTTCTCGGCAACGTGAGTACTTGGCCGACGCGAGCGCGATTCAGTTCACACGTAACCCACAAGGAATCGGCGGCGCGTTGAAAGCCATCGGTTCAATTGCTCACGGCGCAAAGATTGCCCACCCAGGTGCCGAGATCGCCAGTCACATGTATTTTGCCAGCGGGTTCGCTGCCGGTCTATCGAATTTGACAGCCACTCATCCGCCGCTCGCCAAACGTATTCTTGAAATCGATCCCAGTTGGGATGGTCAGTACCCACCGATCGATGTGTTGAAAGCAGCAGGATCACGGACTGTCGAAAATGCTGCAGGATTTGTTGGCGGAACAGGGCCGAATGTCGAGGTTCCAGTGGCAGAAGTCCGTGACACGATGGAACATATTGGCGCTCCAGAGCAACAGCATCGTGACTATGCCGTCCAGTTGATCGCCGATTTGCCAGAGGTTTTGGTGTCGGCGGCACACGAAGCCTACTCTGCTCGCGCGGTCGTGTTTGCATTGCTTCTGGACAAAGATCCACAGGTTAGAAAACGTCAATTGGATGGGGTTGGCACTGTTTGCAAAGCTCCATTGGTCAACTTGAGCGAAGAACTTTGGCGATACACGGGACAATTGCCCGATCAAGCTCGGCTGCCTTTGATGGACATGACCTTGCCGGCGCTTCGCATGATGTCAACGCCGCAGTACATATCATTCATGCGAGCCTTTGCAGCGCTCGCGGATGCCGACAACGAGTATTCAATTTTTGAATGGGCGCTGGCGCAGATTTTGATCCGACACCTGAAGCCTCAGTTCGTTACGATCAAACCAGTAAGAATCCGACATCGAAATTTCAAAGGGCTCGAGCAAGATATTTCTGTGTTGCTTTCGGTCATGTCACGAGTTGGGCACACGGAAGAATGGATCGAGCCTTCGTTTGCGCAAGGAAAAGCGAGTCTGCCAAACACGAACGTGCGCCTTTTACCGGAGTCGGAATGTTCGCTCAAATCGCTGCACAATGCCGTCAAAGAACTTGGCACTGCGACCGCGAAAATACGCGGACGTGTGATCGACGCTTGTGCTCATACAGTCGCAGCAGACGGCCACGTGTGCGTCAGCGAAGCGGAAATGTTGCGAGGAATCGCTGACTTAGTCGATTGTCCAGTTCCGCCATGGATCCATACGATCAAGGGCTAGTTCAGCGATGCCCCTTATTTGATTTCCCGGAGCGAAAGTCGTCAAGACTTTCGGCGATGCACTCATGATTCCGAAACCACCTGAGCCGCAGGGCGATAGCCCCGGTTTCGAACGCAAACAGCCCGTCAATAACCGGGGCTATCGCCCATCGGCTCATAAAAATATGCCACGCAACTATTCAACAAGTCGTCAAGACTTTCGGCAAACCACATGAACCGAACGTCCCATCCGTGTCTATCTGTGTTCATCTGCGGTTCTATTCAAAAATCCCATCGGCGTCGGATGCGGTAGCCGGAGAGGACGCTGGCAGATTAAAAGGAACCACGGATGAACACAGATAGACGCGGATAAGAAAGCGAAAAACACTTTGCTGCGGTGAAAGCAGATCGAGTGCTAGACCGTTGGCCTATTAGTTTGTAGTACCGGCTTCAGCCGGAATTTCCGCCTGAAGG
>CAYNNP010000010.1:33631-59044 GCA_964398215.1 uncultured Pirellulaceae bacterium | reverse complement strand
AGGCCGACACAATATCGCGCCAATTCAAAACTGCAGATCGTGACTGTGCCTGGCTTCGAGGCTGATCTTTTTGTTGTGTGAGCCGCAAAATTGGCAACACGCGTAGGAAGCCTTCAAGACTTTTAGCTGGTTGGTGGCAAGTCCCAAAAATTGACAACCAGCACTGTTTCATCAACGTCCGATGAACTAGCCTAGCCAAATGCGTCAAGGGTCGAACGTACAGTAGCGGTGGCCTGCATTACCAACGCATATTTTAGATGTAACACGGCACTGGCGAGATGTTTGCAAGAGCGATTGAATCGATTCGGCGCCGTTTGTTTGACCGATGTGTGTTACGTCCATCGCGAAATTCCATCGATCATGGCGACCAACAGCAACATCGATTTTCAATTGAAAAATGGGACATCGAAGCGTTTTTCAGGGCTAGCCAGGGTGACGAGACTGAACCCGATCTGTTGATCATAAAATTCCCCGGCACCGCTGGCAGAGCGGAACGGGCGACTGAGTTTCCGATGCCAAATTTACCGGCAACGGTGCATGCGCATACTTGGACATGGAACCCGCCCGGCTATGGGGGCAGTTCTGGTCGGGCATCAACCCGCAATATAGCCGCCGCTTCCGTCGGTTGGTGCCAATCGCTTTTGCAACAATCCAATGCACAGCACGTTTGGTTGACTGGCAATAGTCTTGGCTGTGCGACGGCAATGAACGTGGCTGCGAATTTGGATTTCGAGAGTCGATCGGTTGGCCTGCTGCTGCGAAATCCTCCTCCGCTTGGACCAGTCTTTTGTGGCGTTGCCAATCGATACCCATTGGGCAGTTTGGCGCATCCCTGGGCAAATTCGCTGGTAGAAGCCATGGACGTGATGAAGACAGCGCCACAAATTGGCCATCCAGCAGCGTTCTTGCACTGCGAATTGGATCGGCTGGTGCCGATAGATTTACAACAGAAGGTTGTCAGTCAGTACAAAGGACCAACCCATTCTGCCATTTTGAATGGACTTGATCATGGCGGCGTCGCAACTGACGAGCACTATCCGTTAATCAATGAAGCCATTTCTTGGCTATGGAACCAAACCAAGTCAGACTAAGTGACCAGACCTTTGGTTACGGTCATGAACACATCTTCGAGCGTTGGATCACGATCGTTAAATGATCGCATTCGCACGCCTTCTTTGATCAAGTGTTCCATGATTGTCGCAAGGCCTTCATCGTCGGTCTCTAATTCGGCGACGATACAATTCGGTTCTTGTTCAAGTGAACGAAGCTCAGGGCTGCTGCGCAAAATTGACATACCGGCTTCGGCACCTGAAATGAATTGAATCTCGACGATTCGGTTGCGACGAATTTGGCGATACACACTATCGATTGAACCATGCATCAAGAGTTGTCCGCGTTCGATGATTCCAATCGACGTGCAACAATCCGCAAGTTCCGTCAATATGTGACTGCTGATCAAGATCGTTTTACCCATCTTGCGAAGCTCTTTCAGCAGCGCTTTGACCTCCACTCGCGCACGTGGATCCAGGCCACTGGCGGGTTCATCCAGAATCAGCACCGGCGGGTCGTGCACCAACGTCTTTGCCAGGCATAGGCGTTGTTTCATTCCACGCGAAAGACCGTTAACGAAATCGTCTCGCTTGTGAGTTAGGTCCAGTAACTCGAGTACGTTGCTAATGATCTGTTTCCGTTCCGTTCGACCAATCCGATAGGCTACAGCAAAGAAATCCAGGAACTCCCAGACACGCATGCCATCGTAGACGCCAAAGTTGTCGGGCATGTAGCCAACGTTTTGCCGTACTCCCACGGGATCACCCATGACGTCACAGCCGGCTACTTCACCGCGACCACGACTGGCTCGCAGAAGCGTCGCCAAGAACCGAATGGTCGTACTTTTCCCAGCGCCATTGGGGCCAATGAAACCAAACGTTTCACCTGCCTCGATGTGTAAATCGATACTTTCCACGGCTGTGAAATCGCCGTAGTCTTTTCCGAATCCCGTCAGTGTGATCATTCGCCGTTAAACCCTGGTGCCATCAGTTTGTTGCTTCATCGTTCGCTTCATCGAATTCTTTGTCGATCTGTTCTTTTTGCTTTTTGACATATTGCGAAAGCAAATTCGTGTCCTTCTGCGGATTTACGAAATCGGGATGTCGAAGGTGAGCCAATACGACTGTTTGAGCTTTCGTCTGAGTCGCTAGCGGCGTGATGGTCGCGTTTGAAACTGAACCATCAATCCGTCCTACCAGTCGTGTCGATCCATGCGGCATCGCGCCTGTCGAACCGAATCGCAATATCACTGTCCGCATCTGCATTGGCAAGTCTTCATTGATTGCCAGCTCAGGCACGTTCTTGAAAAAAAGCTTTGTCTTTGAATTGGGTTCACATAATCCGACAGCAGCGATCATTGAATCGCCATTTTCGTCCTTGCGAATTACGAACGTCTCCATGATCTCCAAGTCGCTCTGATTCACCAAAGAATCCCCATCCAAGCGGATGCCGCCACCCACATCGATGATTTCTTCGGTGTGAACAAGACGGTTCTTGTTACTGTCCACAGCGATACCGGAAAGAGACGGCCCTTCGCCAAAAGAGCTGTTGAATGTAAGCCGATCAGTGTTTTCGTCAGAGCTGTAGGTGCCAGATGCCGCCGCCGCACCATCGATCGTTTTGAATTGGATTTCATATTCGCTGGAAAGTGAATTGTAGATACCAACGAGGCTCGTCAAATGCGCGCGCTGATAGTCCGGCGGCAGCTCCAAGATTCCGATTTGTGTTTGACTTCGTGCAAACCCGATATCCAATCTAGCCGCGCGGGCAACAAGAAACGCACCACCTAGCGCGATAGCTGGTACTGCTAGCCATGCGTATTCCAAACGGCCCATGATTCGGAAAATCAAGTAGTTGATTGGCACCAGAATTAGCAAATACCAGCTGAGAGCCTTGACCACCAAAGATGAAGCTGGAATCTCGATCCCAGATTCTGCTCGCAAGATATCGCTACACATATTCAGCGCATCGCTGCTGTCCGTCCAACCGGAAATCCCACTCACTGGGTGCACGTTGGTCAGCGTATCCAGGCGACTACGGCTAGCGACGATCTGTTTTCGAGACGTTGGTTTGCCAATCTCAGCGGGAAGCTTTGCATCGCGAGTTGCGATTCGAAAGCGCGTATTCATCGTGGCGTCGTCACGCGCGAGCGGAAAATCCACATACACTTGCGAGACGTCTGCATACGTATCGTACTGGTTTCTCGTGGGTTCTTTGAATTTTCGATGTGGCCGCAACAAGATCACTGAATTGAAGAATCCGTTATACGACTCCCAGCTCTTGATCCAGTCGCTGACAAGGTCAATGCGAGCCTGCACGACTCGCCCTCGACCAACCATGCGTTGCAAGATCAGTTTGCCAGTATCGGGAAGGTCTTGGGCGCCTTCGTTCAGAGTGCCATCGACTGCGACGCCGCCTTGCTCTTGAGCTAACGCGATTTGCTTTTTCGTTGAAGGGTCGTCTTTTACGGACCAGCCCACCAACAGTTCCTCGGCAGATTCCGGGTTTAGCTCGATGTTGCCGGTTGGTTTTAGCGGCATCGTATCTGCCAACATCGTCTTGGCCAGCGCATCTGAAGCGGTCGCCCCATTGATAATCAATTGGCCGCCAAAGCGAAGCCAATCGGACATCGCTCGTTGCTGGTTGGGAGTTAACGTATTCGGATCCGCATCGTCCCAAAGCACAACGGCAGTACTGGTCCAGTCCAGCATGGTCTCGGATAGTGGCAGAACATCTTTGATCGACGGAAAAACGATTTTGTAGTTAGGAACGCTTGTTGCTATTTCCATATCGCTATGAATAGGACGCACCCAATCGGCGACTTGGATCTCCGCAAACCTTTGTGGCCGGGAAGTCAAAATGACGAAGAAATATTCGGAGCGGGCAAGCACATTGTATGGCTTCCGTCCGGTGTCAAAAAAAGTTCCTCGACCCGAAGCTACAAAACGATTTCCGATGGAGAGGTTTCGTTGATTGCCCGCGCCAACTGACGGCGTCAAAAGACGGTAGTCGAACCGCCGCATCTGACCTTTTGGTAATACAATCGGACGGCGACTACGAACCCCGAAATCAGTTGTCGTGGTGACTGCATCACGATCTTGAACGAGCCGCATTGATGCTTGGCTTTGCAACTCGCCGCGGGTGTCTGTCTTGTTACTTTTTAGCGACAGGGATGCTGTCGTCCAGTGGCCCGGCTTGACCCCGCCCGAATTGGGCTTTTCGTCGGCTGGAAACGACAACGCTTTACCTGGCGAAAAGTCGCTAAAATCAGCTTCGCTCTCGTTTGCTGGATCGACATCCTGGTTCGAATTGCTGCACCCATCACAACCAACAATCCACGGTATGCACAAGAAAGCCAAAACATAAGAAAATCGCATCGGTCGTCGCGCACCCACCCATAAAACTAAATCAACGATTACTGTCCTTGGATTGTACGCGAACCAACCGCCCGTGGGTCGTCACGTTGACGAAATTTCGCTGACATGGGCAAATCAAGTCTTGTTGAGTGATGATTCGGCAAATTGCTGCCGAAATGACTTGAGGTTTTGGCGGCTGATGCGGCCGCCGCCCGGAATTGCAAAGTCAATGCGTTTGAAATCCGCTCCCATTTGACGGATCGCTGCTTTCGCAGTTCGCGATGCCATGACGGGGTCGCCACGAAATGCACCACAACCCCATGCACCGAGCAGAACGGTGTCGTGACCCTGGTCTCTGGCGATAGCCAAGACGTTCAACCAACGCTGGGCAAAGCAAGCTTCCAGTTTCGCCAGACTGCTTCCTGCGCGTTTCAAATAGGGTCCCGTATTTGGTGCTGGCATCGTAATGACCGAAGCCAGGAACGGATCCGGCAGCAAGTTGCCTGTGCCACGAATCTTGAAGAACGGTACATCGGGACTGTAGATGGCGTGATCGGTATACAGCATGCACTTTTGTTGGCGATTGGATTCATAGTAATCAGTGTGCGGCACAAGCGTTTTGTACAGACCACTGCAACGACATAGATCCTCTTCCTGTGCCTTGGCGCCACCAATAAATCCGCCGCCAGGGTTTCTTGCCGAAGCAAAATTCAACAGCACAAGTCGCCCGTCTTCCGCCAAGGCGCGAGCAACCAATTGAGTCGTTCCTTCGCTGACCGTAACAAGTGGAACTGCGTTGCCAGCGCTAAGAACATTCCGCAGTTCTAGCAGCTTGTCTGGAGTGTAAAGACAACTGCCATCAACAGCATTTTGCTGCGCTTTTGCAATCGACACTCGGCCATGGTCGGCATCGTAATAACCATGCTCCAGAATTTCCAAAACCTGCTTTGCTAATCCCTTCAAGGACATTGTTCACGCTCACACTAAATTTCATTCGTTGTCTGTATTTTGGAATGCAGACACACAGCGAAGTAGATAAGTTCGCTTTGCATGGCAGCCGCGCCGCTGGACGTACCGTCAGCTACGAAAGAAACGAACGCTGAAGCGAGCGATCAAAATCAGAATTCGCGTTCGCCTAGCGGAACCGTATACAGGCGTTCGAATCGTTCGGGCTCTTCTACGCCATCACGTCTCATTGCTTCTCGCAAACGCCCCGTCCATTCTCCTGGGTCAAGGGAATAGATTGCGTCAACAGCGGCCAAGTGAATTGGTTTCCACCTTGCATTTCTTGCTAGTTGCTTTGCTTGCTCCAATGATTCGCGCGCCTGATCTTGGTCCTTTGATCGCATCACCAAGCCTTTGATCAACAAAGAGGCTGCCATCGCATGTGGCAATCCCGTCTCGCTCAACTTTTCACACAGCGCGATTGATTCCTTGGTCCACTTCGTCTTTTCGCTCTCGCTTGCACGGTGGGCAGCGATCAACGCTCCCGCCTCATAAAGACTGGCCCGAATGACTGGCAGTTCAACCGACCGAAACTCACTCGAAAACAATCGATACTGGCGCCAAGCTGAGTGGAATTGCCCGCTGTATATGTGGTGCTGAATGACTGAATAGTGATGTAAAAGGCTGGCCAGTTGCCCACGGCTGTCATCAACCATCGATTCATTTTTCGACTGGAATCGTTTCCATTGCTTTAGGTTGTCATGATAAAGAAAACTCAACACTCCTGGGCCAGACGAAGATAGAAAGCTGGCCAGTTGATTGTTACTACACAGAGCATCGTGGTGGACGGTGCTTCCGATGGCTTGCATCAGTTTCCATTGCCCGAGTTTCGAGTGGGCGAGAATCGCGAATGCATCAACAAACACACGTTCGAATCGCCACGATTGCCCCGATGACCGAAATAGATTTCGACAACGGTCGGCATCGACTGCGACTTCATTCCAATTGCCCTGGACTACATTCATGACACTGCTCATTGCCCAGTGCTGCGCCCGCAGATTGCCATCGCCGTTTTTTCGTTTGTCCGCGATTCCTTTCAGCAGCTGCATCGATCGGCGATATTCGTCACCCACTTTTTCTCCACGAAGAGCAGACAAGACCAAGCCGTTCAAGGTGTTTTGGAATTGCTGATCCAGTGTTGCAGTATGCGAGATCTCGTCGGCTGAAAGTACCATCGCCTCTGCATACTGGCGATCGAAAAGTGCCATTGGGCGCAGAACCGAAACGCAGAGCTTGAATGCTAGTTGTTGCGAATGTTGGTCAGCATTCCATGCACCGAAAATTTTTGGATCGAGTCCAGCAGAATTGTGAGCCTCGTCGAATCGCAATGTCTGTCCGATTTGGTCAAAGCCTAGGCTGCAAAATATTTCACTGGCTACTTTCTTGCATTCCGTCACCCTGCCGGCACGGATCAGTAATTCGGCTGCTAGCTCACGCAATTCTAATGAATCATCGGCGGCTTCGTTTTGCTCGGCAAGCTCAAGATACATATCAGCTGCTTGACCGAACGATTCAGCTTCGAGATAGCACTCTGCAGCGAATCGCATGTATTTATTTTTTTCAGACGGAACAACCAAACTCAAGATGCTCGTGAACCAATTGGCAGCTTCTTGAAAACGCAACGAACTCTTTGCTTGTTCAGCCGCCGAAATTGCAAACGACAATCCTCGGCTAGGCTCTTCGGCGTCAAAGAAATGGCGAGCGATCTGGCCTGGGTTTTGCAAAGCATCGCTTTGGCCCGCTAAGGCTTCTGCCCAATCCAAGTGGGCTTTTCGTCGCTGATCTTCGTCGATGTTCTCCAAGACGCCTTGAGTAATTTGATCGTGAACCATTGAGATGCACTGCCCGTAGGTCGCGTCATCGATCGCCAGTTTTTGATCGACCAATTGGGAAACGGCATCTTCGATTTCGGTGCTGGTCCAGTCCATCAACATTGAAAGCTGCTTTCCGGAGATAGGACCGGACGCGTTGGCGAGATACAACAGCGCCTTTTGAGCGTTCGCGGAGAGTCTTTTCGCTCGCTTTTTCCATAGTTGGTCAAGCTTCAGAGCTTCCGGGTCTGGTTCTGACAAGCTGGACAATTCGGCCAGCATGTCGTCTTGTCGAAATTCTTGAGCCAGCTCCATTAGACGTAGCGGAAAGCCACCAGCAGCTGTCGCGAGCGCGTCAATCACATCGTCGCTGATACGCGCATCGGAACGCCTGGCCTCGATCGCCAACCAGTTCACACTCGCATCATGACTGATCGGTTTTACTTCGAGGTATTCACTGGGGGCATGTTTTTGGTTGGCTTCTTTGCCCCGTGACACAGTGATGATTCCAAGCATAGCGTTGTCGATGGTTCGCCAGCGATCAATCAAAAGCAAGGTCTCGCGGCTTGCCCAGTGGATGTCTTCGACGACCAAAATCAACGGGCCTACTTTCATCAATTCGTGTGCAACTCGGATGCTTGCGTCCAGTGCGATTTGGTTGCTTGATTTGGATGCCGGGCTCTGCAGTTGGTAATCGACTTTGATCACGCCCTTCAACACGGGGCAGGTCTGTTCAATGACGCTGGCTGTGACTGTATCCAGCACCAATGACGGGCGATCAGGAGCTGCATAGCGATGCGCGATTTGATCAGCGAGGTCATTCAAGGTTTCGTTGGATCGGTCACCGTGTGGTCGACATTTGACATGAAAAACTTGACCCCAGTTCGTGCCCTTCATTTGCCGGACAATTTCGTTCACAAGGCACGACTTTCCTACTCCGGCGGGCCCATGGATATGTAGCTGCCCAGGTTTGCCGTTGTAGATCGATTGCAGCCATTCATCTGCGGTTTGTTGTTCCTGGTCGCGGCCATAAATCTGACCAGAAACCACAAAGTGCTTGCGTGTACCAGGCAGACCAAGACGCGAAATCTCGTGAGCTGTTGGGCGATTGCCTGGTTTGCGTTCCAGCATTTCTTCGCATGCATCACGCAGTACCGCTGGCACGCTGATGTTTAATTCGCCAACCGCCTCGCCAATCAACTGTGCATCTGAATCGCGATCACCATCATCACGTCGCAAAGCCACTTTCCCAGCGATTGCATTGACGGCTTCCAAGGTTACTAGCCCCAGCGAAAAAATATCTCCCGCGGGCAAATACGACTGCTCGAAAACTACTTCAGGAGCAAAGTATCGTGGTGATCCAGCTAGGTAGCTACGAAACCCTTTGGGGTCTTTCTCTGAGTCATACGTTCCTACCAGCCCGTAGTCGATCACCCAGCCGTTTTCATCTCCGTCAACCATCAAGTTTGCTGGCTTGATGTCCCGGTGCACCAAATGGTTTCCGTGCATCACGCTGAGCGCCGAAGCGTATTGACGAATCAAAGAGATCAAACGCGAGTAGGCAATGTGTGGGTGCAAGCGTTTGTAAAGTCGCATGCGATCGCAAAAGGTTGTCCCGTTGACCTCCTGCATCGAAAGCGCACCATGGGGACCCAAGTCGTGAATTCTGTAGACTTGAACCAAATTTGGATGAACCAAACCCATCATCCGACGAAAGCCAATTCGATTGCGAGCGATCTCCTCTTCGTTGACCAGTATTTTCAAGGCATAGGTTTTCGGAAACGTCTCGTTGGTTTCAAGTTCTGTTGCTCGAAACACGTAACCACTGTTGCCTTGCCCCAACAATTTTTCCAAGCGGAATCCGCCCATCACATGACCAATGTCCCACGGCGGTGGTTCCTTGCGACTGTTTGCGCCCGTCGTCAAGGTCTCTCTGCCCTCAACTTTTCTGACTTGAGTTTCATTGTCAGGCGAAGGATTCAGTTCGTCATCAAAATCCATGGCAAATTCTTGCAAGGCGGGAGGGCGGGAGTCCTGGCATTCTAACCTCCACGCTGATACGACGGTCATTCTAAATTCGTGCTTTTGCCTCTCACGTTGTGCTTCTAGTTGCAGTCAGTGATAATTTGAATACCACCCACCATCACCACCCATGAGAGAACTTCAATGACGATAGCAACTTTCGTGTTTTTCACTGCACTGGTTGCGGTTCTAACATGGCTATTGACTCGCAATTCTGACATCAGCACGAATGAGGGATATTTCTTAGCAGGCCGTAGCCTCACGGGAGTTTTCATTGCTGGCAGTCTGCTGCTGACAAACCTGTCCACCGAACAATTGATCGGATTGAACGCTGGTTCTTTCAGTGACGGGCTTTCGGTGATGTGCTGGGAAGTCATCGCGGGCTTATCGCTCGTGATTCTGGCTCTGGTATTTTTGCCCCGCTATCTGAAGTCTGGCATCGCTACGATTCCACAGTTCCTGGAAGAACGATATGGCCCCAAGGTTCGCGCTGTGACGGCTGGCATTTTTGTTGTTGCCTACATGCTGATTCTGTTGCCGTTTGTTTTATTTCTAGGAGCAAACGGATTGGAAGGGATGCTGGGGCTGCATGAAATACTGGGCTGGACACGATTGGAAACAATCTGCTTGTTGCTGATTTTGATCACGCTATTGGGCGGTGCCTACGCAATCTTTGGAGGCCTGAAAGCAATCGCGATTTCGGATACTTTTAATGGCGCAGGGTTACTGGTTGGTGGGTTGATGATCACGTTTTTCGCTTTGCAGTTTGCGGCCGGCACTGACAGCGGAATCATGGGCGCGTTTGAGAAGATTTCCGCAGCCGACTCAGACGCCTTCAATTCACTTGGTAACGAAAAGGAAGCGACTCACTGGCCAACATTGTTCACAGGCGTACTGCTGCTGAATTTTTTCTATTGGTGTACGAACCAACAAATCATTCAAAGAACTTTCGGTGCTAAGAATTTGGCCGAAGGACAGAAGGGCGTTTTGCTGGCAGCTTTTTTCAAGATACTTGCGCCGCTGATCTTGGTTCTGCCCGGCATTGTCGCTGCGTACCTGGTTTTGGATATGCAAGACCCTCAAATGATCGAAGCTATCGGGCAAGACAAAGATGGGGAATTTGTTGCCAACCGCGCCTATGGCGCTTTGGTCGCGCGTGTTTTGCCTGATTGGTTGCTTGGGTTTTTCTCTGCCGTCATTGTTGGCAGCATTTTGTCAACGTTCAATTCTGTGTTGAATTCTGCGGCAACACTGTTTTCACTGGACGTTTACAAAAAGTACTTGCGGCCGGACGCGCCGATGAAAAACGTTGTGCGATCGGGACAGGTCTGTAGTCTGATCGTGGGCGTGCTTTCGATGATCGCTGCGCCTCTGATTTTTTACAATCGTGAAGGAGTGTTTGACTTTTTCCAAACTCTTAACGGTGTCTATTTTATTCCTTTGTTGGCTGTGATCATGTTTGGCATGTTCAACAAAAGAGTCGATGAGACATCGGCGCTGATCACGCTGTTTGTTGGATTGGCGTTGATGATTCTGGGAACATTCTTTGGCGGGGGTGATGATGGTTGGCTGAAGTCTATCTTTGGCTCGGGCTTCCACTACATGGGCGCTGTGTTTGCATCGCTACTGGTACTTCAATTCGCCCTTGGAGCAGCAGGCATGCAGCGCGCAGAACCTTACATTCAGGTAGATGCCGAACTGGTTGATTTGACGCCTTGGAAACCGGCACCGATCGTGGGTGGCGTATTGGTCGGGTTGGCCTTGGCCATCTACGTGTTCTTTGCTTTGTAGAAAATCAACGAAATGGCAATCAAATGATCTATCGAACAGCGGCTTGCTTTATCGTTTGGCTTGGCAGCGTTGGCCTTGTCAAAGGACAGGCAGAAAATTGGCCCAACTGGCGTGGCCCTCTGGGCACCGGCGTCGCAACAAACGCAAATCCGCCGCTGGAGTGGAGCGATACCAAGAATCTTCTTTGGAAGTCGGGGATCCCTGGCCGAGGTCACAGCACGCCCGTCGTTTGGGGTGACACGGTTTTTGTGACCGCAGCTGTTGCTGTCGGAGAAAAATTGGATCCGAAAGCCAGTGGTCGACCGGGAGCACATGACAATTTGGATGTCGATAGCGCTCATCAGTTTCTTGTGATTGCCATCGATCTTAATAATGGAAAAGAACGCTGGCGAAAAGAAGTCAATCGAATCGTGCCCCACGAAGGTGGACATTACACCGCAAGTCTCGCTTCCGCTTCGCCAGTGACCAACGGAACGCACGTCTACGCCTTTTTTGGCTCGCATGGTTTGTATTGCCTGGACTTTGATGGCAATGTTATTTGGAGCAAGCAGTTTGGGCAGATGCATACCAAGCACGGTCACGGTGAAGGCAGTTCACCCGCCTTGTCCGGTGATACGTTGATCGTTAATTGGGACCATGAAGAACAGTCGTTCGTTGTCGCATTGAATGCCAAGACGGGTGAAGAACGCTGGAGGAATCTGCGCGATGAAGTCACCTCATGGAGTTCGCCAACCATTGTTTCCGTCAACAAGCGGCGACAGGCGATTGTTTGCGGTACTGATCGTGTGCGCGCCTATGACTTGAAATCTGGCGACACTATTTGGGAGTGCGGCGGGCTGTCTGCCAACGTTGTTGCAACGCCCGTATTCGACAATGGTGTGATCTATGTCGGCAGCAGTTATGACAAGCGCGCCATGATGGCAATTCGACTGGCGGATGCCAGCGGCGACATCACGGGAACCGAGCACGTGCTGTGGACACGCACCCGCGGCACGCCCTACGTTCCATCGCCGCTTCTTTATGACGGCGCGCTATACTATCTGACGCACTACCAAAACATATTGACCAGAATCGATGCCGAAGCGGGTAGTGATTCGCCAGGTGCAATGCGACTTGGGGAACTGCGAAACATTTACGCTTCACCTGTCGGGGCGGGTGGAAATGTTTTCATCACGGACCTGGATGGCGTAACGCTGGTAATGACCAACACACCGATTCCCCGGCCAGTTTCTGTCAATCGAATCGGTGAATCAGTCAGTGCATCACTCGCCATTGTCGGAAATAAGATCCTGATCCGCGGTAACAATCATTTGTTCTGCATCGCCAAGCCAACTCCGTAACGGCCTTCAAGGCCCGTGACTAGCGCCAGCGGCTCACAAAAATATGCCACGCTAGTAAATCAAAAAACCCGAGGTCAGTGTGTCATCGCGTAAACCAAAACGTTGATCGAAAACGCATAGGACTTGATGGAAAACCTTTCAAAGAACTGCTTCGATTCGCCTTCTCGTTCCCAGCCATCAGCGATGTCGGTGTTATGCGTTGCAATTGCCAGCAGTTGGTTCGTCGCGTCGAACAAACCAACGAACTTGACTTTGTTGACACCGTCAGTTCCTCCCGCTGGATAGCGATGCACTCCGGGCGGGTCCCAATCCAGTCCTGTCCGGTCAAAGAAGATTCTTGCTGGGATTTGCGGGCATCCCTTGATGTTGTAAACAATCGACATGATTGGATGGTCGCTTGCGATCGGCTTCCAGTTCCACCCAGTTCGCAATGATCCCAGGTTGGCATGAAAGTTACTCCATTCTGCTTTTCCCCAAAAATCATCTACCCACAAAAATCCGCCAGCATCCAAGTAGTCAGCCAAGCATTCTTTTTCGTTTTCCGAAAGCAATTGCCAGCCAACGTCGCTCATGAATACAAAAGGATGATCATTCAGTGCGGAGTCCGTCAGTCGCAACACAATCGGTTTTGCATTGACGTTGATGGATGTAAGCTCAGAGAGTCGCAGCATCAGGTTGCTCTCAGCACGAGGGAAATCCGTTTCCCAGCGCTGCCAGTTTCGCCCTTCATGCCGGTACCACGATTCTCCGAATCCGCCCGTGCTGTCGTACATGATTCGCACGAACGTAAACGCTTCAGCGTCGGTTGTCGTGTGCTCGATAACCGCGCGATCATTAGAATCGGCGTGCAGGTTGATTAGGTGACATGCAACGCAAGCGGTTAAGGTTAACCCCGCCATCAATGTCCGCTTTTGCAACCGTGATCGATTCATTGCCGAATTACTCTGCTGCTGCCAGTGAACGTAAAGACCACGTATCCGAACTTGTGGTGAGATTTTTTTCACCGCTGGCGGACGCGAAAGCCAATGAGCGGTTGCGAACGTAGATTGCATGTTATCATCGTACCTGAAGACAGTTGCAAATGTTGAAGCACAGCGTGATTGAGAACACACCCGGATGAAAGAAACAGTTTCCTTTTTCAAGACGTTCCTACGTCATCCAACTCAGGTCGGCGCCATCGCGCCTTCGAGCAGTCATCTCGTCAAGACCATGGTCGACTGGATTGACTGGGAATCGGCTCGAGGAATTGCTGAATTTGGCCCTGGGACAGGCGTGTTCACGGAAGCGATTGAAAGAGAGCGTCATCCTGATTCAAAATTCTTTGCCGTGGAAATGTCCGCTGACATGGCAGCGATCGCCGGAAAGCGATGTCCCGACACCAAAATCTATCAAGACAGTGCCTGCAACGTAGCGGCGCTCTGCGAGCAACAGAAAATCCAACAATTGGATGTCGTGGTCTGCGGATTGCCGTGGGCTTCGTTTTCAAACGATTTGCAAACTGAAATCATGGACGCGATGTTCAGCGTTCTACCGACGGGCGGCCAGTTCGTGACCTTTGCATATTGGCAAGGCGTCATTCTGCCGGCAGGACAACGATTCTCAAAACGGCTGCACGACTCATTCAGCAGTGTGCATCGCAGCAAAACAGTATGGCGTAACCTTCCACCGGCATTCGTGTATCGCTGCGTCCGTTAAAGCTTGGCTATCGGTACCGGGTACCGCCCAATGAATCAACAAATAATCCGTGCAAGCCGTTCAGGTTAACAAGCGGTGGCGCCAAGACATTGCACTGGCTGTTCAGACTCTGCGGCGTTTTTGGCAGCCAAGAACTCTTTTGTTTGCCTAGCCATCAAGAAAAGCCTGACCCGCAGAATACGACAGGTACTCAGAGTTTCTGCAAAAGGTTTGACGCGCGGGGTAACCACTGATTTTGCACTGAAGATTTTTGAATTGGGCTTCCGCAGACCAGCGGTGTTGAATATTTGCATGGCAAGTTGATTGGTCTTGCAACCACTCGTTGGGAGGTAGACCAATCACTGAAAAATGACATCTAACAAAAATGGAACCCACCATGCGAAATATGCTTCTTGCTATTGCTGGTCTCGCTGCCATTACATTTTCAAGTACTGTGTATGGCCAAGACGCGAACGCAATCGCTCAAGACGTTGTGGAAGCAGCTGCTCCACTTGCTCCCTCTCCACTAGTTGACTCTAAACCTGCAATGTCAGGCGAGTCACATGCAATGCACGACTCACATGCAATGCCAGCCGACTCTCATGTAATGCAGGGCGACTCTCATCAAATGATGGAAGCGCAACCACTTCCCCAGCCATACATTGAACAACAACCTGTTGATCATATGGGGCACGGAATGGTTCAGTCCGCGCCGATCGTATCGTCACCCATCATTGCACAGGCCGCAGCTCCTTGCGGCTGCTGCCAAAATCACGGCGTTGTCGTCGTGAAGAAAAAGAAGAATGTATTTGCTAAGCTGATGGACTTAGAACGAAGAAAGAATGCTTGGTTGAAACGTACTTTCTTTGGCAAGTAGCTATTTCATATTACCAGAGGCACATAGCGAACAAACGAATTCGCACTTGCCAGCGCAGCCCACTTGTTCTTTTTGAGCAGGTGGGTTTTTTCGTTGCCTGTCTTGGCTCAGCCAGCTTTACGCGATGCAGAACCAAAATACGGCAGGCCGCACAATTCGCTGGCCTTTCGTTGCCAAGATTCAATTTTTCTTTTGTCGATCCAATAGACGTCAACCTGATCTGCTAGATAGCCAGCGTGATTGGTGATTAGATCTCGCAAGTTCTCCACGCCAGCAGCCCGCATTTTGTCGGCTTCTTGTTTTGAGATCTGCAAAGCTTCAAGCAGGGTGCAGTTCTGATGGTGCCTGTGTTCGCTTTGCTTTTGGCGATACTCTTGATCTTGTTGGAAAACGTCCATCACGCGTTTCTTAATGTCGACCTCGTTTGGCAAGTGCTTATCCAATCGTCCATGGCGTCTGTATTCTTTCGCCAGTTTCTTGACTTCCGTTTCCTCGATGCACCTGGCAACGCGGTGTTGCCACCAACCAATTGGAATACAAGAAACCGAAAAGAAGTAAGGCATGGTCGAATGCGGTGTCGGCAGTTTGTGCTCAAGCAGCGTTTCACAATCATAGGCGGCTCGCTCAATCACGCGCGCCCATCCCGTGATCGCCAGTCCCATCGCCTCTGCGATTGCCACCCGCATTCCAGTCGTCAGTCCATCCTCTGGATTCTTGAGGGCAGCATTCAGTTGATAGGAATCGACCAGCAAATTGAATCGTCGATTGGCAATTCGTGCGCTGTTGACCATGGCGGCTTCCAACCAACCGTGTCCTTCGGGTAGTCGATGGACGATTCGATTGGGATTGGATTTCCAAAGTTTCAGCAAACTGTCGTAGCTGTTAGCAACGCTCCATTCCAAGGGGCGATGCACAACCGATTCTCTGGTTGAATACGCGGTGTGAAGTGGTTCGGTCGGATCGGTGAAGTAATGACACAGCACACCTGCCGCTCGCGCCGCATGAGTGTATTCGCCTCTGGTGAGGTGCGTTTGCAAACGATCGTACCACTGATGTGCGACTCGCGGCGCGCCACCCCAGTATCCTTGGTCCGCATGAATGACCTGGTTTTGATAATCCTTGAACCGCCTGTCGGGATCGATTGCGCCAAGCAAGTACAGTCGATAATGTCTGAGCAACCAGTTCGCCAAGCGTCTGCCAGCATCGGTCTGCACATGCGCTAGCGCATCGATCGCAAAACGTTGGTACGTATTGCGGCAATGGTATTTCCGAACGATTTTGCTAAGCAGCGACATTGCAGCGAGGATACGAAAATCCCACTTGGCAACGCCAGAAGAGTCTGTGATTCGAATGCAATCAAACCAAGAACGCTAATTCGCAACGAGTTCCAGGATCCGGACCGCCGTTCCCTTTGAAAATTGAGATGATTTCTCGCTAACTCGCAAGACCACCGTGTGGTTGCCAGGTTCGAGATCCGATTGGAACATCACGGTGCGTGGATAGTGCAGCCCTTTACTATAGTGATGGTAGAGATCCAGAGACTGAAACGGTTCATCGTCTACCGAAAATTCAACGATGCCCGCATCGGGACCGGCCAATACAAACGCACCAATGGCGGTCCCGTTGAACTCTGTTTTGATGGTTGCTCCAGGTTTTTCGGCAACAAACAGTTTGCGTTTGGCATAGTCGTTGCGGAACGATCCTGGAATCGTCTTCCATTGCGGAATCTCGTGCCGAAAAGAATCGCCCAATTCAACCTTGTTGGCGGGCAAAAAACGACCGCGAAAGTAGCTGTTGGAGTCCATGAGTTTCGGGAGGCGATGCTGGTGCAGTTCGTATCCCACGGCCAAAGGTGATTTCCAAGCAGCATCCAGCAAGTCCGCAATCAAGTTCGCTGCAATGCGATTGCCAGCTGGCTTGGGGTGTGTGCCACCATACGTCTTCCAGTCCAATTTTTTGGCGGTGATTTGTTCAGCGATTTCACGAGCCAGATCCGAAGATGCAACGCCATATCCAGCAGCAACCGACTCATGCATTCCGCTGCTAACGGGAGTCTTCGCATTCTGCAGCTGTTCCAGCATTGGTGGGTTCACGAAATGAGTCACAACGATGTCCAAAGTCGGATCGGCTGCGAGCGATTGGCGTAGAATTCCCTCCATCCCACGACGGCATTCTCTTGCTGGATGCATCGCATCCTGATCATCATTCACTGCGAACTCAACAAACAGCAGGTCAGGTTTTTGTGAAAGCACATCTGACTTTAGTCGCATGGCACCCGTTGTCGAACACGTTGAGCTCAAACCGGCATTCACAAACTCAAACTCCGTTTCGGGGAATTTTTCTTGCAAGTACTTGGCTACCATTGGGCGGTAGCCGTTCATCTGTGTGATCGATCCGCCAATGAATGCAACGCGGCCCTTCTTGTTCTTCAAGAACTTGTAACGGCTGTTATCGAAACTGCTTCGAAGATGCACGTTCTTGGACTTGGGAATGGCGATCGTCGGTTCACCATTCAGGTAACCGTGCTGAGCTAAGAATTGGTCTAACTGATAGAGCGTGGTTGAGTAGTATTCACCAGGATTACCAAAACGACCAAAATTAAAGAATCCATGTGGTGCGTTGGCGAATGCTTTTAAATCGACTTGGTTTCCTAAAGCATTCGATTCCGACGCGAATAACTTGACAGTCGCGAATGGCACCGCTTCATCGGCTTGCCCATGAAAAATGATTGTCGGCGGAAGCCCCTTTCGCAAATGGTGGATCGGCGAGATAGCCTTTGGAGGCACGCCAGTACGTTTCGCAATGTCCTTCAGCTTGTCTTCATCCAACGACAAGTCACCGTGCGGCGCCAACAACACAGCAGGGTTGAACAATGCCAACGCATTGGGAACGCTGCTGATGGATAGATCCTCACCAGCTTCATCGCCGCCCTTGATCACGCCTGCCGCCGCGGCCAAATGGCCACCCGATGACCCGCCGCCTGCAACTACTTTATCGGGATCAATTCGCAACCGTTTTGCGTTAGCCCGAATCCAACGCACAGCAGACTTCGCGTCGGCAACGCACTGATCCGCTGTTGTTTGATGCCGTGAAAGAACTCGATAGTCCGCAGTCATCGCCACCATTCCACGGCTGGCCAAGTATCGGCAATGCTCTTGAAATTGCGCTGGGGTGCCGGCTTTCCAGCCACCGCCAAAGAAGAACACAATCGCTGGTCGATCAGTGGGTTGGTCTCGCAGTGCAACTTCAGCGGGCTCCCAGATCCAAAGTTTCAGCTGCACGTCATCAACGGTCTTGTAGACTTCCTCGCGAGCTTCAGGAAACACTGGTGGATAGGTGCGGTTTGTTTGCGCCAACGCAACCGACGCAAAAACGAATGACAAGCAAAACAGTACGGCAATACGCATGTGGGCACCTGAGCAGCGAGGGATCGGAACAAGTATTTTAGGTGAACGACGAAGGGTTTGTGCCGCCTCCGGCCCAAAAACTCACAAGCAGTATTTCGTTTACCCTTGGTTAAAGAGTGATTTTTGCCGTTTCCTATTCATCTATCAGATTGGTTTCTGTTTTTGCCAATGCGGAGTATCCTATAGATCCCTCCCCCGTTCTTTGCTGCCAGAGTTCGCATGCCACTTCGTCTTACCTTCGTGCTCGCCCTATTGGCTGGGATCACCGCGCGCGGCTTTGGCGATGATCGTCCGCTTCCTGAAATGGGAATCAAAGTGGCTGGCAGAGTTGTTGATGCGGACAGTGGTGAACCAGTTCAAGATTTTCAAGTCATCGTTGGTTCGCCCTACAACGACATCCACACAACTTGGCAAGGCCATTTGGTCAATGATCACACCAATGGCAAATTCGCTTGGCGTGTTGAACGAGCTTGGCGGCGCACCCGGCTGCGAATCCAGGCCAAGGGATATCGACCCGCGATCTCGCCGATGCTTCGGCAAGGCGCCGGCAGCCTGTCGATGACGTTCCGGCTTCGCAAGGACGATGGCATGGCGGGTGTGGTCAAAGACAGTGACGGGAACGTTGTGCCGGGAGCTCAGATCGCATTGACAACTCAGACCTTCGAGACCATCGTCGAAAACGGGCAGTTGCGTTTCGCAAATGGTCAGCGACTTGGTGCCAAGATCGTGGAAAGCGATCTTGAAGGCCGATTCAGCATTCCCGCTGAATCGGATCCGTTCTTGATTGTTGCTGCGGACCTCAAAACCGGATTTGCAATTTTGGAGTCATCTAAGCTAGGCAATGGTTCCAAAAAGAATCTGGTCATTCAGCTTCAGCCATGGTGCCGCGTCGAAGGCACAACTGTTGACGCTAACGGCAAACCGCAAGTCCACGCCAACTACGAATTCTCGACAGGGTGGCAGCCCCAACCAGAGTGGCCAGTACTGAACCACCGCAACAGCGCAAAGACGGACAAGAGCGGAAAGTTCGTTTGCACGCATGTCGCTGCAGGTTCTCATTATTTGCAGCGATGGTTTGTCAACGGTCGTGGTGCGATGTCATTCGACACGAGCTACTCGCTGGATGCAATCGCTGGCAAAACCATGAACTTGAATATCGGTAAGCAACGACGGACGGTTACCGGCCAGCTGGTTGACGTTGACGAGAAACTTCCTGGCGACTTTGAATGGCCAAACGTGACCGCTTCTTTTGTCAGCAAGAAAAACAAACAGCGCAAGTCCTCGGCCAAGATTCTTCGCGATGGATCTTTTCGAGCTGACAACTTGCCGCCGGGAAACTACAAAATTCTGTTTTCAGCCAAGCCTGATTGTGCAGAAGCCGAGTGGTCGGTGAGCCAAGTCAACAGCGTCGTGGTTCCAATCGTGGACAAAGACGACGCCAAAACACTTCATGACTTGGGCGATATCGCAATCATGGCGTTCTTGAATCGCGACGAAGAATAGCGCAAACGCGCGGTGAAACGATTTTGTGAAACTGCCACTTGATCGAATCATCTTTCGGTTGATCTTGCTTCGCGCCTCTGCGAAATGCCAGACTTGCAGTGAACGTTGAACCACTCCTGCAACAGCTTGCAAGCATGAAGAAAAAAGTACTGATCTTGGTGGGCACATTGAACCTTGATGGTGCCACAACATGGACGCTGAACCTCTCCAAGTATTTGGACCAGGAACATTTTGAGAGCAAGGTCATTGTGTTCAACCACGTCAATGACAATGAACGTGTGCAGGCGATGGTCGCAGATCAAAACGCGGAAATTCAAGTCTTGAATGCTGCCAACCACAAACTCAATCCGCTGGACCACTGGAAACTCTACCGGGCGATCAAGGACTACGGGCCCGATGTCACCATCAACGCGAACATGCACTTGGCGTTCTCGTTGCGATTGATCTCAAAGATGGTTGGTGCCAAGAACATTCAGGTCTTTCACAACCGTTTTGACTCCTACAAAGCATTGGTGCGACTGCAAGAACAAGTCACGCGTGGGTTATCAACTCGGCTTGTCGCGTCATCAACTGCCGTCAATAAAACGATGGGCGAAAACAAACGCAAGGTCGTGATCTTTAATGCTGCGGAGAGCAGACCGATCAAAGACCCAACCAAGTACGTTGAAAAGTACAACTTGGAAAAGTACCGACGTGTTTACTTGAACATCGCGCGGCATCATCCGCAAAAGAATCAGGAATCATTGGTTCGTGGCTTCGCAAAGTTTGCCAAGTCGAATCCTGATTGCGTGCTGTTGATGGTCGGTTGGGGCGAATTAGAAGACCAGCTCAAAGCGGCGCATCGCGAAGTCGGTTCACCTGAAAATGTGATTTTGACTGGTCCAATCTCGGACGCGTGGAATCTGTATGGCATCAGCGATTTCTTTGTCTTGCCGTCGCATCACGAGGGATTGCCAATGGCTTTGGTGGAAGCAACCGGTGCGGGAACTCCGTCGATCGTGACTGACCTGCCAGAACTTGCTGAGATCGCAAAAGGCAATGCGATTATCGTCAAAGGTTTCGACGCCGACGCGATTGCGGTCGCTTTGGAAAAGTCCGCAAGCCTAAGCGATATCGAATACGAACAGATGAAGCGACAGGCGATGGAAGTCTACAACGGTCGCTTCAATCCAAGAGCGATGACCGCTTCCTACGAAGAAGTTTTCGACGAGATCTTGAAAGACGCTGCGTAGGGTTCATGCTGCGTAGAGATCGCATTTCAAGCGGAGCCAGCTAGCTCTTGCAGTGCGACCGCTAGCTCTTGGTGGCGATCGTGCGGCAAAAGCAACGCGGCGTGATCAAGCACAAAGATCCTTTCAGCGAGCTGCTTTGCATGCTCCAGCGCCACTGGCTTTCGGCATCGACGTTCACTTGACCGATGCATGGATCGGAATCCTGCGCCAATCGGTAATCCAAAATCAGTGGACTTTGAAATCACAGCCTGCGCATGCTGGGATGATTCGGCGACGAAAGCCAACTTGTAGTGTGCCTGTGATGCGCCGTGATCGCGATCCAGAATCTTCCAAGGCAAACTCGATTCGACTTCCGCTTTCAGAAAATTGATTGTTGCCCGTCGCATCTGATTGCATGTTTCCAGCCGTTCAAGTTGCGGCAACAACGCGGCGGCTTGCAGCGAACTAAGCGGTTGCGAATCGCTGGGACGATCCAAGAACGCGCTGATCTTTGCCGAAAACCGATCACTATTAGTAAGGACTGCACCGCCACATCCGGCCGTCAGTGGTTTGCTTCCGCCAAAACTGAGCGTGGCGATATCGCCAAAGCAACCAACGGGAACATCATCGATTTTCATGCCAGGAACCTGACATGCGTCCTCGATCATCACCCAGCCATGCGAACGACAAACCTCCGAAATCGACTTCACATCTGCTGGCTGCCCGTACAGGTGTGAGACAATGACAGCTGCAACTGAACTACTGGCCGCTGCCTCCAACTGGGCCGGATCCAGTGAAAGCTGGCCTGGCGCAACGTCCAACAGCACAGGCTTTGCCCCTAAAACTTCGATTGCTCGAAAATTTCCCGGATAGTCATACGCTGCAATGACCACTTCATCGCCTTGGCCTACGCCGCCTGCTCGCAGCGATATCTCGACCGCAGCAGACCCGCTGGAACATAGGCGAACCTGCGAAACAGCGTGTTCCGCGGCAATTGTGTCACGCAGCCGGTTCAAAATAGGGGATTGGTATCGTCCCCAATCACCGGAATCGAGGGTCTCGCGAACCGAAACCGCGATCTCGGGCCACGCAGGAGGCCAAGCTGGGCATTCAAAATGACAAGGATCTGAAGATGACATGAAAAGAATCCTAGCTACAAATCGGCAAAAGAGTCATCCTGTGGGCCGGAGTAACGGCCCCTGTCACCACGGTGCGACATTCCGGCGCGCGGATGGGCTTGTGACGGGTTTTTAGCTTCCATATCATGCCGCATTCGTAATCATCGCCGCAAATCCCATTTTTCGTTGGTTCGAGGCCTGTTTAGGTCCTCGGTTCGATATTCTTGGGCGCGGATAGCCACCCATTTACCAGGACCTTGGTCTATTGGTCACCAACCTGATCAACGCCACAATGATGCTTGCCGACCACATGTCGCTGCAAGCGATGATGCTGCTGGCAAATGGTGGCGACGCTGCCAACGAGGGCGAAGCTCCGTCGCTGATTCAAAAATTGCTACAAGGTCCAGCGATCCTGATCATTGGGCTTCTAGCGATCTGGTACATCACGATGATCTTGCCAGAGCGACGTCGGCGCGCAGAAGAAGATCGCTTGATGTCCGCTCTAAAGAAAAATGATCGGGTTGTCACGATCGGTGGCATTCATGGAACGATCGTGGATGTTTCACAGCCAGATGTCGTGACTGTAAGAATCGACGAGAGTGGAAAGACACGGGTCAAAATAAGTCGATCGGCGATTGCGAAAGTGCAATCCAACAAACAAGAAAAGAAAGAAACCACGGAGTCGGCGGACAAGGATTCCAAGTAGCCTGCGAACAACTCAGTGCTAACTGGACCCACCGACAACTACCAATTTTAAACAATAACTGACACATAACCGTCTTGATTGACACGAAGTCATATCAAGTCGGCCGAATCCCCTGATTCAGAAAATCAAAGATGGACTGTTTTATTATCGCAGATTGGCTGTTCTCACTACTGCCAACATTAGCCGATTCGCTCGGTGACTTGGTGATGCCACTCGCGCAGGCAACTGACGCGGCGGGCGCAGCCAGTGAGGAGCTGCAAAAGAAGATTGCCGAAGACGAGCAGTCAGGTATTTCATGGCGCCAATACGGTGTGCTTGGAATCGCCTTGGCTGTGATGATTCTTCCTTTCTTTTTAGGGAACTTCATCGCCAAGACTTTCAAGATGCCGACTTATGGCACACGTTTCGGCGTGATCTTGTTGGCGATCATTGCCAGCGTAGCAGTGTTAGTAATCCGGCGGCCAAAGCAAGGTGTTGACTTGCGCGGCGGAACGATCTTGGTCTACGAGATCAAACAGATTGAGTTTTCTGAAGAGGATGCTGATAAGCGCCAGCGAGTCGTTTCCAGTGATTTGATCGAACCGCTCACCCGCCGAATCAACCCAAGTGGCACGCAAGAGATCGTGATTCGGCCTTATGGTGAAAGCCAGATCGAAATCATCGTGCCTGAAGTTGATCAGCGTGAAGTCGAACGAATCGAGAAAATCATTCGTCAGGCCGGTGTGCTGCAGTTTGCAATTCTTGCCAACGGGCGTAAGCACCAGGGCCAAATTGAGATCGCTCGCACACAATCGCAGTCGAAAAACAGCAATATTCGTACGAGAACAGAAGTCTACGAAGGTGAACGACAATGTGGCATGTGGGTCACTGTTGACCGAGAAGAATCAGACGACCGAAAGATCAAACCGTTCCGCGTCAGCATGGGCGATGCGATCTGCCGCGAACCCGAATCGGGCAAGATCTTTGAGTTTCCCCGCAACGTTGGTGGTGATCCTTACGAACAATCCAAGTGGGTGTTGGAGCAAGGTTGGGACCGGATCGAAACCTTGATGGTCGTCAATCCAGATTTGATCGTTCGAGGCGAAGACCTGTCCTTTGCTGCAAGCGTCTTTGACCAAAAAGGGGCTCCTGCCGTATCGTTCAATCTGACCGACGCTGGTAGCGGCAAGTTCTTTGCTTTGACAACCAACAACGCTCCCGATGGAACTTTCCAAAGTCAACTTGGGATCATCCTGGACAACTCTCTTTTGTCTGCCCCGAATGTCCTTGGCCCAATTCGATCTCAAGGCCAAATCACTGGTAACTTCACACGTGACGAAGTCGATGGATTGGTACGAATCCTGAAAGCTGGACAACTGCCTGCTGCCTTGAACGACGAGCCGATCGCCAAGAACGCGATTGATGCAACGCTGGGTGCTGACACCATCAAAAAGGGTGTTTACGCGATCATCACTTCGTTGGCATTGGTTTTGATTTTCATCCTGTTCTATTATCGATTCGCTGGTGTGGTTGCTTGCGTCGCTCTGGTTTTGAACCTTGCGATGATCATGGCAACCATGGTCTTGATCAACCAGCCACTGACATTGCCTGGACTGGCTGGACTGGTACTGACGGTCGGTATGTCTGTTGACGCAAATGTGTTGATCTTTGAACGGATTCGAGAAGAGCTGAAGAAAGGTGCGGCAGACCGCATGGCTGTTCGCAATGGTTTTGCGAAAGCTACCGTCACGATTGTCGATGCCAACCTGACAACACTGATCACAGCGATTGTTCTGTATGCAATCGGTACTGACCAGATTCGCGGCTTTGCAGTCACGCTGATCTTGGGAATCCTGTTCTCGATGTTCACAGCGATTTACATGTCGCGAACGATGTTCGATTTCGCCGAACGCCACGGATTCTTGAGCCTTGGCATGTCGGACACTGTTAACTCAATGCGTCACAAGTTCACTGGCGAAGGCAATTTTGACTTCATCGGCATGGGCAAACTTACTCTTGGCCTGTCCGCAGTCTTGTGCGTTGTCGGTGTGCTTTCGCTGTTCACGCGTGGCGGTGGAATTCTCGATATCGATTTTGCTGGCGGTTCATCCGTGCAGTTCCGGGTCAACACTCCAACCGATTCGCAAACGGTTCGCGATTTGGTCGGCACAACCATGGTCAACGAACAAGGCGAGTCTGTTCAGTACACGCTGAATAAAGTAACGATGGGCGGCCAAGACAACACGGTGTTCAAAGTCGACTCTGGGTTCGAGTCGGTTAACGAACTACAAGCCGCTGTCATAAGCGCGTTCAAGAATGATCCCAACATCGATTTGGTGACTTACAATGTCAAAGTCGGTGGTGCGGACATCGCTGACCAGTCTTCGCTATTCAGCAGTGATAACGGCAGCCAGTTGGTAGCGTTCTATCCACAAGATGAACAGACACCGGACACCACTCCTGTACCACCTGCAGCCGATGGAACACCTGCACAGGACACTGCTCCAGCGCCGGACACAACTCCCGCACAGGATACAACTCCGGCACCGGATACAACTCCGGC
>CAYNNP010000010.1:0-33531 GCA_964398215.1 uncultured Pirellulaceae bacterium | reverse complement strand
ACTCCGGCCGCCGATGGGACTCCTGCAGCAGATGTCACTCCTGCAGCAGATGTCACTCCGGCCGCCGATGGAACTGCCGCTCCGGCGACAGGCGATAGCACCGACGCCACACCTGCCGAATCTGACATCCCGACGATTGGTGGCGCTGAACTCTGGAACACCACAATTCAGCTTGGCATCGACGGCGATGAAACGGGTGCCAAAATCACAAGCGGTGCTTTGGCAGATGTTATCGACGAAGTCGCCAAGTCGATTGACATTCCACTCAGCACAACCGCTATCCGCTTCAGCCCCGAAGGCGAGAAAGCGGGTAACTGGACCCCCAAGTCATCGATTCCGTTCTCCAAGTGGAATGTCTCGATTCCAGTGTCATCTTCGGATGGCGAAAAACTAATGAACGAAGTCGGCAAGACTCTTAGTAGTGATCCAATTTGGATCAGTAGCAACAGTGTTGGTGGACGTGTGGCAGGTGACATGATCGGCCGTGCTTTGGGGGCTCTGTTCGCAAGCCTTCTGTGCATTATCGGTTACATCTGGTTCCGCTTCCAACGAGTCATCTATGGACTCGCCGCTGTTGTCGCCCTGCTGCACGATGTATTGATCACGCTGGGCGCGATCGCGATCAGCTTCTGGCTCGCTCCGATCTTTGGTTTCTTATTGCTTGACCAGTTCAAGATCAGCCTGACCGTTGTGGCGGCACTGCTGACAATCATCGGTTATTCATTGAACGATACGATCGTCGTGTTTGACCGGATTCGCGAAACCAAGGGCAAGGCACCGAAGCTGACCGGCGAAATGGTGAACGTAAGTATCAATCAAACGCTTAGCCGTACTTTGTTGACCTCGATCACAACGCTGATCGTTGTGGTTTTGCTGTACGCGTTCGGTGGCGACGGCATCCACGCCTTCGCATTTGCCTTGGTCATCGGAGTCCTAGCGGGTACTTACAGTTCTGTTTTTGTCGCGAGCCCAATTCTGTTGTGGTTGTTGGATCGCGAGGACAACAAAAAGCTGAACAAGAAGACCGCTGCTGCATAGCCTTTTAAATCAGGCTCTGCCCAGCGATTTGTGGTAGAATAGTCAAAGCAGCCCGCATCATTGCACTGCCCCATGAGGCCCAATCGGACTTCATACGGGCAGTGTTTGTTTTTGATGGCAGCTTCACAACTGTTTTATTCCTTTCACAACCTGGGCGAGAAATGCATCGTTCTCTTCGTTCTTGCAGTGCTTTGATTTCTTTGATCGTAGCCTGCTGCCTGACAAGCTTCTCGCTTGCCGATCAACCGTTCACAAACCCCGAAATGCAAACGCGCATTAAAAGCACGGTTGAATTCTTGGCCAGCGACGAGATGCGAGGCCGTTCTGTCGAAGGGGAAACGATTCATGAAGCCGCCAAGTACATTCGGGATCAGTTCAAGCAATTTGGTTTGGACGTCGAGCAGTACGGCGGTACTGGAATGCAAGACGTCGAAATCAACCTGGGAACACGACCTGGTCCCAAAGAAAACAATTTTGCAGAGTTCATTATTGACGCTGATTCCAAGGACAGTCGCGAAATCAAAGCACAGCTGGCCGAGGGAATGAACCCATTGGGCTTGGGCGCTCAAGCAGGTCAATTCAAAGGCAAAGTTGTTTTTGCAGGCTACGGTATCACAGCCCCGCGAATGCAATACGACGATTACCAGGACATCGATGCCACCGACGCTATCGTGATCGTGATCCGCAAAGAGCCACGAATGAATCGTGATGACAGTAAGTTCCAAGGCAAACGAAACACACGTCACGCTTTCTTTACAACCAAAGTCGAAAACGCGATCAACCACGGCGCAGCAGCCGTCATCATCGTCAACGATCCGGCCAGTGTTGCCAACAGACTTGCCGGTCAGCAAGCAAGAATTGGACAAGAGACGGCTCGACAAAAACAAATCAAAGAAGAAATGGAATCGCTTCCCAAAGAGGCGTCAAAGGTTCGTGAATCGCTGAAAGAAAAGCTAGCGCGTTCCGAGAAAATGGTCGAATCAATGAAGTCGGCGACCGAGGAATCCAAGCGGGGTGTGTTGGGCGTGCAAGAAGCTGGTAGAGCATCGCGACGACAAAAAGTTGTCCCGGTCCTTTCCGTTGCACGCGATACGATTTCGCAGTTGCTAAAAGCGGTATCGAAAAAATCACTAGCTGACCTCGAATCAGCCATTGATGAAAACGAAAAACCTCAAAGCTTTGCCTTGACCAATGTTGCCGCATCGATCGAAGTCGAACTGACACCGAGTCGTGCAAACGGCAAAAATGTCATCGGGATTCTGCCAGGACGCGGACCACTTGCGGAAGAAACAATCGTCATCGGCGCCCATTACGACCATGTTGGAATGGGCGGCGCTGGTTCGCTCGCGCCAGGCACGATCGCAGTTCACAATGGCGCTGACGACAACGCCAGCGGCACAACAGCAATGATCGAAACCGCGCGTGCTTTGACCAAACGTCTGGCCGATAAAGAATCGCGACGAAGAATCGTCTTCATGGCTTTCACTGGTGAAGAACGAGGGCTGCTGGGCAGTCGATATTATGTTGAACATCCATTGTTTCCGATCGACGAAACCGTTGCCATGCTGAACCTGGACATGGTCGGACGATTGAACGAAAACGAACTGACCGTTTATGGAACTGGCACCGCAGAGAACTTTGACGACCTAATCGAAACCACCAACGACATGCCAGGATTCGGTTTCAAGCTGGCGAAGATCCCAACGGGTTTTGGCCCCAGCGATCATCAATCTTTTTACGCAGCTGGTATCCCCGTCCTGTTCCTATTCACAGGATTGCACGATGACTACCATCGCCCTACTGACGACGCTGACAAAGTGAACTACGAAGGAATGACTCGAATCACAAACATGGTGATCGAGCTAGGCGAGAAGATTGCGTTGGGCACCCCACGTCCAAAGTATGTCAGAATCCAACAGAGATCATCGCCACGCTCACAGCTCCGTTCCTACATTGGCGTCACGCTTGGCCAGGAAGATGAACGTGTGATCCTTTCATCGATTGCCGCTGGAGGCCCCGCTGAAAAGGCAGGATTGAAACAAGGCGATCACATCGACATGTTGGGTAAAAAGAAACTCAAGAGCTCCAATGAACTGCTAGAGCACCTGCGTACACTTGCACCCGGCGACACCGTTGAAGTAACCGTGATTCGCGATGCCAAGCCCATCAAGGTCAAAGTCGTCTTGGCTAGACGACCTGCTCAACCCTAGACCTTTACTGAGCCGACGGCGCTAACCTTTGAGCCGATGGGCGATAGCCCCGGTTATTGACGGTCTGGTTGTGCTCGAAACCAGGGCTATCGCCCTGCGGCTCAAAGGTTGATAACCAAAAGCGTGAGCGAGCGACTAATGTCCACGCTCACGCTTTTTGAATTTTCGCTTTTGCCAACCTTCATCTCCAAGGTTGGCTTTTTTCAACAAGCGTCTTGCTATAAGCGACTGACCGCTTACAAAACTAAACCTCATAAATTGAAAAGACTTACATGGACTTGCCGGTCATCATCACAGGAGTATTCGGAGCTTTTGTCGTTTTTGGAGGAGTCATGGGCTATGTCAAAGCTTCTAGCAAGGCTTCACTGATCGCAGGAAGTATCACTGGTGGGTTACTGTTGCTGTCCGCGTTCCTAATCACGCAAGACCTGACGGCGGGCAAAATTCTAGGTATCGTTGTTTCGCTTGTATTGCTCAGCCAATTTGGCCCTTCACTGCGCAAGAAATTCAAGGTCATGCCGAATCTATTGATCGTCGTTCTTGGATTGCTGACCGTCATAGCACTGGCATTCAGTTTTTGGCGATAGATTGTTCGCGAGACCAATGCACCACTTTTACGGCATTCAAGGGCTGGAAGAGGCATTATCTGATGGCGCTGTCTAGATAGAGTATTATCTATTCAGATTCCACCAGTTCTTAGTCTGTCGTTAGCCGGAAGAGATATGTTTCGAGCGTTCATTGCGTCTTTGTTGCTTGCCGGGCTGTCATCATTCACGTTTGCTCAGCAACTGCCTGCCGATCACGCGAAACGAATGAAAGCAGGAACGGAGTTGTTCCGTGATTCGGTTCGCTCCGCGCTCAAGCAACATTGCTTGAAGTGCCACGGCGGCGAAAAGACTCGAGCCGGTTTCGACTTGTCGTCTCGCGATAGGTTGCTCAAAGGTGGCGACTCGGGTCCAGTCATCGACTTGAAGACTGCCACCGACAGCTACCTTCTCCAACTTGTTCGGCATGATGATGAACCAACGATGCCGCCGGCTGCCGACAAGCTGCCCAAAGATTTGATTGCGAATCTACAACGATGGATTGAACTGGGCGCACCGTATGACAAACCGCTAGTTGACAAACAGACGTCCGAAACCGCGGCCATGCAAGTCACGCAGAGCGATCGCGACTTTTGGTCGTTTCGCCCTCTGTCAAATCCGAAACCTCCAGCGATTCAAAGCGAGTGGCCGCGTACCGATACAGATCGGTTTGTGTTGGCGAAATTAAACGAACAGGGCTTGCGACCGAATCCGGTGGTAGACGATCGCGTTCGAATTCGTCGCCTTTATTTAGACCTGATTGGTTTGCCACCGACGATCGAGCAAATCGACGCGGCGCTGCAGATATCCCACGAAGCCCTGATTGACCAGCTGCTGGAAAGTCCCCACTATGGCGAGCGATGGGCAAGGCATTGGTTGGACGCCGCACGGTTCGGCGAAAGTCATGGTTTTGAACAAGACTACAATCGAAAATTCGCGTACCACTATCGCGATTTTGTGATCAAAGCGCTGAACACGGATATGCCATGGGATCAGTTCGTCCGCTGGCAGCTTGCCGGTGACGAAATAGCGCCCGACAAACCGCTTGCCATGATGGCGACCGGTTTCCTTGGCGCCGGCGTTTTTCCGACTCAATTGACTGAGAAGGAGTTTGAGAGTGCGCGATACGACGAACTTGACGACATGGCCGCCACCGTAGGCACCTCCATGTTGGGTTTGACGATCGGCTGTGCACGATGCCATGATCACAAGTTCGATCCGCTTCCCGTCAAAGACTACTATCGTTTTGTTTCGACGTTCACAACAACGATACGCAGCGAGATCGATATCGACTTGGATCCGCAAGGCTACAAAGACAATCTTGCGAAGTGGTCCGCCAAGCATGCCCAGTTGGTCGCGAACCTCGATGACTTTGGCAAACGCCCTGAAACCGTTCAGAAATTTAACCAGTGGTTAGAGGCTGACGCGCTATCGTCGTTGCACAAAGATGATTGGACGATCTTGACGGCGATTACGGCGACATCCAACCAAAAAGCGACGACTTTGACACCAACCGATGACGGGTCAATCGTTGCCAGTGGAAATGCACCAGCCAAAGAGACTTACACGATCAAGGCCAAAGCTGATTCGTTAACGATCCAGAGCATTCGAATCGAGGCGTTGACGGATCCTTCGATGAAACGAAATGGACCCGGACGCGCGGGCAACGGCAACTTTGCGCTAAGTAATTTGACGGTCTTTGCCACGTCAGCTGAGACAAATGGGAAACGCTTACCTATCAAATTCTCTAGCGCCAAAGCGACACATCAACAGAACAAAACGAACCTGTCGGTGGCATCGTCGATCGATGCTGATCAAAACCGAACCGGTTGGGCCGTTGATGCTGGAGGAATTGGAAAAGATCAAGCTGCTGTGTTCGTCTTGGAGAAACCGCTTGAATTCACTAGCAGTGGCAACTTGGAGTTTCAGCTACGGTTCACCAATAACAGTCAACATTCGATGGGACGATTTCGACTTTCCGTCAGTCCGTTGGCAGAACCGGTTGTGGCGGTTGGCACCGGGCAGACCCAGGCAATCTCCAACGCTGTGGCCGCAGCAAAAAACGGCCAGCTGACGGCAGAACATCGCGGCACACTCTTTCCTCTGTTCGTAGCCACCCAATCCGAATGGAAAGAACTGGCAAATGCGGTCAAGCAATCGGAAACACAAAAACCAAAACCCAAAATGGTGAAGGTCCAAGTTTCCAGCGAGGGTTTTCCGCCGACCAAGCATCACGCAGACGGCCGCGGCTTTCCTCATTTTTATCCGCAAACGCATTTCCTAAGTCGAGGCGATCCGAGCCAAAAGCAGGGAGTTGCCGAAGCCGGTTTCTTGCAAGTGCTGATGCGCGACGGAAAGACGAGTGACGACTGGAACCAGGCTGCACCCGATGGTTGGACGCGCACCAGTTATCGACGGACGGCAATGGCGAACTGGATCACCGATACCGACAACGGCGCCGGTCATCTGCTGGCACGAGTGATTGTCAATCGACTTTGGCATCACCACTTTGGCCGCGGGATCGTTGCCACCCCGAATGACTTTGGTTTGCAAGGCACGCCACCAACGCATCCTGAGCTGTTGGATTTTTTGGCGCAGCAGCTGATCGCCAACGGATGGAATCTTAAACCATTGCACCGTCAGCTTCTGCAAAGTGCAACGTGGCTGCAAAGCACGACGGGTTCGACTGCGAACGAAAAGATTGATCCGGAAAACAAATGGTTTTGGCGCTACCCGACTCGGCGAATCGAAGCGGAGATTGTGCGTGATGCCATGCTGGCGGCGTCTGGCCAATTGGATGCGCGAATGTATGGGCCGGGAACACTCAGCCCTAATCAACGGCGACGAAGCATTTACTTCATGATCAAACGTAGCCAACTGATACCGATGATGCAGATATTTGACCAACCCGAACCGCTTAGCAGCCAGGGGCGCCGACCGAGTACCACGATCGCGCCCCAGGCGTTGTTGTTCATGAACAATGCCGAGGTTTTGAAATGGGCTGCTGCGTTGGCTAGCAGTGTGAACGACAAGGAAACCAGTGACGCGATTCGCGACATCTATTTGCGTACGCTGACGCGTGAACCGACAGCGGATGAACTGGCCAGTAGCAGTTTGTTTGTCAAGCAACAAACTCAATCGTATGCGAATGTCAAAGAAGGTCGGCGGCTTGCTTTGGCCGATCTTTGCCAAGTTGTTTTTGGATTGAACGAGTTTATTTATCTGCCATGAACATGTCATCATTTTTCAATCGTCGCGATTTGCTTCGCACCGCCGGGGCCGGTCTCGGTAGCCTGGGACTGACCACGCTTCTGTCCGATGAAGGACTCTTGGCCGCGAATGCCACCGATCCGTTGGCTCCTAAACGTCCACATTTTGATGGGAAAGCCAAAGCAGTGATTTGGCTGTTCATCAACGGTGGTCCCAGTCAGGTTGATACCTGGGATTACAAACCGGAACTGGAAAAGATGGATGGTAAAGAACTGGCTGGCTTCGACAAGCAAACCGGTTTTTTTTCCAGCGCCGTCGGGCCGCTGATGAAGTCGCCGTTTGAGTTCACGCCACGCGGTGAATGTGGCAAGATGGTGTCCTCTCTGTTTCCCAAGTTGGGTGAGCATGTCGACAAGATGGCGTTCATTCATTCCGGTCACACCGAATCGAACAACCATAGTCCAGCGCTGTTCATGATGAATTCGGGCCAACCGAGAATGGGTTTGCCTTGTGTTGGTTCCTGGGTGACGTACGGACTGGGCAGTGAAAGTCGTGACCTTCCAGCGTTCGTCGTGATGTCTGATCCGCTGGACCGAGGACTGCCCAAGGGACACGCCGCAAACTGGGGTGCCGGTTTCTTGCCGAGTGTCTATCAGGGGACTTGGCTGAAACCAAAGGGAGACCCGATCGAAAATTTGAATCGTCCCAGCCATATGAATACTGCGCAGCAACAACGTCAGCTTGCACTACTGAAAACTCTAAATCAACAGCACGCGGCAATGCACGATGGCGAATTGGAATTGGAGGCGCGGATCAAGAGTTTTGAACTGGCCTATCGAATGCAGTCTGCGGCCCCAGAGACCTTTGACCTAGATTCTGAGCCTGTTCACATCAAAAATTTGTATGGCATCGGCGAAAAACGCTGCGATCATTTTGCCCGTCAATGTCTGACCGCTCGGCGAATGGTTGAACGCGGCGTGCGTTTCGTGCAAATCTATTCCGGCGGCATGGAAAACCAACGCAGTTGGGACGGACACAATGACATTCAAGGCAATCACAGTCAGTTCGCTGGCGAAACCGACACGCCGATTGCAGGGTTATTGACCGATTTGCAGCAACGCGGACTGCTGGACAATACGCTTGTGATTTGGGGCGGCGAATTCGGTCGGTTGCCACTAACGCAAAAGGCCAAGAAACCGGGGCGCGATCACAACCCGCATTGCTTTACGACTTGGATGGCCGGTGGCGGAATCAAGGGAGGCGTCACCCACGGCGAGTCAGACGAGATCGGTCACCATGCGGCGGTGGACAAAGTCCATGTCAACGATCTGCACGCGACGATCTTGCACCAGTTAGGATTCGATCACGAAAAACTAACTTACACTTACAACGGACGTCGTTTCCGATTGACAGATGTCGCCGGCAACGTCATCAAGTCAATCCTTGCGTAAAGCGATCAGCGAAAAGTTGGTCCTCTTCGCCGTAGCGAAAGTCTTGAGGGCTTGTTGATTTATTTGCGTGGCATATTTCTTTGAGCCGATGGGCGATAGCCCCGGTTATTGACGGGCTGGTTGTGCTCGAAACCGGGGCTATCGCCCTGCGGCTCAAAGGTTTCTGAATTGCACCTCCTGCATCGCCGAAAGTCTTGACGACTTTCGCTACATAGATTCTCCGCTCAAGCTAGGCCAACAGTTTTTCGATGTCTTCGGCTGTTAGGTCACCGATTAGGCTCTTTTCCTGAGAGATGATTGCGTCGGCCAAGTCTCGTTTGGATTGCTGCAATTCGATGATCTTTTGTTCAACCGTTTCAGAGCAGACCATTCGATATGCGTTCACACTTTTCGTTTGGCCCATGCGATGGGCTCGGTCGATGGCTTGCGCCTCCACGGCGGGATTCCACCAGGGATCAAGAATGAATACGTAGTCCGCCGCTGTCAAATTCAAACCGTTTCCGCCTGCTTTCAAGCTAATCAAAAACAGCTTGCACTCTTCGTCATTCTGAAAACGCTGGACCCGATCGGCACGTTTTCGAGTCTTGCCATCCAAGTATTCATACTTCCAACCCTCTTGATCAATGTCTTCGCGAAGCAAGCCTAGCAATGTGGTGAACTGCGAAAACACAAGCGCCTTGTGCCCCTTTCCGATCACTTCCGACAGCTGCTGCATCAATGTTTCGATCTTGGCGCCACGAACTTCACAATCTGGTTTAACAAGGCGCGGATCACAGGCCGCCTGCCGCAACCGAAGTAGCGCTTCAAGGACATGAATCTTCGAGCGTTTGATTCCAAGTTCTTGGACTTTGCTACTGAGATGCAATCGGTAGTGCTCGCGCAACTCGTCGTACAATTTCCTTTGTTTAGTACCCATCTCGCAGGCCAGAGTTTGTTCGACCTTCTCTGGCAACTCTGTCAAAACCTGGCTCTTGGTTCGGCGCAGAATGAAGGGCCGCAACGATTGGCTGATTTTATCAACGCGCTCGCGATTGTCTTTGTCGTCAAGTTTGGCAATTTTTGCTCCGCCGCCGGTGAATCCGCTGCTCAGCATTCCAGGATTTAGGAATTCAAACAACGACCAAAGGTCACCCAAGTGGTTTTCGACAGGAGTTCCCGTCATCGCCAATCGATGTTCACCCTGCATCAATCTGCATGCTTTGGCGGCTTGGCTTTTAGGGTTTTTAATCGCCTGTGCTTCGTCCAAGATCACATAGTCGAATTCTGTTTCTCGCAGAATCGGAGCATCGTTGCGGAGCGTGCCGTACGTCGTGACGATCACATGGGGAGCACGTCGTTTTTCAACGGCTTCTTGTAACAGCTGTTTTCGTCCGGTGCCCGTGTAGTTCATGATTCGCAACTTGGGCGTGAACTTCGAGGCTTCATCGATCCAGTTGAAAATCAGGCTCTTGGGGACAACGACAATCGAAGGCTTGCGAGTTTCGTCTTTTGGAATTCGCCGAGTGCGTCGTTTGTCCATCAACGCCAAGACTTGGATAGTCTTTCCAAGTCCCATGTCGTCCGCGAGGCATCCGCCAAAACCAAACTCTTGCAGGAACTGAAACCATCCGAGTCCTGTCTGTTGGTACTCACGCAATTCGCCTTGAAACGACTTGGGTGGATCCTGTGGTTTGACACCTTCGAACGCGCGAAGCTTCTTTAGGAATCGATTGAAGTTACGGTCTCGCTTGACATCACCAGCCTCTTGCAGCATCAGGTCCAGCAGCAAGCCTTGGTTTCGGCGAAAACGCAAAGCATCGTCAACTTCTTCGCCAGCCTTGCCAAGGTCAACGAATTGATTCAGCCATTGTTCCGGCAGCATGCCTTGCGTCCCATCGTCCAGCAAGACTGTTTTGTCCCCACGTTTCAGAGCACGCAATAGCTCAGGCAAAGATGCTCTCTCTTCCCCAAATTGGACTTCCGCATTCAAGTCAAACCAATCAACGCCCGATTCGACTTCGATGTTAAAGTCCGATGCGATTCTGATCGGGGCGCCGTTGGCAACAACTTCCCAGCCAGCTGACTGGAGTGAGTTGACAATCTGTATAAAAGCCTCTGGTGCGACTTCCAACGAAAGGTCCGCCTGGTCCAATTGAATGTCAAATTCACCCTCCGGAATCGCCTCGATGAACATGGCTTCGGCGTGGCGATCACGATCGATGATGGTCTTGCTCGCTTTGTCAAACCACCACAACTGATCCGAATCAAAATCAATCGGGACATCATTGTAAACAGCCGTCATTGTGGCATCGTACTTTGATGCAAACCGCTCCTGTTGTTGCAAGAAACACGTAGCACTGGGAACTCCCTGCTGACGATCGACCCCAAGTTCGGGATCAACTCGCAAAGGAACCGACGCGTGCGAATCTGCCAACTCGTTAATGACAGACGTCAGGCTGCGCTTTGGGATCGTAATCGTTTCTTGTGAATGCCAAGCGCGAATCATCGACACACAGTTGGGTGCGACGCGAATCAACGCCGTTTCGAATTCTTCGCCACCTAAAACTTGATCCAGAATTGTTCCATGCGTTGGCTGATCAGATGCTTTGTTGAGTTGAATCAATGCACAGCCGGTATTTGACAACCACATGATTTGGTTGATATCGAAGCTGGATTGAGCGGCATCAAGTGACGCACGTAGGGTTAACTGGCTTGCCATGCCAGGAAAGGCTTCCAGGTTCAATGTTAAATGGTGAACATCGGCAGTGTTCACTTGCGAGATCGTTTGGGCGTCTTCAAAGTGCTGACGTGAATCGCCCAGTTTCCATGCCAGTCGACCGGTTGCGAACATCGCGTCCACCGTTTCGGCCAGCAGCGATGGCTCGACGGAAAACAAACGCGTCGCGCGTTCGCTGTAGTAACTGGTATAGTGCCCGCGGTGTTCCTGAACTGGTGACAAGAGTGAAAGAGCATTGCGTTCTAAATCGCAAGGCAATTGGGCAATCATTTCAGTATCAAGTTCAACCGCAACTGGCCTGCTCCACTGGCGGTCTTGTTTGCGACCGCTGCCCATGATCGAAACGTTGAAGTCTTTTGTGTTTTCGTAATCGCCAATGGAAACCACGAACCAGTGCTGCGAATCAACGAACGTATTTCGGAATACGTGATGTTGGGCGATTCCATGTGGATCGGCGCTGGCAGCGCCGATTTGCTGTAGCGCGGATTTCCAACTTGCATTCTTCTTCTTTGACGCAGTCGGCGAATCAATTCTACGTTGTTTTTGTTGGTTCCTGGCGTTGTCGGTTTGGGTGTGTTGTACCGTCGCGCCAATGGCAATTTCCGCAGGATCGACGTCGTACAATTCTAGTTGCCGCGACCCGATGGAACTGCCAAGACTAGATTCAAGTTTTTTGATGGTGGCCCAAAGATGCTTGCAGTAATAACCACGATGATACCTTGAGCAATCACAGTGCACACCAAGCACGTTTTCGTCCAAGTCTGCAAAGTCCAGTCCAATCAAATACTGGTTGTCGTAGGAGCCTTCTGCAATCGCCAAGACACCGAGTTTACCTATCTGGCGAATCTCGATCCGTTCTTGTGTCTCCCTGGAATTACCTCGCGCGCGATCGAGTGATTTGAATGCATCCTTGCAAGCCCGTTGTAGCGTCATGTCTGTTCAAAAAAAATCGTATCGAAAATCATCAATTGCAAGCAGATGATTTTGAGGTACGACTCAGATTTCAGCTATCCCAAACGGTAAGAAATCGATGCTCGCTGCATTTTAAAATCAGTTGCGACAGGAATCAAAGCGAAATGGAGCTAGCCTCGGAGAGCTACTTGGCTGAACGACGCGCTTTTTGCAGGTCTTTCTCGCCGAAAGGTGATGCGATTAGGTAGCCGGACCAAAAATAAGGTTCATTGCCTTTCAAGCCAGGCCGGTCTTGATCGGCTTTCATCAACGTGATTTCGGCGGCTGGATCAAGGTCTGTTTTCTGCAGCATCTGGCGGGCTCGACGCCATGACGAGGCAACACCAGAAAACGGCAGTTCTTGAACGTACTCGCGCAGCGCAGTGGCAGTCGATTCACCACCGACGGCCCAGCGGCTAATCAAGACATCCCGTGTACCTGATGCTTGCAGCGAGCAGATGGTCAAGAACAGATCTTGGCCCGTGCCCATGGTGTCGGCGTGCAACATTGATCGGTAACCGGGAATCGAAACTGATGCGGGCACCTGAGCAGGGAATTGCATCCACGATCCCAAATCGCCACCGTTCAGATCGTTGTCGTAGGTTGTTACTTTGGATGCCAACAAGGACTTTAGATTTGGATTGGTTGCGGAGGCGATCACTAGGTGGCCTACGGATTCGGCAAGGAAATTCGAGGGGCCAGGAACGTCAGCTGGCAGCGCAACAGGTTCTTCGGCAACATCCGCAATCGATTTGAGGGTGGAGGTGTTGGTGTCCAAATCGCGTGAGAAGAATTTGCCGCCCGCGATTCCAATCTTTCGGCTCTTTGCAGGCGGTCCGGTGGGGTGGATCGCCAGCCCTGGTGTTGCCGCATAGCGAATCCGGATTGAATCTCCCCACAGTTTGGACTTCTCTTCCGAAACCGGGAAAAGCTCGAACGGTACATACCAAAGCACACTGTCGGGAACGATGACAATTTCGTCATACAGATCAGGCGAGATCATTGCATCGTCTGGCATCAAATGACGACGGAGCTTGACCGCTTCAGTACGCCAGGTTTCATCAGGTGGAAGTCGCCGTTTTTGAACTTTGCCAACACCAATGGACTTCAGTAGTCGGCCAACTTCAGAAGCGACCCGAGATGGTGACTTGACTGACCACGCGGTGACTTTTCCGTCACTGGTCAGTGTCGCATAAACCTTGTTGCCAGAGGATACGAACGTCAGCATTGCCTTGCGTTTAGGAATCCGAGTTGAATCTACTCTGCCATCGAATGTTGGTAGCATCGTTTGTGGATAGCGAACTCGATCCAGTGCGGCCCTACTGATTTGCGATTCTAATTTTGCAGCCAGTCCGGCAAGTGCTTTTTTGTCGGCGGGTGGTGGCGCGATAGCTGCTTTGCGCAAGTCTTGAATTGGCTTGGGGGCTTTGTTGCGTAGTGCGGCAATCTGGGGCCCCAGAACTTCATCGCTTGAGCGGACAAGCGAGCGAATTTGTGCAAGACGGCCACCCATGGGTAGCTGCGACCGAAACCGATAATTCAGCAAATCATCTGTGCGTGCAAGTACGTCTTCGCCATCAGTTCGGGAAGCCGCCAAGTCGAGCCGGGCAGCGTAGGCAAGCGTTCGATCTAAGTACTGTGATGAAAGTGCATCGACTGGGTCTCGCCGCCAAAGACCATCAGTTGCTGGCTGACAATACGCTGCCAGCATTCTTTCACTTGTTTGACCACCCAGGCGACTGCCGACTGATTGCCGAATCAACTCGAATTGGTAGACACGCGGCATGGAGATCACAAGCCGATTACGTTCACGTCGATTGCGTCGGTCGAGCGCGAATTGATTCATTGCTGCGAGGTAGCTATCTAATTCGCCACCGCTGGCAATCGTGTCACCGGCGACAGATGAAAGCCGCGATCTGACATAATTCCAATACGCAGTCGTGCGCGGCAAACTGACATCTCGTCGACTGAGTACTGTGCCAGCTTGGGCCAGCAGCGTTTTAGCCGCGTCGAACTCGTTACCCGTGATGGCGGCATCCGCACCAGCGACCAAGCAGTGTGCTTGCGTCAATCGATTCCTCGCAATCTGCCGCGACCCCGCTGCGGTCATCGCGGCTTGACGGACGATCGTCGCCTCTTCTGGTGTCGCGCAACCTGCTGCCAACTGCAATGCTTCGCCGATCCATTCAAAGTGGCCAAGCGCCGCAGCCGTGTTGGCAACATTCAGTGCAACGGGTCCAACTGCTTTTGGATTTGATTCTGACAAGATCGTGGCTTGGCACAACAGCGACACTGGTGTCAGTGGGTGGACGCCTCCATCGACAATGGCTGTCCTGGTTGTGTTCTGGACTGAGTCTTTGTCATCCATCACGGCGAATCTTTCAGCGGCCCTCATTGCGCCGATCAGAGTTTTTGCAATCGGGATATTTAAATCACTTGGATACTTGGTCGATTCCAATACCTGTGCCGCCAATGGATCCTGATTGGAAAGTGGCCCCATGATGATGCGCCGGCGGTACGAAGCGATCTGTAGGCCGCGCATGATTTCGACAAGTTGTAGCGTTTTGACATGCAACGATTCTTGAATCGTGCCACCGCGCAAGAGGTCGTTCGCGGTCAATAACTTGCCTGATTGATATTGCATTCGTGACGAGATCGGCAACCGTTTGATGGCTTGCGCCTCGGGCCACAATCCTTGGGGAGGCACGGAGGCGGCGGGTTGCAATACACCTGTCCAAACTGGCCGTTGTAACCAGCCCCGATATCGAGCTACGATTTGAAAAGCTTGGTCAATCTGCTCTCGTGCTTTCGCCACATCGCCCAATTGCCACATGCATTCCGCCAGCATTGCGTGGACGGGAATCGCATCAATCCAGCGCCCATTGATATCACGTCTGGTCCGTCGCAAGGATTGTTCGAACCAATCCACAGCCCGTTCGACGTCTCCGCTGCGGTAAACATCCAGGCCCGTGAAGTACTCTTGGGACGGGTACATCGATTGAGCGGTGAAGCCAACGGGGCCGCCAACTTGGGCCATACAAGGGCGCGTTTGAATAAGCCCTGCAATGAGGCTGGTTAGCAAAATCGCTGACAACCAAGAAATCGGTTTGCTGAACGAAGAAGAGGTTGTGGATACAGCAGAAGCACCCATGAGCACCTAACCGCGAAAGAGTAGTTTTGTCGAAAGCCAAACAACGGGTGGCGTTCAGATTTTCGCATTTGAAAAGAGTGAGCCTCGCAAGTGGCTCATCTTCATTCTAGTGGCCAATTGGAGTCGCAAACGGATAATCCCGACGGAATTCTACAAGCTTGCAAACCCACGCGGTGCCACAAGCCTTTGCCCTGGTTGACTTTAGGTGAAGCATATTGGCTCGGGCACCTGTCCATCGGGCGGGCATGTCAAATCCAGTTCAATCACAAGCCGCAACAATTGACCGCAACAAAACCCTACATTCGTTAAAGCAATCGCAGTTGACCCAACATGAACAAGCACGTAACTTTATACGCTGAAAGCATTTACGATCGATCCGAAGTGTGCCCCGCAAGCTCTTGTCTACCAAGAACATGAGCTTGATGCGATGAATGTTCGCCTTCGCAGGCATTCCAAAGAATCGCCTTTCTTAAAACTCTACAGCAATCGCCAACGCAGCCAATTCGGCTGATCACCAACATGACATTTTTCGAGCGACTATTTGACCTTTGCGGCGCCTTCTTTGGAGGTCTGTTTGGACTGGGAGACCGAATGATCACTTCGATCTTTGGTTCCGCCAACGCTCGCACGGTTTCCAAACTCCAGACACGCGCGGAGTCCATCACGGAATTGGAACCCAAATATCAAGCAATGAGTGATGATGAGTTGCGCGGTCAAACGGACAAGCTGCGTGAACGTTTGCGAAAGGGCGAGTCGCTTGACGACATTTTGGACGACGCGTTTGCAGTTTGCCGCGAAGGCGGATTGCGGTTCTTGAATATGCGGCACTACGACGTCCAGTTGGTCGGTGGCATGGTGCTGCACAGTGGTGCGATTGCCGAAATGGTAACTGGTGAAGGTAAAACACTTGTCGCGACATTGCCCGCCTACCTGAACGCCTTGGAAGGCAAGGGCGTTCATGTGGTGACTGTCAATGATTACCTCGCGCGTCGTGACATGGAATGGATGGCACCGCTGTACATGAATCTTGGGCTGACGGTATCAGCGATTCAATCGGGCATGTCGACCCGAGAAAAGCAAGCCGCTTACAAGTGCGATATTACCTACGGCACGAACAACGAATTCGGCTTCGATTACTTGCGCGACAACATGCGTCCGGCGTCCAAGGGCGACGAGCGTTTTCCCGACGATGCACAGCAATGCCAAGGCCCACTGAATTACGCGATCATTGACGAAGTCGACAATATTCTGATCGACGAAGCGCGTACGCCGTTGATCATTAGTGGTCCCGCTGGAATGGATCTGGGCCGCTACAAGGATGCGGATCGTATCGCACGCCAACTGAAAAAAGAAACGCACTTTGAAGTCGATGAAAAACAACACAATGTGACGCTGACCGATGAAGGTGTTCGCGAAGCAGAAAAGTTGGCTGGTGTGGAGAGTTTTTATACTGCGGGCAATATGGAATGGCCGCACTTGATCGATAACTCTCTCAAGGCGCATTTTCTGTACAAAAAAGATGTGAACTACGTTGTCAAAGATCGCCAGGTCGTCATCGTTGATGAGTTCACCGGTCGTCTGATGGAAGGCCGTCAGTGGAGCGATGGTTTGCATCAAGCCGTTGAGGCGAAGGAAGGCGTGCCACTCAAAGAAGAGACGCAGACTTTTGCGACTGCTTCGCTGCAGAATATTTTCAAAATGTACGGCAAGCTTTCCGGGATGACCGGGACGGCGATGACCGAAGCCAATGAGTTTTGGAAGATCTACAATCTGGATGTGGTCGCAATTCCGACGCATCGTGTGCTTCAGCGGATCGCCCATCCCGACCTGATTTATCTGTCTGAACGAGACAAATTCAACGCGTTGGCCGAAGAGGTGGAGCGGGCCAGCAAGTGGGACGTGATTGTCACCAAGGACGAAGAGTATTGGGGAAAGATTACCGATGAGTCTTCAGATGAAGTCAGGTACATCCCCAAAGGTTCACGTTCACCCGAAGCGATTCAGAAATCCAGTATCAAGAAAATCGAGAAAGCCGGACGTCCAGTTTTGGTTGGTACGGTCAGCATCGAAAAGAGTGAGAAGCTATCGGCGCTGTTAGAACGTCGTGGCATCGAACACTCGGTTTTGAACGCCAAGAATCACGGTCGTGAGGCTGAAATCGTCGCTCAAGCAGGTCGTATTAAAGCGGTCACGATTGCGACGAATATGGCCGGTCGTGGTACCGACATTATCTTGGGTGGCAATCCCGAAACGATGGCATGGGCGCAGTTGCAGCATGAGTATCCGACACGATTGGATATCCCAGATGAAGTCTGGAACAGCCTCGTAAGTGAAATCGACGAGCGTGAAAAAATGTCCGCCGAAGGCGAGGTCGTTCGCGAACTTGGTGGACTTTATGTGATCGGCACCGAGCGCCATGAATCACGCCGAATTGACCTTCAGCTTCGCGGTCGATGTGGTCGTCAAGGTGACCCCGGCGGCAGTCGATTCTTTCTTTCGCTAGAAGACGATTTGATGCGAATCTTTGCCGGCGACTTCGTCAAAAGCATGATGGAGCGACTGGGCATGAAAGAAGGCGAGGCAATCGAATCGAATATTGTGACCCGTCGGATAGCCGCAGCTCAAAAGAAAGTCGAAGAACGTAACTTCGAGATTCGCAAAAGCCTACTGGACTATGACGAGGTGATGGATGAACAGCGTAAACGCGTTTATCGTTACCGCCAAAACTTGTTGGACGGTCACAGTTCTCGCAAAATGTTGCTGGAGCTGATTCGTGGCCAGATCGAGAAATTCGTCGAAACGTTTCTTGTTCCGGAATACGGTGCAGAGTCGTTTACGAAGTTTGCTGGCGAAGCATTGAATTGCGATCTGGATGCTCGCGAATTCATGAACATGGAATTCCAAATGGCGGATTCGTACGCCCGTGACCAGGGTGAGCGAGCCGCTGAGGTCAAAGTCGTCGACATGGTCGAAGAGAACTTGCCTGAAGGAATGGAAGAGGAGTGGAACTGGAAGGCGCTGGCCAACTGGTCGAACACTCAGCTTGGCACCAACTACCAAGATCATCAGCTCAAGCGAATGGATCGCGACGAGATGATCAGTGAAATGATCAAGAAAGCGCACGCACGAATCGCGGAAGCCGATTTGACTGAAGGCGAGCCGATGTTGGACGCGGACTTTGGGTTACGTGTCTTGTGTGGCTGGATGCGTCACAAGTTTGGCATCGAAACCTCACCCGATCAGTTCCGTGATATCGAGGACCGCCGAAAAGTTGCGGCTTCACTTTACCAACAGGCCGAAGAAGCTTACGGCGGTAAAGAACTGGAGTATCCAGTGCTGGCCGGAATTTCGCGCTTCACCGATAAACAAGGCGAACAAGTGGCCCTGGATCGCGAGGGGTTGTCCGAGTGGGTGCAGCGACGATTCGGCGTCCCAATTGATGTTGATGATATCCGTTTGAACCGAGACGAATTGAAAGATCAGTTGGTCCAGTACAGCCGCGACTCTGGGAATGCCGCCGAAAGCCAATACGAGGCAGCAGAGAAACGGTTGGAAGCCGTGTTTGGGTCCACCGAAGATCAAACCACTGCAGCTGTCGCATCCAGCAACGGTGATTTGGATTCGTTGACCAATTGGCTGCAAGAAGAAATGGATTATCGCGCCGACAAAGAAGATCTTTCGCGAATGAACCGTTCAGAGTTGGCGCTGACCATCGATGGAGCTGTCGATGATCGCTTTCACCCTGAAATGCGACGAATGGAACGACGGATCTTGCTGAACATTGTTGATGATGCTTGGAAGAACCACTTGTTGACAATGGATCACTTGCGCAGCAGCGTTGGCCTGAAAGGTTACGCGCAGATGGACCCTAAAGTCGAATACAAACGCGAAGGCATGCGACTGTTCGATTCAATGTGGGAAAACATTGGTGAACGTGTGACTGATTTGATTTTCCGCATGGAATCGTTCAACGATGAATTCATTCGTAGCACATGGGAAGACGCGCAAACCCAGCATGATTCGGCTAAATCAGCGATGCGGCCAGCTGCGGAATCTGAAACCCAACAAGCTGCTCAGGCAAGTGCCGATTCAACGGAACGAAAACCAGACCCCATTCGCAACCAAGGTCCTCGAGTTGGGCGGAATGATCCGTGCCCTTGTGGGAGTGGCAAGAAATACAAAGCTTGCCACATGCGGCAAGGCGGATATTAAAAATCTGCTGGAACGCAGGATCAAAGAGCCAGGTGCCCAGTACTAACCGGAAAGGATTCCGATGTTTGCCAACGCGATTTACCTATTAGCGTTAACATTCGCATCACCGTGGATTTTGTATCGACGGTTTCGGCATGGTCGCTACCGTCGTGGATTCGGGCAGAAATTTCTTGGCTTGGGCAAGCAACAGGCTGCAGTTCTTCGCTCGGACAAGTCGCGTTGCGTTTGGGTTCATGCTGTTAGTGTTGGCGAAGTGAATCTGTTGCCAGATTTGGTCCAGCGACTTCAGGCAACCGATGTTGATTTGCAAATCGTCATTAGCTCCAGCACAGACACGGGTTACGATTTGGCAGTCAAGCATTTTGGTGCTGACAGAGTTTTCTTTTGTCCACTGGATTTCACTTGGGCGGTGACTCGAACGCTCAAGCATCTGCAAGCAGAAAGGCTTGTCCTGACTGAGCTAGAGCTTTGGCCAAACTTGATTGCGGCGGCGCATCAACTTGGCTGCCCCGTCACGGTCGTCAATGCGCGGCTAAGTGAAAAGAGCTCCAGTGGATATCAGCGATTCAGTTTTTTAACCAAGTCAACGTTTGCGAAACTGGATTGTGTTGCGTGCCAAGACCAATCGACCGCTGACAACTTTGCAGCATGCGGAACGCTCGGCCGGAATATCCATGTCACAGGTTCGCTGAAATTCGATGGCGCACCGCAGTCGCGTAACACGCCCCAAGTCAGACAATGCCAACAGTGGGCAGGTATTCAACCCGATCATCAAGTCTGGCTGGTCGGCAGTACGCAAGTTGAAGAAGAAACACTTGCACTCAAAACCTATCAGTCACTACGGCAAGAACATCATGCGCTGCGTTTGATCATCGTTCCACGACACCCCGAGCGTTTCCAGGCCGTTGCGGAAATGATTGCTTCTTTCGGAATGAAAATCCAGCGAAGATCGATTGACGAAGCACCACTTAGTGAGTCCCAGTGGACGAACGACACGGTGATCTTAGTCGATACGGTTGGCGAATTGCGGCACTGGTGGGGCGTCTGTCAAATCGCAACCGTTGGCGGAAGTTTTGGTGATCGAGGCGGCCAAAACATGTTGGAGCCCGCAGGGTATGGATGCGCTGTTTCCTTTGGGCCCAATACGCGGAACTTCAAAGACATCGCCAATCGTTTGATTCAGGCCGGCGGAGCCGTTCGCGTTCATGACCAAGCCCAGCTAAAAGATTTTGTTGTGACTTGTCTAACAGATTCATCTGCCACACGTTTGCTTGGGCATGCAGCCAGCCAGATGGTAAATGAACACCGAGGCGCGATCGATAGAACGATGCAGCTACTGGTCGCCAGCGAAAACAAGAATCCATTGGCCGCCGCTACTACAGCAGCGGCTTAGTCCTGGTCTTTCACGCGACTTACTCTGTTTCTGTCAGTAGCTTTTGGCGGCGAATCGAACGTACTTGATTTCTAGCGGCGACGGCAATCGCTTGCTCCAATAGTTGCTCGCCTTGCGGTACATTGCCACTTTGAAACTGGATGGCAACCGCTTCTTCGTAGCCTTGTGTGAAATTCGGAAACGCGCCGATCATGGAATCGGCAAACTGACTGGCTTTTTCATAGTCTTGCGAAGTAATCAGTCCGCGAGTTAGGTTCAAAAGAATGCCAGGGTTCTGAGTCATATCGCCCTCCATCGAATTGATAATTTGGATTGCTCGATCTGTATTTCCTTTGCGGAGTGCGTTGGTTGCGTTTTCCAGTGGGGTCTCGCCGGCTGCCTTTCTGGCCATGCTGTAAACGATCACCATCACTAACTTGAAAACGCCCCAAATCAGTGAGACCACAACGATCAAAATCAACACTGGGAAAAAGCGGTTGGCAAATGTGAGCGTCAACCAGTTCAATGCGCCAACGCCAAGTGCTGCACCAACGGCAAGCACAAAGCCCACGAAAGCATCTTTGACTCGGCAGCGGTGGCAGATCCGTTTGGTACTGATTTTTACCTGGCCACTCTCAGCCGTTTCCTGCTTGACAAGTTTTGTGTAATAGCCGCAACCATCACAAAGTCCATGGCTCGGGTCTTGGGGTTGTCCCATTACCTGACTGCAGTTGTCACAAAAAGTGAGTCATCAGGTGCATGCGGTGTAACGTCCATTGTATTGTAGCAATCGTTACAGCGAATGATGACCGGGTCGTCTACTTCATCCAAGTACGCCAGCAGGTAGGTTCTGCGAATCTGCTGATTCAGCATCGCGGGCGTGGTTGATTCTGGAAGTTTCTTTGTGGTGAACGTGAAGGTGTAAGACTGAACGCCTGCTGAAAAACCTTCGTACGCTTGTTCTGGATTTTGTTTCTCAAACTTGCGTTTCTTTCCCCAATCTGAATGTCCAATTCCATGGACGATGAAGGCGACAGCATTTCCAATCAGAGAAACATCCAGCCACTGGGAGCGGTGAAAGTAGATGTTGTCTTTCTTTGTTGTAATCCTGAGCCCATCATCGTCAATCGTTAGATGGACTTTTATACCTTGGTCATTGATGGTCAAACTGGCATCGAACTCGAATACAAATCCTGTTTCAGATGTTATCTGCGGCACGATATTATTGAACACAAAATTCCTCTCATTTTCATCAACGACACAAAGTGTTTTCGTCAAATGTAGCGTTCAATGGAACGCTGCGAAACAGAGTTCTTTATAGCGGATGGGGATATTTATCTGGCGGCGAGCGCGCGTGGTGCCTATTGAACATGCGCTTCGGTGTCGGTGTTTTTCAAACTAGGTTGGGCATTCCTTCCTGCCCGACTGAATTTAAAAACGCTTTGAATCGGGCAAGAATGCCCAATCTACAAACGACTCAGGTTGAAAAAGTGATTCATCCTGTTTCAATCTGCCGTGGCATACTTTGAAACCAACGAGTTGGTTAAAATGCTCTCGGGTTGGTCCTATCGATTCCCAAACAATTCAGATCACGTTTCCCAAACAGGCAAAGCCGTGAAAATCGCCTTGATTCAACAGGTAGCAACGAGTGACAAATCAGAGAACTTGAAACGAGGTTTGCAATCTGCTCGGCAGGCAATCGATTCGGGTGCTCAGGTCATTGCATTCGCTGAGCTTGCGTTTGAAAGGTTTTATCCACAGGAGCCTGCAACGGCTGGTTTTGAAAGATTGGCCGAGCCTATTCCCGGACCAACGACGGATGCGTTTTGCGATCTGGCCAAAGAGCACGGCGTAGTTTTTGTGCTCAACCTATTCGAATCGGCTGATGCAAAGACATTTGATTCGTCACCGGTGATCGACGCCGACGGAACGATCATGGGAACGACACGGATGATTCACATAACCGACTATCCATGTTTTCACGAGCAGGGCTATTACGCTCCTGGCGACAACGGCGCGCCTGTCTACGACACCAAGTATGGAAAAATTGGTGTCGCGATCTGCTATGATCGCCACTACCCGGAATACATGCGGGCTATGGGCGTCGCCGGCGCCGAGGTCGTGTTTGTTCCTCAGGCAGGAGCCGTTGATGAATGGCCCGAGGGACTTTACGAAGCCGAACTGCGCGTGGCGGCTTTTCAAAATGGCTACTTCACAGCGCTGTGCAATCGAGTTGGCAAGGAAGAGCAGCTTACCTTTGCCGGAGAGTCATTTGTTTGTGACCCTACTGGAAATGTGATCGCCCGAGCGGCCCAAGGAACGGATGAAATACTTTATGCAGATTTAGACACGAGCCAGATCGCCACGTCACATGCGAGAAAGCTCTTCTTTCGCGACCGCCGACCTGAACTCTATGGAGACTGGATCGAGTAAAAGACGGCGCGACTATTTTTGTGATTGCTTTTTCGCCTTTTTGGCGTTCTTCTTCGTCGGCTGTTCTGATTTCCAAAGAACGATGTCCTGCGTATCGTTGGCGGAGTCCGTGCCGGGTGTGGAGCGTCCATTTTTAACATCTCTCTCCAGCTGCTCTAAGAGCTGTTTCGCTGTACTGGGATGCTTGAGATACAAATTGTTTTGCTCGCTCGGGTCTGACGCCAAGTCATACAGTTGTGCTTTGGGGGCACCTTTTTTAACTTCGTTTTCGCGCGGCGAACTCCATCCCCCAGACCCTCGCGCTAGAATCAGTTTCCAATTCTTGGTGCGATACGCAAAGTGGCCAGTGAAGGAATGATGGATCACACCTGCGCGTGGCGAGTCGATCTTTTTCCCTTGGAAGGCCGACAAAAAACTGACGCTGTCTTCGCAACTGCTGGCCGGGGATTCTTGTCCAATGATCTCGCTGACCGTGGCAAAGAAATCGACCAAGCAAATCAGCTGATCACATCGAGACCCAGCAGCGACTTTGCTGGGCCACCGAACGATGAAGGGCACGCGGTGACCGCCGTCCCAAATGTCGGCTTTTGAACCTCGCATATGGGCGCTGACAAGGTGCCCTTTTTCTTTCAAGCTCTTGATGTCAGCCGCCTTTGAACATCCATTGTCGCTGGTGAAAATCACGAGCGTATTTTCGGTGAGCCCGTTACGTTCAAGTGCTTCGGTGACCTTGCCCAGAACATGATCGGTTTGCATTACAAAATCGCCATACTTTCCTAATCCACTTTTGCCTTGCCACTCTTTCGTCGGCAAAATTGGTGTGTGTGGCGAACCAAGCGGAACGTACAAGAAGAAAGGTTCATCTTTGCTCGATCGCGAATCGATGTAGTCCACGCACTGCTTGGTCAGCCGAGGCAACATCTTGATCGGTTCGTCATGTTGAATAACGGTATCGTTCTCGACCACGGTTTCCATATTCCGAGCGTGATGAAAGCCGTGAAAGAAATCGAATCCGCGATGCAATGGACCATCGGGAATTTTCGCGCCAACTGGAGGCGATTTATGTTGCTTGGCACTGTAAGGATCGCCCGTTTTGGGATCCAAGTACTGAAAGTTCAAATGCCACTTTCCAATGATCGCTGTGTCGTAACCATTGTCTTTTAAGAAACTTGCAACGGTTGGTCGATCAGCCGAAATCAAACACGGCTTGAACCCAGTCACGACGCCTTTCTGTAGCTTCGTCCGCCAACTGTAACGCCCCGTCAAAAGCCCGTAGCGTGTGGGAGTACACACGGATGAACCCGAATGCGCGTCGGTAAAAATCATGCCTTCCGTGGCGAATCGATCCGCGTTGGGTGTTGGGATCTTGCTGGTTTTCGGAGCAAGGCAATGTATGTCACCGTACCCAAGATCATCACACATCATGAAGACGATATTGGGCCGTTCTGCGGCGAAACAAAGCGATGGAAGCAACAGAGTGGCTAGCAACAAAGACAAACGCATGGGCAAATTATTGGCGGTTTTAGTAATTAGGGGCGAACGTTAAATCAGAATCCGGCAAGTCGTTTTGGTCGGGCGGAGTAGGATCAGACAACATCATCCATGGACAGCACTTCGGGTGGAGCCTCGGTTTTGCGGTTCATGAACAGGAACACAATGCCTGCGATTGCCAATGCGAATAGTGGAACCGCGATCAGTGGGCGGTACAACAACCATGCAACACCGATTGTTAGCGATGCTAAAATTAGTGTAATTACGGCAGCGATGATGAACGAACCACCGGAAATGATCGTTCCCACAAACGGAATCAAATCACCCAGCACGGCCAACGGTGCCATCAACATCATCAATCCACCCAACATCATTCCGGCTCCGACCAACCGGAGAATCCACGTCAAGCTGCTGTTGGCGTCACGGGCGTGCTGGAACATTTCTTGCACACTATGATTGCCCAGCTCCAACATGCTGAGAGCTCGACTCGCCTGGGTTTGATACGGCCGAAACGTTTGCTTGGTCTGTTGCGCGACGACTGAGATTTCGGTCGCCGGTGTCGTAGCGAATCTCACTCGGACATCGCCAATCTCAGGCGACGCGGGAGTTGTGCCCAGATAAAGCTCACCATTTTTCAGCTGCATGCGATCTGCGAATTCCTCAGGAATATTGTCTTCAGAGATGCTTACGGATTGGTCATTGCTAACTTGTGAAACCATGTTTTGTGGAAGTTGGAACTTGCCCAACGTGACCGATTTTGCTTGTTCGCTGTGACCTTGAATTGGCATTGCGCTGGGGTTCGCGTGTCCGTCTGTACGTTTGAAATCGTTACTGTCAATCAACGTGGCTGACCAAATCTTGTCGTATTCGTAGGTAGTGGTTCTCTTCTTGCCACCGCCCAGCTTCTTCTTCGACTTTGTGTGTTTGGTTTCGTTCCATTGGTACATTTCGGATATTCGCGACAGCCGCAACCCCACGACTTCAATACCAAACAACTCATCTCGCAAAGTCTCTTGAGAATCAGCCATTCCCGTTGTGTGAACCAGTTTGCCTTCGTTGTTACTATCGATCGTATCATTGGGAATCGAGACCGTAATCGCTTCGCCTTCGTTCAGACTTTTGGCTGTCTTGACGGCTCGTCCCTCGTTCCAGAACAGAACGGGAAAGGAAACCAGGAACAGCACTCCGCCAATCAATAGCGACTTCAATGAATTGCCGATCCGGCTGAACCAAGATTCATGAGTCGTTTCGGTGAAAGCATCTGACATTGAAATCTATCTCCAAGAAATTTGTGTACCGAGTGCTGCTGGTTTCAATTGCGAGCCGAACTGATAGTGTATTGGATGATTGGCGTGGTGTCGGACATCGTAGTCCTCAAAAGAAACAGGCTTTGAAAAAATGTTTGACTTGACGTCCGGTCAGCAGTGGATGTTGTGGTCCATACGTATCACAGTGCTGTTATACATTGCTCGGTATGTCATCGTATTCGTGAGCCGACGACAACGCCCTGTGGACCGCACGCGGGAGTGTTGGGTTTGGACGATCGCGTGGTGTTGTTACTGCGCACATGTGCTGCTTGCGTTCCATTTCGTCCATGACTGGAGCCATTACGTCGCCTGGCAGCATACAGCAGATGAAACCGCGCGCGTGACCGGAATTCGGCGCGGCGATGGCGTGTGGGTCAACTACGCGTTCACGTTGGCTTGGTTGGCCGATGTGATTCGCATCTGGGCATACCGCACACGTCCTCAGGCTGCTGCTTCTAAATTGTCATTCGCATTCCAGGCAGCGTTCGCTTTCATTGTTTTCAACGCAACGGTAGTCTTCGGTCCGCCGATCTATCGGTACCTCGCAGTCCCAGTTGCCGGAGGGCTGTTTTGGATCTGGAAACGGCCAGGCGTCCAGAGGGAATCAGAAAGTTAACGTGATGGTGTTTGCATCACAGGATCGGGCAGTTTGCGCAGCGTGACTGGAAGCTCTTTTCAGTGACCTTGGTTGCTTTTGGTGGTTTCTTTCGCCTTAGACGGAATCTCCGAAGCCGTTGTAGTGATCCACATCGGTATCCACCGCCTGAGCGTTGACTTTTATGGTGTGAAAGTCGACAGTGTTGGGGAAGAAAACAGTTTCCCAACGCGACCGCATTCCATGACACAATCAGATTCACCTCGTACGTTACTGGACAAAATCTGGGACGAGCATGTTGTTTACCAACCTGATTCTGGGCCGGTGATTCTTTACATCGACTTGCACTTGGTCCACGAAGTCACAAGCCCTCAAGCATTCGAGGGTTTGCGGTTGACCAATCGTCCAGTCCGCCGCCCCAATCGCACGCTGGCCACACCAGATCACAACGTACCCACCAGTGATCGCAGTCTGCCCATCGCCGACCCGATCAGCCGAAAACAAATTGAAACGCTGCGTTCGAATTGCAAAGAATTCGACATTCAATTATTTGACATCGGTGATGTTCGCCAAGGCATCGTGCATGTGATCGGTCCCGAAAACGGGTACACGCAACCAGGGATGACAATTGTTTGTGGGGACAGTCACACTGCGACTCACGGCGCGTTCGGTGCGCTTGCTTTCGGAATTGGCACCAGCGAAGTCGAACATGTTTTGGCAACTCAAACGCTGCTGCAATTCAAACCCAAAACGTTTGAGCTACGTGTCGACGGTGCGCTTTCAAAAGGCGTGACCGCGAAAGACATGATTTTGTACTTGATTGGTCAAATCGGTACAGCCGGCGGAACAGGATACGTTTTGGAATACACCGGCGACTGCGTGCGTGCACTTTCCATGGAAGAACGCATGACGGTCTGCAATATGTCCATCGAAGCCGGTGCACGTGCTGGCATGATCGCGGCTGACGAAATCACCTACGAATACTTGCGCGGTAAACCTGAAGTACCGAGCGACTTTGAAGCCGCGGTTGCTAGATGGAAAGATTTGCATTCTGACCCAGGAGCAAAATTTGATCGCTCGCAGGTCTACCAAGGCTCCGATATCGAACCGCAAGTAACTTGGGGAACCAACCCTGGGCAAGTCACCAGTATTACGAGTGGAGTGCCAGACCCAGCCGACTTTGATGACAGCACCGAACAAAAGTCGACCGCACAAGCACTTGAATACATGGGGCTGACCGCCAAAACACCGATCCAGGAAATTGGCATCGATCGCGTCTTCATCGGCTCGTGCACCAATGCACGTATCGAAGATCTACGAGCGGCAGCAGAAGTCGTCAAAGGTCATCGCGTTTCCGGAAACGTTGACGCGATGGTTGTGCCAGGCAGTGGTAAGGTCAAAGAGCATGCGGAACGCGAAGGGCTGGACAAAGTCTTTACCGAAGCCGGCTTTGACTGGCGTGAAGCCGGTTGCAGCATGTGTCTTGCCATGAATCCGGACAAACTGGCGCCGGGCGAAAGATGTGCAAGCACCAGCAACCGGAATTTTGAAGGACGCCAGGGCAAGGGCGGGCGAACACACTTGGTCAGTCCAGCGATGGCCGCGGCGGCGGCAGTCCAAGGGCACTTTGTTGACATCCGAGGCTGGGACTACAAGTCATAGCAGAGCATCCACGATGCATTTTCCGACGACAACGATTCCTCACTTCGACTGTACGACTGAACCATCATGAAAAAATTCACCACGCACACTGGCATCGTTGCCACGATGGATCGCGCCAACGTTGACACGGACCAAATCATCCCCAAGCAATTCTTGAAACGAATTGAACGCACGGGGTTTGGGCAGTTCCTGTTTTACGATTGGCGTTTTCAGGACGACGGCGAAACTCCGAATCCAGATTTCGAACTGAATCAGAGCACCGTCAAAGGCGCATCGGTTTTGGTGGCACGCAAGAATTTCGGCAGTGGCAGTAGTCGCGAGCACGCCGTTTGGGCGCTGGATGATTACGGATTCCGCTGCGTGATTGCGCCATCGTTTGCAGATATCTTTTTCAACAACTCGTTCAAGAACGGTCTGTTGCCAATCGTGCTCAGCGAAGCTGATGTTCAGGACATCTTTGATCGCTCGGCAAAGCATCCTGGCTATCAACTCTCTGTTGACTTGGAAAAACAGACGGTGGCAGATGAACACGGTTTGGAGCTGAGTTTTGAGGTCGACGCGAGCCGCCGCCACAACCTGCTCAATGGCTTGGACGATATCGCCCAGACGCTTCAGCACGCCGAAAAGATCACCGAATACGAAACCGCTCGGACTTGGTGACTGGCTGCCTGGGACGGGCGACCTAGGTGCCAAAGATCACAGAGCTTTGCGTTCGGCACCAAATTGAGTGCTCAAAGGGGGCTTTTCTCCTAAAATCCGGCTCACAAAGTCCCAAAAACCGTCACGTAATCCATTTACAAAAACGGCTTATTTCCCGTAAACTACTGAGCTTCCCCTGCGGCCGAGTGGCGTTTACAAAACGCTAGATCTCGGCCTTGGCTATTTTTGAACTTTCCAACCAACAGGCACCGCGGTGTTTGAATCCCTCTCCGATGGACTGCAGTCTGCTTTCAAGAGCTTGACCGGTAAAGGCAAGCTTACTGAGAGCAATATGCGCGAGGGGCTGGATATTGTTCAAAAATCGCTACTGGACGCGGATGTCAGCTATCCCGTTGTCCAGGACTTCATGGAGCAAGTCTCGAAGCAGGCACTCGGCAAACGAGTCCTACTGAGTTTGCGGCCACAAGAAGAATTGATCCGCATTGTTCATGAACAGCTGATCGAGATCTTGGGCCCCGTTGATCCTTCTTTGCATCTAAAGAAAGAAGGCCCGACCGTCATCATGCTCTGCGGTCTGCAGGGTAGCGGAAAGACAACGACGTGCGGCAAGCTCAGCAAGCTGCTGCTAGAACAAGACGTCAAGCCGATGCTGGTCGCCGCAGACCTCCAGCGCCCCGCTGCGATCGATCAGTTGCATGTCCTGGGTGACCAGTTAGGCATTCCGGTATTCAGCGATAAAGAAAACAAGAACCCTGTCAAAGTTTGTCAGGCTGGTGTCAAGAAAGCCAAGCAAGAGGGCGCTCGCGTCGTCATCTTGGACACCGCAGGTCGGTTGGCGATCGACGAAGAGTTGATGGCGGAACTGCAACGCATCGACAAAAAAGTCGGCCCAGACCAAGTCTACTTGGTGGTCGATGGAATGACCGGACAAGACGCTGTCAACAGTGCAGGCGCCTTTAACGAGGCACTGGAACTTGACGGCGTGATCATGACCAAGCTTGATGGCGATGCACGCGGTGGTGCTTTGCTGTCGGTCAAGCATGTGACTGGAGTACCGATCAAATTCATCGGTACCGGCGAACACATGAACGCCCTGGAATCTTTCCGCCCTGAAGGCATGGCGGGCCGGATTCTGCAAATGGGCGACATGGTTGCTCTGGCCAATGAAGCGCACCGGATCGTCGACGAAAAAGAACGCGAAGAGCTGGAAGCCAAAATGGCTTCCGGTGAGTTTTCGCTGGACGACTTCAAGAACATGATGATGAAGGTCGCCCAGCCAGGCTTGATGGGAAAAATGATGGGACTGATGCCGGGAATGGGCCAGTTCAAAGAAGCTTTGGAGAGCGAAGAGGCTGCTGGCGGTATTCGCCAAACGATCGGCGTGATCAATAGCATGACGCCCGCAGAACGCAAAAACCCCAAACTGATCGACACCAGACGCAGAACACGAATCGCCAATGGAGCCGGGGTTCAGTCGCCCATGGTTTCACAGTTGATCAAACAGTTCGATGTGATGAAGCCGATGATGCAGGGCATGGCCGGCCAAGGCGTCGGTGATCGCATGAAAATGATGCAACAACTGCAGTCCAGCGGTGCCTTGGCAGACCCAACCATGCGCGGCATGAAGGTCAAGAAAACAACGGGCAAACGTTTATCAAGTTCCGATCGAGCCAAGCAAAAGAAACAACGCGAGAAACTAAAACGCCAAATGAAGAGGAACAAAAAGTAACACGACATTCATACAGTAAAGAAGCTCACCAAGAATTTCGGCCATGTCCGAGCTTCTTGGCGGGTTTCCAACCGGAATCCACGACAACGAGAACAATGCCAAATGTATTGGCACCGACACACAGTGATCTGTGAGTGAATTTCACCGTTCATTGTGGCCGTCTGACTCGAAATTTACCTCAACGTTTCAGGAGAAACATTCAGTGGCAGTTCGTTTACGAATGAAAAAAATGGGCCGTACTCACCGGCCTTTCTATCGCGTTTGTGCGATGGACCAAAGAAGCCCGCGCGATGGTCGCGTGATCGAAGAATTGGGCTACTACGATCCGAGTGTTCCTGAAACGGATGCTCGAGTCAAATTGAAGGCCGAACGTGTTGACTATTGGTTAAGCGTTGGTGCTCAGCCTAGCGACAAAGTGCGTGTCTTGATCAAGAAGTATGGCACCGATGGCACCCATCTGGATGCTCAGAAAGAAGCTTTGGAGCGGTTGAAGACGCGGAAGGATTACGCGCCAGCACCAGCAGCTCCCAAGCCGAAAAAGAAAAAGGAAGAGCCAAAAGCTGAGGAGGCAAAGCCGGCTGATGAAGCACCGGCCGAAGACGCTCCCGCAGCAGAAGCTCCGGCTGCAGAGGAAAAACCTGCGGAGGAAACGGCTAGCGAGTGATCGCAGCCGTCAGCCATGCGATTCGACATCGTTACGCTGTTCCCTGCGATTTTCGACGGCTACCTGACTCAAAGCTTATTGGACAAAGCGATCCAAAAAGACTTGGTTCAGATTCACCGTCATGATCTTCGCAACTGGGCAGAGCACGTACCGCACAAAAAGGTGGATGATCGACCTTTTGGTGGCGGACCTGGAATGTTGATTCAAGTGGAACCAACGGTTGATTGCGTGGAAGCAGTCGAAGCAATGGATACGTCCAAAACCAGGAGGATCATGCTGACGCCACAAGGCAAACGGTTTGATCAGAGAATGGCGGAGGATTTGGCAACCAGTGATCGAGTTTTGATGCTGTGTGGCCGATATGAAGGATTCGACCAACGTGTGATGGATATCCTGGAACCGGAAGAAATCAGTGTTGGAGACTTTGTCTTGAACGGAGGCGAAGTCGCTGCAATGATGATCGTTGATGCGGTTGTTCGGCTTTTGCCGGGCGTACTGGGCGACGAAAACAGCAGTATCGATGACTCATTTAGCCGCGGAAATCGGCTGCTTGAGTTTCCACAATACACACGACCAAGAGAGTTTCGCGGACACGGTGTTCCCGATGTTTTGCTGAGCGGCGATCACAAAGCGATCGCCAAATGGCGACAGGAACAATCGTTGATGCGAACCAAGCAACGGCGCAAAGATTTGCTGCCTGATGAAACAACCGAATAGAAAATTGAAACCATAAGAGGCTAAGTAATGAGCCAAGCAATCATGGACCTGGTCGAAAAGGCCGCCCTGAAAGAGAATCCACCGCAGTTTGAGATCGGTGATACCGTTGATGTTCACCTCAAGATTTTGGAAGGCAGCAAAGAACGCATCCAAGTCTTTACCGGTGTTGTGATCGCACGTAGCGGCAGCGGATCAAGAGAAATGTTCTCTGTTCGTCGTATCGTCGCCGGTGAAGGTGTGGAGCGTAAGTTCCCACTGCACAGCCCACGTATCCAGAAAGTAGAAGTCAAACGGAGTGCGGTTGTTCGTCGTGCAAAGTTGTACTTCTTGCGTGAACGTGTCGGTAAAGCCGTGCGTCTGAAAGAACGCCGCCGGACTTAGTCCGCTGCTGGGCTTGAATTGCCTAGCCAGAAATCGTTCTCCCTGCTCGCCCTCGGCGAGCAGGGGTTTATTTTGTAAGTGGCAAGACGCTCACAGAAAGAGGCCCAGTGCTACCTTGCTGATTCGTTCTGCAAAACCAGCCTGGCCAAAACTCTAACGGCGGGGCGACATGTTTGATCGACTTCGTGATCGCTATCAAGATTGGCGATATGGGGCAATCGACCCTGACGCATCGGTCGGAAAACGAGGTGAACAAGCCTCCGCGCGGTATCTGCGCAAAAAAGGGCTTGTCGTTGTTGCCGAAAGCGAAGCGGATCGCGCGGGCGAAATCGATGTGATTGCTATCGACCGCAAACGTCGCCTGATCATCTTTGTTGAAGTCAAAACGCACTCGACCACCAAGCCCGGCAATCCTGCGGATCGAGTTGACGAAAACAAACAGCACCGGATCACTCGTGCTGCGATGCGGTATTTGAAAAGAAAGAAACTGTTGGGTACATCGTGCCGCTTCGATGTGATCGCCGTCTGGTGGACCAAAGCGTCGAATGAGCCCGAAAAGATTGTTCACTACGAAGCAGCTTTCGAGGCCACCGGCGACTACCAAATGTTTTGACGCAAACTTGGGGATCGGCAATTGAAAGTAAACCCATTCCTTCACTGGCTGGCTATAACCCGCAAACGAGTGGCTGGTTTTAACCCGCAAACTGACATCCCAGTTCTGCTCTTGAGAGCTGAGCATACTTACCTGACATCCCTTCGTCACCGTTTGAGATTCTTGACCAGACGCCACGATTCGTTCTGGCAACCTGTGTGTACGTTACCGCGTTGATAGGCTTAGTCTGCGGAATTTTGAAAGTTATCGAGATGTGCCGACGGTCATTGACAGTAGCGGCAAACGGAATATTCACGGTGTTTCGGTCTCCGACCTGTTTCAGTAGAAAGTAGACCGTTTGAAGTTGCCTGCCATTGCGGACAAGCATTCCATCGCATTCGACGA
>CAYNNP010000009.1:32811-59311 GCA_964398215.1 uncultured Pirellulaceae bacterium | reverse complement strand
GTGGGTGTACCGGTGGAAATTAGTGCAAGGTAGAGGACGCGAGACATCAGAAATCGCTAGCGTGATTCACACGAGCAGATTTAAAAACATTCAACCGTTCCCATTAGGCCCGGGCACAGCAGCACCCAATTCAAGCGGTGGTTCTGGATTCGGCAGCTGGATAGGTTCACTGTTCTCTGGAGCCGGGCAAAAAGATGCCCCTGACAAAGAGTCTGATCAAATCACAGAGCAACCAAAAGTGGAGGCGCCCCAATGAATCACTTCATGCGAAAAACGATATTCTATGCTCTCCTGTTTCCGCTTGCGTTGTCGACTGGGTGCAACGAACCGATCTATCAACCCGGCGCGCCAGCGGTTGCAGTGGTGGACTTGCCTTTAGGAGGCGATCTTGACCGGCTTGAATGGCCGCAACGCAATACGCAATACATCGTGGCACGACCACCGCAGCTAGCGTACGTCACATCGTTCGACGAAAAACTTGAAATCCCTTGGTCCAAAGACGCCGAACTGGTGCCTTGGGAAACCGAGGGACTGGAACCCTGGATGGTCAAATTCCTTAATCGAGCCTACAAGCCAATAGAGCCGCGTTTGGATCTGATGGTGCATTTGAAGCCAGGAGATTTTGTTGGTACGCAAGCTTTTGATGTTTCGACTGATGGTCGCAGATTAGTTGTGATTGATGACAAAGGATTGGCCATGTATCGCACCAAAGATGGAAAGCGACTGGGGCAGCTGAAGTTACCACCAGAGATCGTCGCTGATGAACATCCCCATGCGATTCGGTTCTGTGGGCCAAGCAATGACATGTTGGTAGCGACAAAGAAGTTTCTTTATCGAATTAGCAGCAGAGATGGTTCTTTGATTGGAAAGGCCAAAGGCTTTGGTGAATTGGTTGCCGACTGGAAAGTAACCAGGGGCGGTGGATCGATTTTGGTGCGTAGCGAATCTGGTCGCCTATTTGCAGGCGACTCAAAACTCGAGTTCTTTTCCGTCCTGTCCGTTGAAAAAGGGCTTACGTTTGACAGTGCTGACATAAGCGAAGATGGGAATCGAGTTGGCGTTTGGGCGAATGCACAGCCTCGGATTTACACGCTTCGGAACCATCAGGTGGTTGACAAACACACGTTCAATTGGACCACTGATTCCGCGGACAAACAAAAAGGCGTTGCCTTTGGCGAAGTCGCCCACGCTTGGATTGAACCCGATAGTTGTTTTAACTTTCGGGCACAGGATCAGAGCCGACAGCGTTGGCAACCGGGTGGATACTCGATGCTGTGGAAGCCTCGGTTGATTTCGACGATCTACGTCACCCCCGATGACGATAACAATAGCGACACCAATAGTTTTTTAATTGTTGGCGAGCGAAGAATTGGAAATGAAAAGCAAGTTGTTCTGTTTGAGCATTCCTCCATTTTTGACACCAATAGTTTGCCACAAGTCTTGGATGAATTGCCAACGCGCATCAGCCACAGTACCAAAGGGGATGTTGTGGCTGTTGCAGATAGTCAAGGTGTTCGGCTCTATCAGCGATCTGAACGGCAGTTCCGACATCCACTTGTGCTAGTTGACTCCATCAAATCGTCGCTAGCGCGTGGGCAATTCAATGCGATCCAGCGACTGTTGGATATATTGAAGACGCAAACTCGCCTTGGCTACGGTCGTTCACCTGTGTCACTTCGTTCAACAATCATCAATACCATGGCCCTGCATTGGAGCAAATTGGAATACACTGGCACCGAAAAAGAAGCACTTGATCGCTTAAAGAAATGGGAAGAATCTGGTTCAAAGCTTGCGATTTCCGTGGCCGGAATTCGTCATTTACATCTTGCTTGGCTGTACCGCGGAACTTCAACACAAATCCGTGACTACGAAAACTTTATGAAACACATTCACTTGGCGAATCAGGTATTAGACAAAGCGATTTTATTGGGCGACCCTCCGCTGTATGCGTTGCACCAACGGATTCACTCTGGGCTGGAAGCAACTGGCAAACTGACTTCGATCAATAAATTTGCTAAACAGGCAGCTGACACATTTCGCGGGGAATTGGAACCACACCGCAACTTGTGCTTCAAGCTACAGCCAAAATGGTACGGTGAACCGGGCGATTCGTTGAGCTTTGCGATGTCCGTTGCAAAAACGTACCGCGGCGGTGATGGCGACTACATGTATGCAAGGCTGGCAATCGGTGCGATCAAATTATCCAGCAATTATCAAATCGAATGGGCAGCGTATGACAAACCGCGATTTATTCGTGGTTTCGATGAAATCATTCGACGTGACATTCGTGCCGATTTTGATCTCTGGAGAGCTTGGCTGGTCTTGAGCCTGCGTGATCGAGACAAGGACGCTGCAAAAAAAATACTTCGTTTCCTATTGGCCAACACGCTCACGCCTCCCAGTTTTATGCAGCCAACGGGGGAATATGAAAACGCCTACAAGGAATTCGTGAAGCAGGAAAACGAAATCTGGGCCGAGAAAACAAGTCAATCAACCAAGTCGCCTTGATCGTCAAAACGAAGCTCTGCTGGCGATGCTATGATCTCGAGATCGCTCCGGCTCTGTGCATCTTCAAAATAGGCGAGGCTCAGATCCATTTCGTTCAGATGCAGCGTATCCCGAATCCGCATCCATTGTGCGCCGCCGGGTGATGGGTCGGTTGCTTGATTAATGGCGGCCCCAAAAACTTCAATATCCGAACCAAAGTGTACGGGGATAGCACCCGCACTGACGTGACCGCTCGTCACGCAGTTGACACGCGTCGCGTCGTAGTCCATCTCTGTTGGGATTCGCGAGTGGCAGTATTCAGCGATCCCGATCCCAGTTGCGTTGCCTTTCGTTTTCGACGTCAATGAACGGACATAGATTTGTTTGATTTTGGGAAGCTCGTTTGGCGCGGCTTCACGATCATTCTGCTTGCGACCGACAATATTTGTGTCCATTCCCGTGCCGCTAATCTCCTTACCAATTTGATCCACAATCAATAAGTCTGCATGATCAAAAGGCAGCGACGGCATGTGCTGAATGGCCATCTGCAAAAGCTCCGGCTCGCGCGCCAGTAACGCTTGAGGCTGAATTGCTTCTACGTGACATGTGTTGTCAAAGGCATCTTCGACGATCGCGATTCCCAACCGAATTGGCATCTGCCGATTGATCAGGGGGACCGCTTGCTTCGCGATTTTCGCAAATTCGTAATCGAATTTTGGAAACACTTGGTGGTACTGCAGTGCACCACGATGCTTGCCAAGTCCGATCATCATCATCTTGCACACACCGCTTTGAATTGGCCCCACCAATCGTGTGTGTGGTTTGATCCGATTGACAATGATGATGTGATCAGCTTTGGCGGCGTGTTTGTCAAAGTGCACACGCGTGCCATCACTGGTAGAACCGATCTCTGCGGTATCCAGATTTGATCGAATCTCGCAGCCCAGGTTCGCCGAATCGATGCCATAGGTTGCCAACACCGACGCTTGGCCCTCGGGAGTCGCACCGCCGTGACTGCCCATGGCTGGAACAATGAATGGACGGCCGCCAAGGTTGGCTAGGAAGCGAACAACGGTTTTTGTGATCAGCCCAATATTGGAAATTCCGCGACTACCTACAGCGATTGCGATTGAATCGCCTTTTTGAATTTCGTCGGCAACCCTGGCACGATCAAGCTGGGCGGAAACACTGGCTGCAACATCGTCCAAGCGATGCGATTGAAATCCTTGACGAACACGAAAGAACGGCGGCAAGTCAATTTTGGCCTGAGTCTTCATTGCGTACGCAGTTCAAGCGGATTGATCTGCAATTTCGGGCGCGCATTTTTTAGCTGCGATAGTCCCGCTGCAGTGACCTTCGTCAACTGCAAGTCAACACTCTCAAGTTCCTTGAAATTGGCAATGATGGGAATCGACGCGTCGGTCACTTTTGTTCCTGTCATCCAAAGCGTCTGCAGATTCGCTGCCCCCGCGATTGATTCAATGATCGAATCGTTCATCGGTGTGCTGCTCAAATCCAACTCACGAAGGTTCTTGGCACCACTAAGCCACTGGGCAAGGCCCGAATCGACACGCGTTGCTTCCAAAGTTAGTTGTCGCAACGATGATGGGGCAGTCACCAGTCTTGTGACATCCGCGTTGCCAATGGGTAGTCGAGACAAATCCAGCCAAGTGATCTGATCGCTGGCAGGCAGAAGCCCGATGCCATCACCGGTAACTTCACACCCTGACAAACAGAGCGTCCTGACGCGGTGGCGGATGGTCGATTGTTTTAAAAGAGCATCGTTGATCTTTAAAAAACCGATCAAACTGCGTTGAACTGCGTCACCTTGCTTGCCGTCGATATCCGTGCGGATTTTGTAAACGTCTGCCAACTGGCGGTACAGCCAACGCCGTTTTTGCAAATCACCACAGTCCGCAAAGTGATGCGTTTGCGCGATCGCATGGGCATACCATCGCGCGATGTCTTGTTGCTGTTGCGCTCGTTCTTGTCCGTCGGCGGCCAGTTCATCGAATTGCATTGAATCACCCGATGCTAACATCCGATAACGCGCGAACTGCAAACGAGGCGAGTCCCAACCACCGACTGTGGCCAATCCATCGGCTAAATGAAGCGACTCGAAATAGCCAGCGATGCCTTCGACCAACCAGAAGTTTGAAAGTTTGCCAGGCGAGCTGCGACCGAGCCCAGAGTTCGAGGCTTGCCGAAACAACTGGTGCACCAGTTCGTGTCTCCTGGTTGCCGCGTCGTTGTCGTCTGCGTACAAGAACGTCATCTTTTCGGAGTCACTATAAAATCCCGTGGAGCGTTCGATGCCGGGAATTTTTGGCGCCAGCGACCTCTGGTACTCAGCGGCATCGCGAAAGAGAACGACGCGCAGTTTTCGGCGCGAAGTGATCCTTGCGTTCTTTGCGTTTAAATAATCAATCAGATTTTGGCCCGGAGTGAAATCTTTCATCAGCGCCGTGACTTGCAATGAACCTTCCCAAAACGGAAAGAACAACTGTGTCCAAATCCAATAGCAACTCTCAAGATCCTCAGCAATTCGTTTCGCAGATGCGTTATCCGCCTGGCTATAAATCGTAAAGTGCGGCGTGTCGATCTGCTGGTAACTTCCGTTTCGCCAATTCAAGAACTTTGGCGCGGATCGTCCAGATTTAGACTTCGCCTGGACGACTCCCGTCAGTGGCAATCCCAAAAAGCGACGGATCGTTGGATCGCTAGGTTTGGCACGATGTTGCTTCCAAACGTAGATGTATCCACGCCAAGCGAGTGAACGAGTCTGGAGAGCTTCGTCAGCAAAAACGGCATCCGGGGGAGCGTTGGTTGGATCGCCTGAGCGTTGCGGTATGACAAAGGTTGTCCGGTCGCCCGCAGCGCACTGGGGCAGCCCAATCCACATCTGGTGCACCAACAGGCCCAGGCAAAGGAGCATCAGCGAATTGCGAATTTGGTAACCAAAACACAGCATTGGGTAAACGTTCTCACTAGAATATTGATCATTCAAATCATGAACCACTTGGCTCTCACCAAAACCATAGCTTATGCGCCCCACCGCGATCCTGACTCTGTCCATTGTGACCCAAATCTTATTGCTTGGCACTACCAACGCCGCAGAGCGAAACATTTTGTTCATCATCACCGATGACGAAAGCCCTACGCTGGGTTGCTACGGAGACAAAGTTGCTGTGACGCCGGCAATTGATGCTATCGCACGCGACGGAATGATTTTCCGCAATGCGTTTGCCACCACCGCATCATGCAGTGCTAGCCGAAGCGTTGTTTTGAGCGGTCTGCACAACCACCAGAATGGACAATACGGACACCAACACAGCTTTCACAAATTTGCTTCCTTTCACGACGTCGTCAGCCTCTCGTTGCCGCGTGTGATGGACAGGGCGGGTTATCGGACTGGCCATATTGGTAAATATCATGTTGCACCCGAACCGGTTTACCACTTTGAGACTTACCTAAAAGGCAACGGTCGTAACGCTGTCGACATGGCGGAAAAGTCACGCGACTTCATTACCAACAAAGTTGATGAACGTCCATTCTTTTTGTACTTCGCAACATCAGACCCGCACCGCGGCGGCGGAGTCGATAAAGACTCTAAGTTGAAACTCAAGCCTAATCTGTTCGGCAACAAACCAAACGACGCTGCCTTTCCCGGTGTCGATGAAGTCGTTTATGACCCCGCCAAGGTAACGGTCCCACCGTTCTTGCCAGACACGCCTGACACGAGAGCAGAGTTGGCACAGTATTATCAATCGTGTTCGCGAGTCGACCAGGGTGTCGCGCGGCTAGTCCAGATTCTGAAAGAAGCTGACTTGTATGACAAAACACTGATCGTTTTTACAAGCGATCATGGGATGGCTTTTGCCGGCGGTAAAACGACGGTTTACGAAGGTGGTTTGCGAGTGCCCATGGTTGCTCGAGATCCCTATCAAGAAAAACGCGGCGTTGAATCGTCTGCAATGGTAAGCCACGTCGACATTACCCCAACGTTGCTTGATTTTGCAGCAGGTTTGGATGTGAAAAAGAATGCACCAAAGAACATGTTGAACGCCAACACTTTCTGGACCGAGCGAGGCGAAGCTTTGAAGGAAAACCGTGGAGGTCGAAATGCGTTCAAGAAATATCACGGCAAATCGTGGATGCATTGCTTGTCAAAGCCAGATGATGAACATCACAAAACGATCTTTGCATCGCACACATTTCACGAAATCCAAATGTACTATCCGATGCGCGTCGTTCGAGACGCAAAGTACAAGTTGATTTGGAATATCGCACACCCACTGCCTTATCCTTTTGCATCCGACCTGTGGGCGGCAAGCAGCTGGCAGGCTCAGTGGGCCAAGGGCAAAGATGCTCCCTATGGGAACATGACAGTTGGCCGGTACGTCCAGCGACCGGAGTTTGAATTGTTCGACATCGCCAACGATCCAAACGAAACAACTAACTTGGCGGCAAGCCGTGGCCACCAAGATATTTTGGAGCAGTACAAAGTGAAGCTAAAGGAAATGCAGAAATCCATGAATGATCCGTGGATCATGAAATGGGATTACGAGTAGCCGAGACGAATTTCGTCGTGACATTCTCTTGCGCAACCGGCATTCACGATAGGCCCTGATGATGGGCCGATTCTTCTCATCCGCATGGCAAGATGCGGTTGTGTGATCAGATCCTGTGGGAGAAAACCTGGACTCATGTTACGCTAAGGCCCCAGTTCTTCAATTTCGCATTTCGCTCCTCGTCGGCCTTTTAAAAACGTATTTCGATGGCAGTTTTGATCCAAGTTCGTGACGCTCATAAACGTTTCGGTGACCAAGTTCTATTGGACGGCGCCGAGCTTTCATTGGTGGATAATGTCAAAGTCGGTTTCATCGGTCGCAACGGAGCAGGCAAGTCGACTCTGTTGAAAGTTTTGCTTGGCGACGAAGAAGTTGAAAAGGGCGAGGTCATCCACCACCCTACGCTTCGGATTGGTTACTTACGGCAACACGATCCGTTCAAGCCGGGTGAGTCCGCGTTAGACTTCCTGATGCGAGACAGCGAGCAACCTGATTGGCGTTGTGGTGAAATTGCCGGGCAGTTTGAGCTGAAAGGAGCCTACCTCGAAGGACCGGTGAAAGAGCTTTCTGGTGGCTGGCAGACGAGGGTCAAACTTGCGGCTCTACTGTTGCATGATCCCAATTTGTTGATGCTAGACGAACCGACGAACTTCTTGGACCTACGGACGCAAATTCTACTGGAGCACTTTCTACGCGACTTCAACAAAGCCGCTTTGATTGTCAGTCACGACCGCGCATTCTTGAAAGCGACATGCTCGCAAACGCTGGAACTCGGGCGCGGCAAGCTGACGATGTTTCCAGGGAAAATCGATTCCTTCTTGACCTATCGGGACGAACGACTGGAGCATGATCGCCGTGTCAATGCATCCGTGATCGCCAAGCAAAAACAACTTGAACGGTTCATTGAAAAGAATCGGGCGAACGCGGCAACCGCAAGCCAAGCGCGCAGCAAAGCCAAGCAATTGGAAAAGCTGATGGGCAAGACGATCGAAATCGAAAACGCCGAAGCAACCGCAAACATTCGCGCGCCAATCATTCAACCGCGACAAGGAACTGCCGTTCGATGCGAAGAGCTTGCTATCGGATATCCAGACCACCAAGTCGCCGATAACATACAACTGGAAATCGAGCATGGACAGCGTGCGGCAATCGTGGGTGACAATGGACAAGGCAAGACGACGCTGCTGCGCACGCTAGTCCATTCTCTGGACCCTCTAGGCGGCAACATGAAGTGGGGCCACGGGATCGAGATCGGTACCTATGCGCAACATGTTTACACAAGTCTGGATGATCGGCACACGGTCATCGAACACCTCGAGTACTACTCCAATTCTGATAAGACTCGGCAAGAATGTTTGTCGATGGCGGGAGCACTGCTGTTTCGCGACGAACACATCAACAAAAAAATCAAGGTTTTAAGTGGTGGTGAACGTGCTCGACTGTGTCTTGCTGGACTACTGCTGGGGACAGCGAACGTCCTGGTGCTGGACGAACCGGGTAACCACTTGGATGTCGAAACGGTCGAAGCGCTCGCAGAGGCACTTTTGGCCTACAAAGGCACCGTCATATTCACAAGTCACGATCGGCACTTCATGGGACGCGTTGCGACCAACGTCATCGAAGTTCGTGATGGCAACGTCAAAAACTACTTTGGCAACTACGATTCGTACCTTGAGTCGGTCGAGAGCGAGATTGACGAAGGCGAACGTCAACGCAACGCCAGCAAGGGTGGTGGAGACAAATCGCCGAAAAAGAAGAGTACAGATTCTCGGCAAGCTCACAAGGATCAACGAAAGATCGGTAAAGAGATCAAGAATCTAGAAAAGAAGATCGCTCGCTTGGACGGCGAAAAAAATGATCTGGCCAAACAACTTTTAAACGAAACCGATCCGACCAAGGCAATGCAGCTTCACGAAGAACAAAGCAAGATCGCAGAACAATTGTCAGAAGCCGAAGAACGCTGGATGGAGCTTAGTGGCGATTTCTAATTTGCGCCCCGCTTCAAAGCACTAATCGTGTTGCGGAGTATCGAATATCCGATCGCCAGCGTCCCCAAGTCCGGGTACGATGAACGACTGGTCATTTAGCTCTGGGTCGATTGCGGCAACATAAATTTTGACGTCAGGAAAATCACTTGCCACGCGATCGATACCGGCCTGGGACGCGATCACACTTAGCACGCGGATCTCGTTGACGCCCCATTTCATCAATCGCCGTATAACCAAATCCACTGAGCCGCCGGTTGCCAGCATCGGGTCCACGACCAACGCAATGTTCGGAGCATTCTTGCTGGGAAGTTTATCGTAATAGCCAACCGGCTCGGCCGTTTCTTCGTTGCGATACAATCCCAAATGCCAAACTGCCGCATCAGGCAACAGCTCTAACAAGGGATTTACCATCCCAAGACCAGCACGCAAGATCGGAACGATTCCGACTTCGACTGACATGGTCTTGCAAGCGGCATCCGCCAGAGGTGTGCGTATCGTAATGTCACTGGTCGGCAGGTCCCGAGTCGATTCAACGGCTAGCAACATTGCCAATCGGTGAATTGCCAGACGAAATTCTCGGGGCGACGTGTCCTTGTCCCGGACGGTGCACAAATGATGATCAACAAGCGGATGGTCGATCTTGGTTACGTGATTCACTACAACGTACTGAGGGCGGAGGAGTTGGCGGATGAATCCACATTCTACGCCAAATTCAGATTCTCTGAAGTGCGTGTCCTGTAAACGATTCTTCCGGGTGCTCATCAAACTTCAAGCATTTGCTATCCCGATATTGAACGAAAACCAAGGCAGCGGCACTCAGCCCTGGTTCCCGGGCCATCAACTCGTGTTTGCATTCCCCGCATGGTTGCGTATTCTTTACAGAAGACAAACTTTTACCATCGTACGGACGGCCAAAGCCAACACAAGCTAGCCGTTCGAACGTTGCCCATTTTTGTACAATTTTGAGATAGTGATTGGAGCTTATCACCATGGACCGACTCTGGAAAAACGTAAGTCTCGCCCTTGGATCTCTTTTGGTTGGCGCGCTGGCAATGGGCGTCGTCATGAGCCTGCCCGACGGTATTCGTAGCGGCGACGCGGTTGCCCAAGACCGAGTTGGTGCGCCTGCAAATCTAGCGGCTGCACAAGATCTATCAGCCGCATTTCGCAATGTCGCTGAAATGCTTCAACCAAGTGTCGTGTCGATCAGCATCAAGCAGACGTTTGTTCGGCGGCGCGGAATGCGAAATGACATCGGTGACATTTTCGGTGACCGCCGCTCAGTTGAACGAGCCCAACGGGAAACCGGAATGGGCAGTGGAGTGATTGTTAGTCGTGATGGTTACATCCTAACAAACAACCACGTTGTTGAAGACGCTGAAGAGTTGGATGTTGAACTGAACGACGGACGCACGGTGGCAGGCCGCATTGTCGGCACGGACCCGGAAACAGATCTAGCGGTCGTCAAAGTCGATGCCAATGGTTTGGTGCCTGCAACCTTCGGAGACTCGGACGAAATCCGAGTGGGAGATTGGGTGCTTGCGATCGGCAGTCCGTTTGGTTTGGATCACACAGTCACCGCCGGAATCATCAGCGGCAAGAATCGAGATCAAAACATCATCAAAGATGGTGAAGGCTTTGAGGACTTTCTGCAAACCGACGCAGCGATCAATCCAGGCAACTCTGGTGGAGCCCTCGTGAATCTTCGTGGTGAGCTTGTAGGAATCAATACCGCGATTCTCTCTCGTTCGGGAACGAGCGCAGGGATTGGGTTTGCGATCCCCGTTTCATTGGCAAAACCAGTTTTGAATTCGATCGTCAACGACGGTGTCGTCAAACGTGGATTCCTGGGCGCTCAAGTCCATGACGTGACTCCACAACTAAGCAAGGAATTCGATTTGCCCGTCAACGCCGGAGCGATGGTCGTCAGCGTCTTGGAAGATCAACCAGCCGCAAAATCGGGACTGCAACCAGGTGATGTGGTCACAGAACTGGACGGCACACCCGTTAAATCGGGTGGACAACTTCGCAACTATGTTGCTAGTCGCCCGCCCAATTCAGTCATCAAGATGAAAGTCAATCGCGCTGGCAAAGTACTGCAGGTGGCCGTCCACTTGCGTGAGCGCACGGGAGGCTTGATGGCAAGATTCGAATCAGGCGAAGTACTTGGCGCACAATTGGTTCCCGTGAACGATGACACGATGCGCAAGTACGGCTACAGCGGACTTCGCTCAGGTCTGATTGTCACCAACATCCGTGACAACTCTGATGCTGACACCATCGGCTTGAAGGAAGGTGACGTGATTGAATCTGCTGGCGGAGTGGAGCTCAAGTCGGCCGACGCTTTCTCAGAGGTCATGGACGAAGTTCGCCGCCGCCGAGCCGCCGTACAGATTGTCGTCCGCCGAGGCAACACTAGAGCGATCGTACCAATTCGCTAAGGCAAGCCGCGCTGCCACTGGTATTTGAACCCAGGGCGAATCAATTTTAGAGATTGTAGGACTTAGTTCCTACATTTGGATCATCGCCAAATCGAACATGTAGGTTGGCCACTCTTCTTTTGAGCAAATCACAACACGAACAGTTTTCCGTTAATGTCAGTAGTGGGAAGCGGCCTGCCAACGATACAGACTATCGGCCGTTTAGTGTTGATGTTGAAAGGACATTAGCGCTGATGCACACGAATCACCGCATGTCGTTTTTATAAATGGAAATCACATAGGCTGCTCGGTGACGCTGGTCGTTTTTGGATGAGCTATGGAATCTTGGGCTGATCGTGCCGTAAACTTTTCGTCATCTTTGACGCGGTACCCTAAAAGCGTTACCGTTAATTCAAGTGACGCTGATCCGCCCATGAAACTTGGGATCTAGTTCCATTCATGCGTGCGGCACGCCAGAAATACCCCGACCAAATCGTCGAGTTTCTCACTACGGTATCGAGTTCGTGCAGATGCGATTTTCTCGCCCGCGGCAAATACGTGTTGAGCGAGGAACAGGCACGCATTTTTCCGCCAGACCAAGATTTGCCCGATTGTCATTTTCATGGTCGCGCGACGCTCTCTCCCGAAACGAACATCGCTGATCCGAACGGCGGATAACCAATATGCATTTGACGTCGTGAGGTATGAGCGGGCGCTACCGCTGCTCGCTTGAGCTAAGGGCTGCGGTCTTGAACGACGCGTCCTTCGACGGTTTTGCCTTGCCACTTTCGATCATGTGGGTCGAATGGCGCACCGTCTTGCCACGCATCGGCATTAGTGCTGCTGGTGACATTGACTTTTACACCCTTCAACATTCTGGATAGAACGTGGCGCCGCATGAATTCGCGGCCCATGGGAAGCAGTAAAGTGAATCCCAGAGTGTCGGTCAGGATGCCAGGTGTCAATAACAGTGCAGCGGCGAAGATAATCATCAATCCATCTTGGATTTCTTTGCTAGGCATTCGGCCCTCACTGGCCGCAGTCTGGAATCTTGAAAGCGCTCGAATCCCCTCGTTTTTCGCCAAAATCGAGCCGATGATTCCTGTCAAAACGACGATTGACAGCGTCAACAGCGGACCGGTCGCGTCAGCTAATCGAAAAAGCAAGTACAATTCGACCAGCGGCACAAGAATGAAAGCCGCCAACAACCGCATTAACACTGGTAAACTCCACTTTCGGAATGACGAATCAAACACCTGATTCGTTGGGAACGACTGACATCTTGGCAAATCAAGTATCAGTATCAATGTAGTGCATGTTGTGTGCCGAAATAGAAATCAACTCCGCTTGTCGAATGAGAATCATGCGTTTGGCTACCATTTTGATTGGACTTTTTCTGGTTTTCGGTCCTGTTAGAGCAGCGACCGCAGCAGAACCCAGCACTCCAAAGATTCGGGCGTTGATGGTATGTGGCGGCTGCTGCCACGATTACCAAAACCAAAAACGCATCGTTAGCAACGCGCTGTCGGATCACGTTGGCGATATCAAGTGGACGATTCTGGAGTATAGCAGCAAGCGTGACGTCAAAGCCGATGTCTACAAACAGAAAGACTGGATCAAAGAATTCGATATTGTGATTCACAATGAGTGCTTTGGTGGGATCACGGATGGCGAGTTCGTTCAGTCGATTGTGGACGCACATGTGGAGAATAAAATTCCGGCCATTGTGATTCACTGCAGCATGCATTCGTACCGCAAAGCGCCAACTGCTGATTCGTGGCGAGAGTTTCTGGGAGTGACAAGCCGCCGACATGAAAAGAAAAAGCATCCGCTGACCGTTAAAGTAACAGAAGCCGGCAAGAAATCACCAATCATGGCGTCAGTTGGTAGTGGTTTCACGACACCCAATGGTGAGCTTTACATCATCGAAAAAGTTTGGCCCAACACAACGGTTCTGGCTTCTGTAAAGAGCGATGAAACCAAGAAGGACGAGCCCGTGATTTGGACCAATAACATCAAGGGCACCAAAGTGTTTGGTATCTCACTAGGTCATCACAACGAAACGATGCAAGCCAACGCATGGAAACAGATTGTTAACGCAGGTTGGAAGTGGGCTCTCGAATAGGAAGCCTGCTCAGGTAGAAAATCAATCGTGCGAGAACAGATTTTTTCGACTGGCGTTAACGGCGATTTGTTTGCGCGAATCTGGAGTGGCGACGATGCTTCGCGTGGCACTCTGATTTTGGTTCATGGCCTGGGCGACCATTCTGGACGCTATGAACGTCTGGCCAAGCAAGTCGTGATGCACGGCTGGAGTCTATGTGGTTATGACTTGCCAGGGCACGGGCGTTCGCCTGGCAAACGCGGACGCACGGGATCTTATGACCAATTGTTGGCCGACCTATCAGCGGTCCGAGACCACTTGCTCAGCGAATCGCCTGGCGTTTCTCACGTGATTCTTGGCAACAGCATGGGCGGGAATTTGGTTTTGAACTACCTGTTGCGTCGCGAGCATTTTGGCAGCAATCCTATCGCTCCAACCGGGATCATTCTTTCCAGCCCCATGATTCTGCCGCCTGGAAATCATCAACGCCCTGAAGTGTTGGCGGCTTGGCTAACAGGGCATTTATTTCCACGCAGAAGAATTCATAAGCCGACTGCGGTCGAGAAACTTACCAGCGATCACGAACAGGCACGCGAGCACAAGGATGATCCGCTAACGCACTCTCGCATCGGGCTGAAACTTGGCACTCAGCTCTTGGCGCAGGGACGCTGGGCGCTGGATCATGCGAGGGAAGTTGATGTGCCAACACTTGTGATGCATGGCAGCGAAGACGATTTGATCGATCAGGCTGCATGCGAACATCTATCGATTCGGATCGGCGAACTAGCACAATACAAAGTGTGGCCTGGCCTACGACATGAACTTTATCACGATGTCACAAGCAACCTGGTTGTTGACTATTTAGTCCAGTGGTTAAAACAGTTCATAACCAATGCTGATGACACAAACGAACCTTGATTACGAACAAATATGGCTATCAACGCACTGATTTTTGACTGTGATGGAACCCTTTGCGACTCGATGCAAGCGCACTTCGTTTGTTGGCGAGATGCACTTGCCCCTTATGGCATGCAGCTCGAGAGCGAAAACTTCTTTCGTCATTCAGGCACGCCGTCCAGTACTGTGATTCCGATGCTAGCGGAGCAACAGGGAGTCACGATCGATTTCGAAGCGGCACTTCAACTGAAAGAAGAAATGTTTTTGAAATCTGTTGACTTGCTGGGCCCAGTGGAACCCGTTGTTCAGATTGCGAAAGACAACCGTGACAAGAAACCGATGGCGGTAGCAAGCGGCGGCACACGCGCACTGGTCAATCTACAGCTAGAGCATTTGAATATCATCGATTGGTTTCAGGCAATTGTGACCTGTGAAGATACGGAGCGTCACAAGCCCGATCCAGATGTATTCTTAGAAGCAGCACGACGGCTTGGTGTTCCGCCAGCGGAGTGCGTGGTCTATGAAGATGGCGAGCCTGGAATCGTAGCCGCTCGCGCTGCTGGAATGCAGTGTGTCGACATTCGAGAGATGATTTGAGGGCTTAGCCCACATCGACGCAAACGAATTTTTCTCGCTTCAATTTTAGCATGGTGCGAACGTTTGGTTTCTTTAACGCGACCAAGTCAACGCTGCGTTGAATCGACGGGTTGATACCGCTGGAGAAACTTGGCACTTTCGACTTTGCCAATGCTGGAACGATCATGTCGATGCACGGCAGGGCGTTTGCGAATCCGGTCAGCAAGACAGACTTGCCATCAGCAATCAGCTTGGTGACCCGCTGAACAGCTGGCTGGATGGTTTCGGAAACAGAAAACGTTCGAGGCAAAGGGCGGTCGGGCAAATTGATTGGTTCCAGGATTGGTTCCGTGCGTTTCGTCAGCATCATGTGGCCCAGACTCAATGCGGTATCAATGACTCTTGCTGGGCTAAAATCGTAGGCCAAAAGTTGAGCAGAGTTCAAAACGATGGCGTTGGTCAATACGACGCGACCACCACGGCCGCTGTATTCCGCGCCGCCGAAAAAACTGCGAGCGACGATGAAGTTTGATTCTCCTGATGCAAAGAAGTTGAATCCTTCCGCATCAACTTCTGGCTGTGCAAGCGCATCGTGAGACGGGGCTCGGCGACAAAAATCGCGAAGCACATGAGAGGGAATGCCAGCGGAGGCCCCGAGGATCTGATAACCCTTGCCCGCCGCGCGCACACTGGACCCAAATACTATCTGTGGAACTTTCATGGATCGGCCTTAGAGCTGCTCGATCACCCAGTGAAGCGGTTCCAGCACACCGCGTGGCTGAACATCCAGCGGGATCAGGCGGTCACCGGCTTCTGAGTCTCGGATCACACAGGACGAGCCAACGATTCCTGAACCAAAAAACTGGTGCTTGGGAAAGTGTCTTTCACAGAAATCATAGAATCGCGGCATGTTGTTCTTGGCGAACAATTCAGGATTCTCGAAAGCTTCGGGGCACTCATCACACTTGGTTAAGACGATGGCGATGGCAGGCGTGTTTTTAGTTTTCCGCTTTTTTGTTTCTGGTTGTAATTCTTGGATATAGGAAGCGAGCTTCAGAGCGTACAGATCTTCTTGAGACCCAGCATCGCGAACTTCTGTTGAATCGCAGAGCAACAAGATTCCTCCCGAGTTGCCAACGATATTCAAAATCGCACGGTACGAACCGGCTTGTTCAAGTTCAAATGAGATCGCTTCGCCAGCGATGTCCGGTGCGATGAAGTCATATTGCTTTTCTTTCTTGCCCGTTTTCATGCTGACTTCGCAGTGCAGCCAACGCCAATTGTCTGATTCCACCGGTGTTTTATCGGGAAAGAATCTCTTTTCCAAAGACGACACAACATTCTCTTGCAGCGCGATCGAAAACGTTCCGTTCGCTGTCCCGCGCAGATTCCCAGTTGCGTTCGCCAGTACATCCGACAGCAGACCTAAGTAAACAGTCTTGCCAGCGTTGCTCGCTCCCAGAATAGAAACGAAATTTGGCTGAACATCACGCCGTTGAACGAGAGTGGAGATATCGCTTGGTGTCTGGCATTCGGGGCAATAGCTCTGGCCATCCAGTTCCAAGCTGCACCCAATGCAAGTTGGGCCTGAGTGTTCTGCGTTCTGCTGATCTGAATCGCTAGTCGATTGATATGAAACCGTTGTCATCGTTTATTCCTCAGTGTCACAAGAATCGGTGAATTGGCCAATGCTACGACAGCAGCGAAAGCCAATGTTGTGGTCCCGGGCAGTTAGCGCGCGACCGGTTCGGAATCGGCAAGTTGCTTGCGATCGAAAGTAGGTATCGAAAGCACCGCCGCGGATTTCAGCCATTGGCTGCCGAAGCTCAATTTGCAGTCCATCGACGCCAGACATCACGTAGGCGTTGGATGTCCATTCCCATACATTCCCAACCAACTGACGTATTGCATTGGTGGTATCGCCTTGAGGGAGTGAATCGGCGGGCAATGTTTGATGATTGCCGCTACCCCAAAGGTTCACACGGGTAGGGTCATAAGTATTGCCCCATGGATAGGTGGCTTCTTCGGATGAACCATCAGGACTGTGGCCCCATGTTCCAGTGCGTTGCCACTGCCCAGCACTTGGCAACTGCTTTCCAATCCACGTTGCATAAGCATTCGCTTCATACCAAGAGACACCTACCACTGGATGATCCAGGAGGTTGATGTCGGGTGAACCGTCCGTCCAAAACTTTGGACCAGGTTTCCCTGTCTGATCGACAAATTGAAGTACGGTTGGCAAAATTTCCGATGGCCAGAGTCCTGCATTGGTGTAGCCACCCGATTTTACAAATCGTTCAAAATCCGCGTTCGTAACGACCAAGCGATCGCAATAAAACGCATCGACTTGCTCTGAGGCGGAGTGTTTTTGATTGATTTGCAGCGATCCATCGACAGCTTCTTCTGCGGTCTGTTGGATCATCCAAACATTCCCGGCGGGAACCAAGGCCATGTTCGATTCGATCGCTTTTCTTGCAGCGGCGATCGATTCTTCGTCGAAAGTAACGCCTTCGGCTGGCTCCAGTATTTGAAAGTATCGATGTTCTTTGATCATTCGTCGAACATCGCTTGGCAAGTTGGCGGTATCAACGGTGCTGGTCGATACCGGTACCACAGACCGATCGGATGTTGCGAATGGATTTTTTAGAAAGGAAGTAATCGACATGGCGGTCTACTGCTTTAGGCTTTTACGAAGTTGCTGAAACTGTTCTGTTGTGTTGCGCCCTAACGATGGCATTGCTTTTCCAGGATTTGGTAAAGGTGGCGTGGCCACTGGGGCTGTCGATGGCTGCTTGGTCTGAGCGGTTGTTACTAACTCGTCAATTGCCGCCCTTCGCTCCAATTCCAATCGTTTCCATGCGTCTCGCAACAATTTGGTTTGTTGCTTGGCTTCAGAAACAATGGCCTCGCGTTCGGCGATGAGTTGATCGCGTTGCTGCTCGGTTTCTTCCAAACGCACCAAGAGCTCGTCACGTGTGAGTTCCTGGGGCTGGGATTGGTTTTGGTTCATCCTGAAAACTCCTAGAACTCGTCGACGCGTTTCCACAAATTAGAAATCCGGGAGATCAATGAATCTCCTTTCGACTCGCGCTCGAATCGTTCTTGCTCGTGGATTTCTCTGAGGTGCTCGCGAAGTGTCTTCAGTCTCAACTGAGTTTCAGTATCAACGGTGCTTTCGAGAACGGATACGTTTTCAAACTCGGCCAGCTTTTGGGAAAGTTCATATCGCATGCGCGAAACATCAGCGCGTTCTTTGGCTATCAGGGCTCGTTGCTGCTGAATATCGTCGGTGTCGCGATTTGATTCTGCCTCAGCTTGTTGCTGCAATTCTACGATCTGTTTGCGTGACTCTTCGATCTGTTGTTGGAGTGTCTCGTTCTGGGCCTGCAATTGTTCCATCGTTTGCTTGTAAGCTTGTCCATCATCAGATTGGGAAGCATGTTGCTTGAGTTGGCGCTGTGCGTGGTCGCGTTGCTTGATGACTTGGCGTAGACGCTTGAGGCTATGATCAAGTTCGCATCGCCATTCGGCCTGTCGTTGCTGGACGCGGCTCTCCACTTCACCAAGCCAAGTCTCCAATGCCTTGCGTTCTTCCAGCTCTGTTTGGTTCTTGAACTCAGCGGCTTCTAAAAGGTCAACCACTATCGACATTTTGGAGTCGTGCTCGTTGGCCTCATGGCTAAGCTGTTCGATTCGGTTGACTAGCTCGTCATTTTTGGCGTCTTGAACACTCTCCGCGTCAGTTGTTGATTGTGGCTGCGAAAGATATTCGATGTGCGCCTCGCGTTCTGCTAAGATCGTACGCAGTTCCTTCAATTCCTCGGACAACAGTTCTACCGTCTCACGATCGAAAGCAAGATCGTTCAAAGAGTCTGTGGTTGGTTCTTCGTCCCAGCCTGAATCGAGTTCGATTGAATCGTTCCACAGATCGACATCGTCGTTTGAATCTTCTGCCTGAGCATCTTTGTCTACCAAGAACTCGCTTTCGGGGGACGGCAGTAGGTCTGGCGAATCATCTTTGGATACAGGTTCGGCTACGCACGGATCAGAATCCTGAAGCTCATTCACTTCAACTTCCGCTTCAAGTTCGATTTCAACTTCGGTTTCGGTTTCAACTGCGAAATCCGTCTCGGTTGCCTGCTCGCAAGTCTGTTCGTCCCTTTCCCATGGCATCCCGTTGACTTTGGGCTTATCCGACGAATCGTTTTCCGCCGCTAAGTCAGAGTTCGTTGTAGCCGATTCTGGTGTGTCGAATTGACTTGTGCAGCTTGCTTCACCAATCAAGCCTTGGATACGAGAGAGTGCAGTGTCAATGCTAGAGCGCGACGAAGCCGTGAGAGTTTGTTCCGACTGCGGATCAGCATCTGCCAAATCTCTATTTGCCGCTGGTTGATTAGTATCATCACGGTCGACACCATTCTGGCGGATCGTCAAAACTGCGTCCCCAACCATCACTGAATCAGAAACTCCAAAGTCCACTTTGCCATCGATAGGCTCGCCATTCAGGATGGTTCCTGACGATGACGCCCAATCCTGGATTGATACTCCGGTTTCACTGACATCCAGCAAGCAATGTAGTTCCGCGATTTCATTTCCCGCGATTTGGATTCCGCAATCACTAGAAGTCCCAATGAAAATGCTTCTCCCGGTCAGCAGTTTATGTTCCTCTGCGTTGCCATTTTGCGCGCGGATGATCAACAGATAGTCTCTCGTCATTTGGCTCATTTCGCCACCTCGATGCTGTTACCTGGTTTGATCTCCACTGATACCACAATCGGAGACGGTTCTGTGCTTGCAGCAGGCTGCGGTACAGTCGTTTCGTCTGGCATCCGCTGCAGTTCATCAAGCAGCGTGTTGAGCTTGTAGGGTGCCGCCAAGATTTGGTTGGGCTGAAAACCGATCTGTTGAACCCAGTCAATCGAATGGTCATTCGCTAATGTCTCTGGAAGCAAAACGACCCGGCGGGTATTGGCGTAGATGTTATTGTCGGCGGACGCCATTTCGCGAATCGATTCGCAGGCAGCCAAGTCTTCAATCGAAAAGAAGACCACATCCGGTTTGGCTCGTTTGACTAACAATTGCAGCGTCAATGAGTCGCGGACGACTTTGCCTAGAAAGTCTCCTTGGTGCTGTTGGATTTCTGAACGAACTTGACTAGCAATCGCTGTTGTAGGCTCGTAAAGCACGAACTTACTAACCAGCGTTGCGGTCTTCTTTTCCAACACTCCCGCTGCCAATAAACCGTGCAAGACTCTTCGCGCTTCGTCACGCTCCCAGCCCAAACGCTCAGCAAGCTCGCTGGTGGAAACAGGTTCCGCTAGTAAATTCAAGACTTTCATGTGACGCGCTGATAGGCCAGCGCGATCCAGATTTTGCCCTCGAATGGTTTTGCGAGAGTAGACATCGTTTGCGTTTTCGGGGCCCAATTCCGAATCGGAAAGGTGCATTGCATTTTCAATCAACAGCGCCATGACGCTGATGTCCAATGGCAACGATTTGTTGATGCCTGGTAGCTCGTTACTACCACGAAATTCAAAGTTGGTGAGTTTTCGCTTGAAGGCGAGTCCCATCAATTGAGCTGCCTGGAATCTCAGTAGCCGCGAGGTCAGGCGCGGGTCAATCACACGACGATCCAAGAGTTGCAAGAAGCTCTCGAATTCCGCGCTTCCACGGTTCGCAACCATCAGCTTCAGGACCTGGGCAAGATTGGACAATGATTCCGGCATTCGCGAGATCATTTCTTCGATTTCAGCGGGCGTGATTCCGCTGGCCGAAATGCCTTGCACGCGGCCATTGTCCAGGTAAATCCAGAGTCGTAGTTTTTCACCAGCCAATTCAAGTGCGCCGGTCTTTTGGCCGTTGTTCAGCATGTCCAGAATTTCTCGCAACTCAAACATTGCGAAGCTGCCCTGGATATCAGAGTCGCTTGGGTCGCCAATGATTTCAGGCACAGCAGCGCCCATTGACTGCGACGCCAGTACCATTGCTGCGGTTTCGATCGCGTTGGCGACCGTTGTGATCAAGAGGTCTTCCGTGTACGGTTTTGGCAACATGTCGACGACGTTGTCCAAGTCGGCATATTCGACGTAGGCTTTCTTGCGCAAGGTGGAACTGATCACAACAGGCGTTTGTTGCAATGCTGGAATTTGGATCAACTGCTTGCAGACCTCCAGTCCCGTTGTGCCGGGAAGTTGGTGATCCAGCAGAATTAAATCGGGGCAGATGGATTGAGCCAGACGCAAACCATCTTCAGCGTTTGGTGCGCATGTCACATCGTAGCCGGCAGTTCCCAGATGGGATTCAACCAGTTTGCGAATCGTTGCGCTGTCGTCAATGACGAGAACCTTCTTGTCAGTCATGGTGTTTTCCCTGGGAGGCTTTGCAAGTTGGCGTTGTGAGTGGGGAGTTGTGATAACAGGGCATCAAGTGATGCATCATTGAGCGGTTTGGGAAGACAGGCCATCGCGCCAAGTTTTTTTGCGCGTCCTGTGAATTCTTCTTCCGTTCGACTGCTAATCAGGATGACGGGCATGTGTTGGTGCTGAGGACTGGACTTGATTTTCTGCAGCAGTTCCAAGCCTGTCATGTTTGGCATTTCAATGTCGCTAAAGACAGCAGAGATATCGTTTTGCTGTAAGACATTCCAAGCCTCTTGTCCGTCACGGCTTTGTACGATTTGTAGTCCGTGGCGACCAAGCGATTTGATGACTCGCATGCGAGCGCTGGTGGAATCATCGACCACCAAAACTTTCTGTGCTTCGCAATGTTCGTTTCTTTCAGTAACAGCTGAGCTTGGGATTCTCGCGTTGGCTTCGGTCAGTCGTTTGGCGTCCAACAACAAAACGGCTTCGCCAAGGCCAGAGAGAGTTGCCCCTGCACAAATTGGGTGTTGCTTGAATAGTCGTGGTAACGGGCGTACGACAACTTCTTCTGGGCCAATGATTTGATCCACTAAGATTGCCATGCGCGGTTCGGTCTCTGTCTTTGTTCCCTGAGAACCTAAGACGATCATTTCTCGCTTGGCAGGCAAGGCATCACCTACTTGCAGCAATTGATTCACGCAAACAGGTTGAAGCGATGGGTCTGGATCGCCAGCACTTTGGATGGCCTGCATAGGTATCGCGAATAGCTGTCCTGCCGTGCGAAACACCATTGCGTGCTGAATCATCGACGGGAGAGGAAGCGACAATCGAATCACCGTTCCTTTGCCATGAGCAGAATCGATCTCCACCCAACCACGCATACGCTCCAAAGTTGCAGCGACCACGTCCATGCCAACACCACGACCGGAAACTTGCGTCGTTACGTCTTGAGTTGAAAAGCCGGGGTGAAAGATCAACTGTGCCAGTTCGGCTCGCGATGCGGCAGAGTTTTTGGCAAGCAAGCCGCGTTCGATGCCACGTCGACGAATCGCGTCGTAATCAAGCCCTTTTCCGTCGTCACGAATTTCGATCGACAATAGGTCTGGGCCCGAAAACGCTTGTAGGGTAATTTGACCTTGCGCGGGTTTGCCAGCGGCTTGACGATCTTCCGCGGACTCAATTCCGTGGCTGACTGCGTTACGCACAATATGCAATAGCGGCTCAAATAACCTGGCTTGCAGAGACCGTTCGATTCCAGTCTCTTCACCCCGTAGAACCAGCTTTACCTTTTTGTCTTCGATCCGAGCTGCATCACTGATGGCTCGTCGTAACCGCCGAAACAATCCTTCGATCGGTGTTCGGCGAAGTTCAACTAGCTCTTGGCGGAAGCTGCGAATGAAGTCGCTAACTGCTGTGTTTCCATCGCAAATGGGTTGGTAACTTTCCCTCAGGTCATGCGACAACTCCAAAAGATCATTGGTGATCTCGTTGAGCTGTGTTCCAGAATCCGCCTGAATGGAATGCTCACGCTGGGAGCGTCCGTCCTCCGAATCGAGACTAACCAAGCGCAACCGAGAAACGCTTTCGATCATCGACTCGTGAATCGTCGTTAGACTTCCCAACTCTGTGTCGCGTTGATTTCGCAACATCACGAGTTCGGAAAGCATGTCCATCATTCGATTCAAGCTGGATGCTTTGATGCGCACCGATTCGTCGTCCGAAACGGCCTCTTCAAAGTCTGCGCTAGTTGTGTTGGCGGAATCGTTTTCGTCGCTATGCTGTGCGAGTGGGTCGAAATGCAGTGGTGCAGATTCTATTGGCGATTGCTTGGTATTCTGATTGCGGAAACCATCTACTTTTGCGCGAACGGAATCCAGAAACGAGAATAGTTTGCCAATCGATACTGGCTGCTGGGAGGATGTGATTTCTCGAAGCGAGTCTTCAATGTCGTGAATCTGACTTGCAAGGCTTCCAAAGCCAATCGTTGCTGAAGCGCCTTTGATTGTGTGCAGCTCGCGACCAACCACCTTGAGTTGATCCCGGTCATTTGGGTTCGATTCGAGTGTCAACAGCGCCTTTTCGATGCCTGCAAGACATCTTTGTGCGTCATCCAAAAAAGCTTCGCGAAGCTCGTCGTCCAGATGCTCTATGTTGTCGATGTTCTCTGGTCGAATTTCATTGCTTTCTGGCGAAACTGCTTCGGTGGTTATCGCGTCTGGCTGGGAGGCAGGTGTATCTGCTTGGAGCGTGCTGAGGATTGCGCCGATTTCATCTGCCGATGGAGCAACGACATCATTTTCGTCGGACACTTCGCAATGGTCGTCTGACCAGCAATCGGCAAGTTGATCGGAATCGTCAACCAGAAAGGAAAACCGCTTGGACACATCCTGCACGTATCCGGTCAATTCGACTGACGTTTTCATGTCGTTGTCGATTGCACAGCGAAGAATATTTGCACCTTCGATTATGGCGCCGAAAAGTTCGTCCGCGTCAACATCGACATCAGAGTTCCAATCTGCCAGTTCGATATTGCGTGCCAGCTCGCGAAGTTCACTGACGGATTCTTTGACGTTGGCATCAAAGTCAGTCATGCCGCTGCGAACGATCTCGTCCAGAAACGCGAGGGCTTCGTCGAACGACGCAAATGGTTTGTGGTTTTGCAATTCAGTCATCAGATGCTAACCACTGGGTTTGAACCAATGTCGGTTGACAATTTCGGAATCACCAAAGAATTCTCGGCTCCCCATGTCTCGCCGATCTGTGCTGCTTGACTCTGCAATTCTTCTTGTAGATTCTCGTTGCTAAACTTGTTCAATCGATTGACTGTCGCGGTCATGTCCAACGATGTCTTGGACATTGACTTTAGAGCCCAAGCGGCATGCTGCGAACCGTTTTGGTCAACTTTCGTAACGTCCAACAATTTTTCAACGCTCATGCCGATCACGCTAGCAACCTTCAACTGCGAATCACATTCTTTTGCAATGCGTTGAACTCGATTGGCACTTTCGGAGCTGCTGTCAAGGATTTTGTTCAGTGCCGTTTCGATATTTGCCAGCGATCGAGCTTCTTTCTCGATTTGACTTTGCTCTCTGGCGATTGCGGAAACAGAGTCTTCGGTTTGTCTCTGTAAAGAATCCGTTAGTGTTTCAATTTCTCGCGCTGCCGTTGCGGTTTGCTCCGCCAGTTTCCGAACCTCTTCGGCGACAACAGCGAAACCACGTCCGTGTTCGCCAGCGCGAATTGATTCGATTGATGCGTTCAGCGCCAACAAATCGGTACGAGCAGCTACGTCTGTGATGGTATCTGCGATGGAACTGATCTGCCGTGCCGGATCGCCCAATGACCGAAGCTGTCGCTTGTTGTTTTCGGAAGCTGCCAAGATGCGATCGAAACCGTCACTTAACTCTCCAACAGATTGCATGCAGGCGTCGACATTCTTGATGGTTGACGCAAGCTGAAGATGAACAGCATTTGATTCTTTGCGAGCGCTGTCAACATTTTCGGCTAGCGCGGCAATTGCGTCGCCAGTATCGGCCACCGCGCTGTCGTAAGTTGACGCGTTGTCAACAATCTCTTGCATGCATCGTCCGATTTCTAGAACATGTTGCTGCATGAGGGTCATCGATCGCTGCATTGAACCCACAATACTTCCCAGTACCTTTCGAATCACAATGGTTGCTGGCTGGGCATCTCGTTCGCGCGAATCCATTAGAGCAACGACAGCTTCGATGTCTCGGTTTAATTCATCAAAACCGACTTCTGCGTTCTCGCGAGAGGTCAGTCGAGAGAACAAGGATTGCGAAAGATTGTCGAATTCAGCCAGCCCACATTCGGGTTGACGTTCTGGCGCCGTTTCCTGTGTAAGTGAACGAAAGGCATTGAACCCTTGCTCAAGCTTGGAATCCAGAAACACACTCGAAAGAATGGTTGTCACCAACGCTACTGTTACAACGGTGACCGACAGCCAAACCGTTGGCATTGCGAACGTAGCTGAACCGATTGCAGCAACAGTTACAGCAGTGGCAACGAAGCCATGGCACAAATAAGGAAGTGATCGAACTTTCATGACGATACCGCCGTTTTTTGCGAGCGATTGGAAGAGTTTTGAGTGGTCCATTCTCGAACCAAAGCCTGTTGAGCGAATCGATGCAGGACTTTGGGATCTATGACCCGAACCACGTTGGCCTGAAACGAAGCAGTGCCAAGGATCGGCGACAGTTGGCCTTCGCTTCGGTGTGTCCCATCAACATGGGTTTCGATGCTATCGATCGCAATCACGCGATCAATCATTAGCCCCCAAGTGCCCAAGGTGTGAGACAACAATAAGAGTTGCTTGGCGTCTGCCGATTTTCCTTGGTCGCTGATTCCTAAGACCGAGGTGACGCTAACGACTGGCACAAATTCACTGCGGATGTGGCAAATGCCCGCAATCAGTTCTGGACAACGCGGCACTGGAACCAGTGGCGGTAGATAAGCGACTTCGCGGATGGTGGTTGCCGATATCGCATAATGAGCCACACCGCACTGAAAGATGCAGTGCTTAGCGCTAATTTCTGCGATAGTGGACGCAACGGTTGCGTCCAAACTGGCCGTTGGGGCGGTCATGTATGGGGTGACTCTCTGGCTCCAGCGAACATTGCGTGCAATGCCTGCTTTTGCCGTTTGCTAGTGTTCTTCGGTAGCCCGGCGATCTCAAAGAGACCCGTAGCTTTGCGTCCCAACCTCGCGATTGGTTTGCCATTTTCGGAACCTACTGAGGTCCCATGTCAGCGCAAAAAACGCCTACGGTGAAACTTGTGTCATCCAACTAGGAGAGTCAAATCATTTGGGCTCATTATTCTCAGTAGATCGGGTTGTGCAGGTCCTAACGCCGCGCAACCGCAGAATGAGCTAGAGATTCTCGTCTTCGTCTGTTGTATGGATTCCCTACGCTTCAACTCCCTGCCTTCACCGAAGCCGCCGAGGTACTCGACATGATCACCCCACAGCAACGCGACCAATACGAGCTACGACTAAAAGCCCAGCGTGATCACAGAGCAAGGCTGCAGCAAGCAACCGCAGACGGCGAGACACGCGGTAGAGCGGAAGGGTTCGC